>CAZXLA010000012.1:7788-41287 GCA_964641895.1 uncultured Tepidisphaeraceae bacterium
GCCGCCGGCAACCGCATGGTGACCGCCATCGAAGTGCTCAGCCCCTGGAATAAGTCGACCGGCAAGGCGGTTGCCGCTTATCTTGAAAAACGTGAAAAATATATCGACAGTGAAACAAATCTGGTTGAAATCGACTTGATCCGCACCGGCGATTGGACGGACATGATTGGCCCCTATCACGTTCCGGCCCATGCCCGCAAGACTTATCGTGTGACCGTGACGCACGCGCCCGCCACCCGTCAATGCGGCATTTCCCTGTCGCTCTGGTCATCAAGTCCGCGGAATTGCTGGTTCTCCTGAAAAGACGCTGAATTCGGACGCCGACCTTGCCGCCCTATGGATTTTCTGTAAATCTATTCTAAATAATAACTTAGGTAATTAGCCGGCGACGTTCGCGCGCCCCCGCCCACCGCGCGGAGAACGGCCGCGATCTGCGTGGGAGCGGGCCGGAGACGCAAATATCCGGCAACCCCTGATTTTGATCGAATTGCCAGAGTAATTCCTTGCAATCCGGTTGACCGATAATCATATTATCGCCTGTCGGACACGAGGTGAACCGCTATTCACCTCACCGCCGCGGGTCGTGGGCCGCTTTTTGTTGGGTTTAGTCGCCCGTACAAGAGCTGCCGAACAGGTGCGACTCGCATGTGAGGCGGGTTTGTTGTTCCGGCGTGTTTTTCAGGAGTAACTGGCCATTTCCACGCATCTTCGCAGGAACGAGCAGATCCGCATCTCGCCCGTCCGACTTATTGATCATCTTGAGAACCAGGTTGGCATCGTCCCGACAGCCGAGGCCATGCGCACGGCTCGCGAGGCTGGCCTGGATCTCGTCGAAGTCGCCCCCACCGCCCGCCCGCCGGTTTGCCGAATCATGGATTACGGCAAATACCTCTACCAGCAACAGAAAAAGCAGGACAAGAGTCGGTCGCACTCTAAAGCCGGGCAGTTGAAAGAACTGAAGATCAAAACCGTCCGCATCGGCGATCACGATCTTGAGATCAAGATCAACCACGCCAAGGCCTTCCTTGAAGAAGGCAACAAGGTCCAGTTCACGCTGCAATTCAAGGGTCGCGAAATGGCTCACCAGGAACTGGGCCGCGTGATCTTTACCAAGATCAAAAAATCGCTGATCGAGGTGTGCAAAGTCGAGCGCGATGCCAAAATGGAAGGCCGCCGCATGACACTGGTGCTGCAGCCCGACCACAAGGGTAGCAGTGCCGGGGGCAGCGCTCCCGCCGCCGCGCCGGCCAAGCCGGTGCTGGGGGGTCTTCGCCCGCCGGGCGCCCTGATCGCCGGCACGTCGCTGGGCATCAAGCCGCCACAGCCGGCGGGTGTGGCGTCATAAGTCTAACGGTGGTCAATTGATTGACCCCGTCGAAAGTGAAGCCTGATCGAACACCAAAGTCCCGCGATCACTCGATCGCGGGTTTTTCGTTGTAGCGTCGGTCGTTGAAGCGCCAGTTGTGCCGACCGATCGCCCAAACCGGCGTCGACCGCATCAGCGTTTGGTAAACAAACGCACTCCGACGGATAGTCCCTCGGGCGTACCCTTCGGGACGACAACCATTCGAGCACATCCAGCACCGCCCGATAACCAACCACTTCTCGTTTTCCTTGCAACGACAAAATTCGAATCGTACATCATTCCTGCAACGCCGGTTGTTGACGGCGGTTTGACAAGAGGATCCCCGATAAGGGCTAAGCCGTCGCGAGGCGGCGTCGAGTTCGGGCGATGAACTCGGCTCATGTGGGCGCTGTTTGGCCCGCGTGATGCGCAAAGCGCCTGGTCCAGTAAATGGATCGAGGCGTTGCCGAATGGGTCTTCGCAGTCGAAGGATTTTTGTAACACCTTCTGTGCGATTCCGCTCTTCGGTCTCTTCTTGTCGGTCGTTTTGGCCGTAAAGCCCCGGGGCGAAGCACGTCTTAAAACGGCGTGCTCCGCTTTGAGGCCGGTGTGGCGGTTAAGTCAGCCTTCCGCTGTGCCGATGGCTTGGTTGTTCGGTGGTGTATTTCCGGGCGTGCGTACCGCCCGCCGAACGAGCGACCCAATGCTGTTTCATTTGTGTCGTGGTGGCGACGAAAGGAGCGAGGCATATCGCGCCCAATCTGGTGAAGCCGACGTTGTGGCAAACCCGGGCCGGTGCGATGGAGTTCTGGTGGCATGCGTTCGGGTTGACCCGGACGAAAAGCCACTTCGCCGTGTAGACGCGAGCCGTCGTGCTCGCAGGATCGATGAGATTCATGCCCAGCCGCTACGTTGGCGGCAGGCTTTGCAAAGACAAGACAAGGAGACCGTGTATGAAAGCGTATCGTTCTATTAAGCGTGGTTTCACGCTCGTTGAAATTCTGATCGTTGTGATCATCTTGGGCATTCTTGCGGCGATCGTTATCCCGCAGTTTACCAATGCGTCGACCGAAGCCCGGATGAGCAGCGCGCGCAGCCAGGTTCAGTCTCTCCGCAGCCAGATTGAGCTGTACAAGCTACAGCATATTGACCTCTATCCGACCGCGGATAACACCCTAACCGGCGCATGGAGCGACTTTGCCAAACTGATCGTCAAGACAAATGAAGACGGCACGACCACCGGCACCCCGGTCCTTGGGCCGTACCTTCAATCGGCTCCTGCCAACGCGATGCGTAGCAGCAACACCGGCGTGCAGTCGGTTGCGACTGACGCGGCTGCTCTCGCAGCCACAGCGGGCGCTACCGAAGGTTACGTCTTTAGCCAGGCGACTGGCAAGATCTGGGCCTTCGAAGGCGACGGCAACACCGACGGCGATGCCGACAACGTGATCAACGACTAACTACCTCGATCACACCAACTCCCGCCGACTTAACGGCCGGCGGGAGTCTTGTTTACCTTGCGAGGCAGCTTATGCATCACAGGAACACGTCCACTAAGTCGGCGTTCACGCTGATCGAAATCCTGATCGTGGTGGTGATTTTGGGCATTCTCGCCTCGATCGTCATCCCGCAGTTTTCCAACGCCTCGCTCACGGCACGGGAGAACACGCTGCGCGACGCAATGCGGTATCTGCGGACGCAGATCGCCGTGTATCGCGCTCAGCACAACGATTGCTCGCCCGGCTATGCCGCCGGCACATCGTCGGGCGCTGCGACGGAGGCGAACTTTGAGGCGCAGATGACGACGTACACCAACGAAACCGGCAACGCCCAGGCCACCGGCGACGCACAGTATAAGTACGGCCCGTATCTGAGTCGGATGCCCAAGAACCCGCTGAACAACTTTTCGACGTTAACCATCATCGCCGACGGTGCCGCCATGCCCGCCGCCCCGGACGGAACCACCGCGTTTATCTACAAGCCGCAGACGCAGGAAATAATTCCAAACGTCGCCGGCAACGATACCAGCGGCATGCCGTACTTCAGCTATTAGCGGCGGGCCGTCAGGTAGCAGTGGTGGAGCAGACATTCCTGTCTGCTTGCCGCTTCCAGTGGCAGTTTGGATTTCGGCATGGAATGCCGAGACAGACAAGAATGTCTGCCCCACCGAGACAGCCAAGAATTTCTGTGTCATCCAGTGATCTTGATATGCGATACCGAAACGCCTTCACCATCGTCGAAAGCATGCTCGCCAGCGTGGTGCTGGCCACGGCGGTGTTGGGGATTTCCAGCGGGCTGGCGACTTCGTATCAGCAGAATGGCTCGATCCGCGAGCGCGGGATCATGGTGCAGTTGGCGCGTTCGTTGTCGGAAGAAACCGCCAGCATGCCGTACACCAACGCGTTGGGTCTGTTCGGCGGCGGTTGGAATGCCGGGCAAAAAAACCGCCGTTTGTACGACGACGTATTTGATTTCGACGGTTACACGGATCAGTCGCCGTTTACCTCGATCGCGACGACGGGCATCGCCCTCGATTACGGCGCCGATTACAGCCGCACTGTTAAGGTCGAGCCGTTGGCGACGCCGTCCACCACTGCGATTTCGCCCGAGTTAAGCAATTTTGCACGCGTGACCGTCTGCGTGCGATCGCCTTCCGGCCACCAGGTGACCCTGCACCGCTGGGTTGCGCGCGTGGACATTAAAAGGTGAACCATGCGCAAGCACTTGAACACCAGGCAGACGTTGCGTTGCGGCTTCACGATGATCGAACTGATCATCGGGATGTCGATCACCGTGCTCGTGCTGGGCGCGGTGGCATCGTTCACGTTCGCCGTGGCCGCTGCATGGAAGGCCAATGACGCGCAATCCGAGGCATCAACCGTCGCCAGCGTGGCCACGGCGCGCGTTGGCGCCATGCTACGCGGGGTGAAAGCGGCGGGGGCGATTCAGCCCGGTTCGTTCGACGACAAATCCGCCGACCCCGCAGCCGTGGTGGTGTGGGTCTCTGATCTAAACGACGACGATGCCATCCAGCTTTCGGAACTGGAGTTGCTCTATTACGAGACTGACAACAAGCTCGTCTGCCGCTACCAGCGGCCGTCGGCTCTGGTCGATGAGACCGTGGCCCCGGCCGCCTTCGCCAATGTTGCGATGGTCACCCGTCTTCATAAAGATTTCGATCGCGTGCCGATGCTCTCGCGCATCGACGGCCTGCGGTTCTACCGCCTTTCTGCCGGAGCAAAGGCGGGGGCAATCGAAGCGCAGTTCCGCGTGCGCAGCGGCAAGCTGAATCAGGTTTATTCGATGGTCATCGCCCTGCGCAGCGGTGTGACCGACCCGAATTAGTTCATCGCTCAGAGACGACTATGCACACTAAACAATGGCTTAAATGCAGAACCCGCGCCGGCGGCGCGCTCGTGCTGGTGACGATCGCCACAAGCGTTGCGGCGGTGCTGGGGCTTTCGCTGCTTTCGGTGTCGTCCCTGCAGACCCGCGCCAGCGGCAACGCCGCCACCGTCGCCGAGGCCGACTATTTCGCCGAGTCAGGTGTGAACATCGCGATGTACTATCTGCAGAATCCATCGGCTTATACCGGTTCGCGGCCCAACGGCTACTACCCCGGCGAGGCCAATCTAAACCTCGGCCCCGACGCCCGCGGAACGATCGCGACTGAAGTGGTCTACGCAAAACCGAGCAACTTCTATGTCATCAAGTCCACGTCTTCGCGGAGCAATTCGCGCGGAAGCACGTCGCGCACGATACAGGCGCGGGTTCGCGGCCTGACATCGGGTGAAGTGGCGGTGATACCGATCATCGATGCAGTCGTCCTCAACGCCGACGTGCAACTTGACGGCGGTATGACCTTCACCAACGCATCCGGCAGCGGGGTGCGGACGCTGGGCAAGGTAAGGGTGGTTTCCGGCGGGCGCGTGAACGGCGACGTGGTTTCAGACGATGTGGTCAAATCAGGCACGGGCGAAGTTTCGGGCGCAGCCAAGTCAATCCTTGTGGCATGGGAAGAAAACTCTGTGCTGGAAGGGGTCGCGGTCGGTTTGGTCAGTTCGCTGCTAAAGCCGTTCGTGACAGCGCCACCCACGCCGACCGATCCTTCCGCGTTGGTAACCGACTTCGCGCACTTGCCCGACTTGCGCTCGTACCGATACAAGAATCCAATCACCGGTCTGGTGTTGACCTACAATGCGACCAAGCTCACGCAAGCCCTCTACTCGGCAAAAACCATTGGCCCGACTCTAATGAACCCAGCCGGGATTTACTGGACCGATGCAGACGTGGAGCTCCGCGGTTCGACTGTTAACGGCTCCGTGCTCCTGATCAATGGAGCGAAGTTGCGAATCGGCGCTGGCAACTCCAGCATCATCGCCAGGCAAGGCTACCCGGCGGTTGTCAGCGGCGCCGGCATTAGGCTCGAAAACACAGCCCGTTTGTCCGTTACCGGACTGACCTACGCCAGCAAGATCGAGTGCGACACAAACACAAATGGTTCCATCTCTATCGTTGGCGCCCTGATGCTTTCGGACACGGTCGCTCCGATTCCGACCGATAACTACGAGGGCACATTTTCGGTGGTATACGACAAAGATCTTGCCGTTGTTCCCGGATTTGGAATGGTGGTAGCCGATATGGATATTAAAGCATTGACGGTCGTCTCGTGGACCGGGAACTGATCAATCGTTGTACGAAAGGACGTTATGAAATTGAATCGACTCCTCGGAGTAGTAGTTGTTCTTCAAGGCATCATCCTCGCAGGTCAGTGGGTTGGAGCGCCCCGGCTGCAATCGGCCCAGGCGCAGGTGGCCGACCCCGGCGCGCAGCGCATTGCGATGACCGACGAGATCAAGAAGACCAACGAAAAGCTCGACAAGCTCATCAACCTGCTCGAATCGGGCAAAGTTCAGGTGACGGCGGTAGTGCCCGATAGCAAAGACGGCGGCGTGCGGGGCAAATAGCCTGCCGCTCGGGACCGTGGTTCTCGTGCGGCCGCGCACCGAAGTGGAAGCGTTTGTTGCCGCGTTGTTACCCCATTCGCTTCGGACACCCTATGGTTCGCGACTGCACATACCAACTTCGTTCAATCGTTTCTCGCGGGTTTACCCTCGTCGAGATTCTGGTGGTCATAGTCATCCTCGGTACGGTTTCGGCGATCGTCATACCGCAGATCGGCTCACGCGATGATCTTCGCTGTGCCGCGTCGGCGCGCATTGCCATGGGCGACTTAATTTATGCCCAGAACCTGGCGATCTCGTCGCAACGGACAATCTACATCCGCTTCGGCGCGAACACCTACAGCTTGTACGACACGTCAACGGGTACGACACCCATTACCCATCCCGTGAACAAGTCGCCGTACACGATGACTTTCGGCGCCAGCGGCACCACGGGGCTGACGAACTCGTTTATTGATTCTAACACCTTTGACGGCTCGACCACGCTGGTGTTCGACGAGTTGGGCGCCCCTTATTCTTACAACGCCGTGGGCGACGTGCACACGGCCCTCGCCGCGGCGGGCGAGGTTGTGATGGGAAGCGGCACCTATAAATTGAAGATACTCGTCGAACCGTTTACCGGCGAAATTACCGTGATCGAGGACAATTAGTTTGTTGAAGCTCACGCGAACACAATACCTGCCGATCGGCATTGATGTGGGTGCAGACAGCATCAAGCTGATGCAACTGCAGATCACCGGCGACGACCTGGAAGTGACTTGCGCCGCGCGCGAGGCCATGCCGTTTACGCCGGCGGGGGACATCAAGTCCCGCACCGCCGTCGCGCTTGGGATCATTCGCCGAAGCATGCGGGAGAACGACTTCCGCGGGCGAAAGTCGATCATCGCATTGCCGCGTGAGCTGGTTCAGTTGAAAAACCTCCGACTGCCGATCATGCCGGCGGCGGACACCGTATCGGCGTTGCAGTTCGAAGCCAAAAACCTGTTTCCTTTTGATACCGATCTGGCCACGCTCAATCACCTGATTGCCGGCGAGGTGCGGCAGGGGTCGGATGCGAAGCAGGAAATTATGGTGCTCGCCGCCAAAAACGCGGAGATCGAGCAGTACGTGGAACAACTGCACGCCGGCGGATTGCTGCTGGAGTCGCTGGATTACGAACCGTGCGCAATCTATCGAAGCATCGAACGCTTCATGCGCCGAAAAGAAGACGAGCACGACGTGCATGTGCTGGTCGACATCGGATTGCGCCGCAGCCAGGTGCTCATCGGCCGTGGTCGCGATATCGCGATGATCAAACCGATCGAGATCGGCGGCCAGATGATGCGCGACGCGGTGGCGCGCAAGCTCGGCATTACCGTTGAAGAGGCGATCGGCCTGCGCCGGCGTCTGATCGACTCGGCGGAGCAGCAGACCACCGGCATCCGGGACGCGGTTCGCGAAGCGGTGGAAGACTCGCTTCGATCGATCTTGGAAGATTTGGCGCGCGAGGTGTCGCTGTGCCTGCGGTATTACTCGGTCACGTTCCGGGGCGCCCGGCCGCTGGCGCTGCGCACGATCGGCGGAGAAGGGGGCGACCCGCAGCTCATCCGGATTCTCGGAGGCGCGCTGTCGGTGCCGGTGACCGTGGGGCGATCAATCCAGAATATCGACTACAGCCGCATGCGCGCAACGCTGCGACAAGGGGAAATGAGCGAGTGGTCGATCGCGATGGGCTTAAGCCTGAAGGGCACAGATCGGTATTTTTCCGGCAGAGAAGGACGACCGCGCGGCACCGTAGCGCCGGGCGATGCGGTCGAAACCGAAGTGGCTCGGCCGTCTGCGGTGCAGGCGATCGCGGCAAGATTGCTCGATGGGTTCGATGGATCGCCGGGGGTGGCTCATGCGTGAAATCGAGTTTCTGCCAACTTGGTATCCCACGTTTCGCCGGCGGCGCGGGCTGGTTGCGGCGCAGACCTGGGCGACGGCGGCAATCTTGGCGGCGATCGGTTTGTTCGGCGTCGCAGAGCATCAGAAAGTGATGGCCGAAGAGCGCGCCGGTTCAATGCTTCAGCACGAGATCGCGCAGACGAAATCGGAACTGAAACTGCTCGACGAACAACTGGTGCTCAAGAAACAGTTGGATCGGCAGGGGGAAATACTTTCCAAAGTCGGGCTACAGATCGACTTTACACGGTTGCTGGCCGAGCTGGATGTGATGATGGGCGGCGACATGTTCCTCGTCGAATTCGCCGCCGACACCGAAGAAGTGCTGCGATCGGCAGATAATGCCGCGGCAAATAACATAAAGTCACGTGCGGGCGATAAGTCCGCTAACCCCGCTTTAGCGAAGAAGTGTGATCGGAAGCTCAAAGTGAAGCTGGTGGCGGTCGCCCCCAATGATGTGGATGTCGCGAACTTTCTTGCCGGACTGACCAATAAAGCCTATCTCGATCAGGTAGCCATGACCTACGCCAAAGACCGCATTCAGCAGGGCCGGATCATGCGCGAATTTGAACTGACATTCCTGATCAACCTCAATACGCCGTCGGCCGAATAATCTGGTGGATGGCGCGTAATCTCCAAACCAAGACCAAGTCACTGACGAACCTGCAATGGTGGCTGTTCGGCGGGCTGGTCGTCTTCTCGCTCGGCTTCTACCTGCTCGTCTACCGTCCCGTCGAAGGCAGGGCACTGGCGCTTCGGGCGAGCTACAACGACCAATGGGCCGAGCTTGCGGCCTCCCGAAACCGCGCGAAGGATCTGCCACGCATCTCGGCGGAGAACGAAGACCTTTCGTTACGGCTCGCCAAAAGCAAGCGTCTCCCCAAACAGGCCGAATGGGCCGACCTGGTTCGTGACATCACCCGGCTGAGCAATCAATCATCGCTCAAGAAGTTCTCATACAAGTACGGTCTGGCCAAGCGGAACGACACATTCTCGCAGTTGCCGATCGTGCTTGATTTCGAAGGCGACTTGATGGACGTACACGCGTTCGTCCGGCAGATCGAAGAACTATCGCGCATGACCCGCCTGCGCAGCATTACCCTCAAGAGCAACGACAAGAGCGGCCACGTGCAGGTGCAGATGGCGTTGAACACCTACTTTTCCACCGAGTCGCAATGATCCAACTGCAGGCGCCATCCTGGCCGCAAAAAGCCCAACGGCTGATCCAGCAGGATCCGCGTAAGGCCGGCTTGCTTGGCGCCCTGCTGCTCGTGCTGGCGTTCACAGCGTTTCGGCTGATTTCTTCGGGCGAAACAACGCCCAGCACTGTCCAGGCTTCACACGAAGGTCTGCAGGTTGGTCCGCAAAGCCTGCTGACGGCTTCGAACACGCCCGACGCCGACGGCGCGACGCTTGCGGGAGGAGCTTCAACACCGGTTCTCGCCTGGCTGGATATGCCGGCTCCGCCGCTTACGCGGAACCCGTTTCAGATTCGATACGAAATATTCCCCCCAGAAGTCATAAAGTCTGAGCCGACGATTGAAGGCCGCGGATTTTGGGATGAGATCGCAAAGTCGCTCACGGTTCAGGTCGATCAGGAAGAAAAGAAGCATGTAGTGCTTCAGGCCGTGCAGACCCGCGCCAGCAGGCTGCAGGTTGCGAGTGTCATCATGGGTCCGACGCCCCGGGCCATGATTGATGACAAACTCGTGGGAGAGGGAGATGTCGTTGCGAACTTCCGCGTCCTCAAAATCGAGGCGCGGCGGATCATTGTTGAGTCCGAGGGCATCCGGCTTGAGATCCAGATGAAGTAGCGACGGTGCCCGTCAAGACCGACGAGTTGTTTTTTTTAGGTCGTACAGAGGTATCTCCCATGTTTAAGCGTACCAAGGCCGCGGGGGTTCTTTTTCTGGCTGTGTCGTCCGTTTATGCACTCCAGGCGCTAGCGGCAAAACCGCAAAGCCTGGCAATTGGTCCGGTTGGCGCAGGCAACACGAATGTAAAGGTGCTTGATGCCAACGAAGACCCGTTTGCCAACGGCCCTGCCAGCCAACCTTCCACCGACGAACTCGACAACCAGGGCACCAGCGTCACCGCCGATGCCATCAGCGTCAGCGATGAAGGGTCGGTCGAGATCCACGTCAATGACGCGTCGCTGGTTGAAGTGCTTCGGATGATGTCGATCCAGGCACAGCGCAACATCGTCGCCAGCAAGGAAGTGGGCGGGAAAGTCACTGCCAACCTCTACGGCGTGACGGTCCGAGAAGCGCTCGACGCCATCCTTCACGCCAACGGCTATGCCTACCGCGAGAAGGGTAACTTCATCTACGTTTACACCGCCAAAGAAATCGCGGAGATGGAAAAGGCCGAGCGTGTGGCGACCACCGAAGTCTTCCGCCTTTTCTACACGCCTGCCGCCAACGCCGCGAACATGATCAAGCCGGTCTTAAGTGATGCCGCCCAGGTTTCGCTCAATCAGCCGTCGGATTCAGGCATCTCCACAGGCACCGGCGACACCGGCGGCAATAACCATGCCACCGAAGACGTGCTGGTCGTGACCGATTACTCCGAAAATCTGGAGAGAGTCCGCAAGGTTCTCAAAGAAATTGATCGCAAGCCGCAGCAGATTCTCATCGAAGCAACGATTCTGCGGGCCGCCATCACCGAAGACAACGCCCTGGGCGTAGACTTTAACGTCCTGGCCGGCGTGAGCTTTCAAAACGTGCTCACCAACGCGGCCGGGCAAGTTACCGGCGGCAGCACAGGAGATGGCAGCGACCCGGTCAACAACGGCGCGAATGCCGCCGGGGGCGTCGGCACGGGCAACAGTTTCACAAGTAGCGTGCCCGGCGGGCTGAAGCTCGGTTTTGTCAGCGATAACGTCAGTGTCTTCCTTGCTGCGCTTGAAGGCGTGACCGATACGGTCGTGCTCGCCAATCCGAAGATTCTCGCGCTGAACAAGCAGAAGGGTGAGGTGATCGTCGGCCGCAAGGACGGCTATCTCACCACCACCGTCACCGAGAGCAGCACTGTTCAGACTGTTGAATTCCTCGACACCGGCACGCGGCTGATCTTCCGCCCGTTCGTGGGTGACAACGGCAACATCCGCATGGAAATCCACCCGGAAGATTCATCCGGCGGCCTGACTGCCGACAATCTTCCGTTCAAGATTACCACCGAAGTCACCAGCAACGTCATGGTGAAAGACGGCCACACGATCGTCATCGGCGGTTTGTTCCGCGAAGCGACCGACAGCAGCAAGAGTCAGGTCCCCGGTTTGGGCAATCTGCCGCTGGCCGGCTACCTGTTCCGCAACCAGCGTGACCGCACGACCCGCGAAGAAATCATCATCCTGCTCACGCCGCACATTATCAAAGATGAAAAGGCGTTCAGCGATGCCTCGGAAGCCGAACTGGCCGACATCGACAAACTGCGCGTCGGTGTGCGCAAGGGCATGATGCCCTTCGGCCGCGAGCGGTTGGCCGAATCGTGCTACGAGAAGGCCAGCGCGGAAATGAACCGCGACACGCCCGACCGCGAGAAGGCGCTGTTCTTCCTCGGCTGTGCGACGAACCTCAACCCGAAGTTCCGCGAAGCGATCTCGCTCAAGGAACAGATCACCGGCAAGCAGCTTGCAGCGTCGGACAACAGCTCGGTCCGGTCATTTATCCGCCGGCGCATCTTGGCCGACAAGGATCTTCCGACCCCGACAACACTGCCAGCCAGCGTGCCGATCAGCGTCACCCCGCGTAATGACGGCCCCAAGCCCGTTCCCGCCAGCCTCAACGCGCCGGCCGCAATGCCGACGAGTGACGTGCCGTCGACGCAGCCGTCGACTCAGCCGACCAAACTACTGGTTGGCCTGGAAACGTCGGCGGTGTTTGGCGATTCAAATGCGACGTTGAATTCATCGTCATCAATGCCGAAGTTGCCGGCCACTGTCGACTGGTCAAGCTGGTTGAAAGCCGCCACCGAAACCGCCGCTGCGACGTCCGCAAATGGTGGCAACGAGCCCCCGGTGTCGACCGAAACGCCGGCAACGCAGCCAACCATCGTGCAGGTTAAGTCGCAAGAGTTGCCGACGGAGAACCCGACGGCGATTACCGAACTGCCGATGGATCCGATCGCACCCGAGCCCTCGAACGGCGGCGAGCCTAAGTAGCCGTCGATCGAGCAACATGGAAGTGGTTTCGACAGGTTTGTGACAAATGGAGAGTGTATGCGCCGTACTTTAGCAATCGCCGTGATCGCGCTGTCTTGTCTGGCCGGCTGCTCGCAGACCAAGCCGCCGGACAACAAGAAAGCCGCCGCCGCACAGTGGAACGGAGCCCGCGCCGCCGTGCTTCACAGTCTGGCAAGCGATCAGTTTAAGACCGGCAACTACGACAAGGCTCGTCAGACCGTTGTCGAAGCCTTGAAGATGAGCCCACAGAACGCGGAGCTGTGGATCCTGTCGGCCAAGCTCAACATTGAGCAAAGCCAACTGGAAGTAGCCCAGCAAGACTTGGGCCGGGCGATGGAATTTGCGCCGGAAAAGGCCGAACCCTACTACCTGCGCGGCGTGATCAATCAACGCTGGCAGAAGCTGGACCAGGCTTCGGCCGATTACCAATTTGCCAGTGAAAAGGCGCCGGCCGAGCTGGCCTATGTGCTGGCCCGCGCCGAAACGCTGGTGGCGATGGATCGCAGCAAGGAAGCGCTGGGGTTGCTGCAGGAGAAGATGCCCTATTTCGAGAACAACCCCGTGATCCGCGACGCGGCGGGGCAGCTTCTCATGCAGCAGCAGCGCTATTCTGATGCCGTAGACACCTTCCGCCAGGCGGCGATGCTTGCGACCGACGACCTCGGTCTGAAAGAGCGGCTTGCCAAAGCCCTGCTGTTCAACAACCAGCACCGCGAGGCGGCAGAATTGCTCAATCGGCTGACGCGTGACGATCGCAACATCGGCCGGGCCGACCTGTATGTGATGCTCGGTGAAGCATGCATGCAATCCGACCGCCCGAGCGAAGCCCGTGGCGCGTTTGAGACGGCGACCCAGATCAACCCATCGAATGCGCAGGCGTGGCAGGGCATCGGCAAGGTTGCATTGAATGCCAATGACCTTCGCCGGGCCGAGTTGGCCATCCGCAAATCGGTGGCGCTGGATCCGGCTGACGCACAGAGCCAACTTCTGCTTGGCTACATGCGGATGAAGCAGGCGAAGCTCAATGAAGCCATGGTGGCATTCCGCAAAGCGTCGGCGCTCGACCAAGGTGATGCCGTCGCGCTTTGCATGACGGGCTATGTGCTCGAGCAACTGGGCGAGCAGCAGCAGGCGATGGACCTGTACGCCAAAGCGCTCAAGCTTCGCCCGGGTGACGAATTGGCGACGAAGCTGCTGGCCAACGTGGGATTGAACGACTAACAGGATGCCATAGGTGTCTTCCGCGGGAGAAAGTCCGGTAAGGCGCAGCAGGAACTGAGTTACGTTATCCAGCAAAGCAAGCGGTGTGTGTTTCGACGAGGGTGTAAGCCCCGGAACGGAACACGCACCGCTCCATTTTTGCGCAATCAAGCCTAAGTGCCCGTCGGGGTAAGCCGATCTGAATTCAAGGGATAACGTCGTGAAAATACGCAGCCTGCCCATCTTCGTTATTTGCCTGATCGCTGCGGGGCTTGCGTCGATTGCCTCGACTGCCGGAGTATTGCTCCGTACGCGGCCCGACGCCTACACGATGACCGTCGCGGGCATCGTCCTGTTCATGCTCGCTTCGGCCGCCGGCCTGCTGGCCGGCACCGTTTTGCGTGGCAACTGCCGGTCGGTGGCGCGTCGACTCGCCAACCAGATTGCCGGCGGCTCGATCGAACGCGTTCCACTCAAAGACGCCGAAATGCGTCCCCTTACGACGGCCATCAATGATCTGGTCGACTATACAAATCTGAAGATCAGCGACTCAAGGCTGCGATTCAAAGAGCTCGAAATACAACTGAAGGTGGCCCACGCCGAGCGGCAGCATGCCGAGGCGATCATCAAGAGCATTTCCGATGCAGTGTTGGTCACCGACCGGTTTGATGAACTGGTGCTCGCCAATGAATCCGCCGCCCGGGCATTGCAGTTTAAGACCACCCAGCCGCGTCGTACACCGGTCGACAAAGTCGTTTCAGATGAGAAAGTGATCGAGCTCATTCGCGACATGCGCCAAAGCGGCAGCACCAACGGCCGGCGGATTGTGGAACATAAGACCAAAGTGGGCGGAGTTGATCGCACGTACAAGATTACGCTCTCGTGCGTGGCGGACGACTCCCAAGGCGGCGAAAACCGCGAACCGGCCGGCGTGGTGTGTGTGCTGCACGATATGACGCGCGAAAAAGAAATCGCGCAGATGAAGAACGACTTTGTGAGCCACGTGAGCCACGAGTTGCGCACGCCGCTGGCAAGCATTCGCGCCTACGTCGAGATGCTGGTGGACGGCGAAGCCCATGACGAGAAAACCCGCGGGGAGTTCTATGAGATCATCCAATCCGAAGCCAACCGCCTCGGCCGGCTGATCGACAACATTTTGAGCATCAGCCGAATTGAATCAGGACTGGTTAAGGTGAACAAGAAGCCGGTGAGCCTGAGCGTGATCCTGAAAGAGGCAATTGAAGTTATCGCGCCGCAGGCCAAGACCAAGAACATCACCATCGAAGAGCGCGTGCCCCCAGCCTTCTATCAGACGAATGCCGACAAAGACATGTTGTATCAGGCGGTGCTGAACTTGATGAGTAACTCGGTGAAATACACGCCGGAAGGCGGCAATCTTACGATCGAATCGGTCGTAGATGAATTGAGCAACAACGTGGTCACCAGGATTACTGATAACGGCGTGGGCATTCCCGCCAAAGACCTTCCGTTCGTGTTCGATAAGTTCTATCGGGTGGAAGCCAATAGCAAGATGGCCAAAGGCACGGGTCTGGGGCTTTCGCTTGTGAAGCACATTATCGAAAACGTTCACCAGGGAAAGGTGTTCGTGAACAGCGAAGTGGGCAAGGGAAGCACTTTTGGATTTGAACTAACCCTGGTTTGAGTGGGAGCGACGTAATGAGCGAGAAGACAATTCTGGTTGCCGACGATGAATCACACATTCTCAATGTCGTGTCGTTGAAGCTGCGCAACGCCGGCTTCAAAGTGATCACGGCGCGGGACGGGCAGGAAGCCTACGAACTGGCCAACACCGAGAAGCCCGATCTGCTCATCACCGACTATCACATGCCGCAGATGTCGGGCATCGAACTGTGCAGGAAGCTCAAGGAATCAGACGCGACTGCAAAAATCCCGGCCATCATGCTCACGGCCCGCGGGTACAGCCTTGAGCCGGGCGATACCGAGCAATCGGGGATCAACCAGCTCATCAGCAAACCGTTCAGCCCGCGGCAACTGCTGACGGCGGTCAACGAAGTGCTTGGCTTGGCTGCGTAAATCGATTGTTTTGCCAAAGTTGTGGAGCCGACGTTCATGGCCAGTAGTATCACAGTTCATCAGAACGCCAATCCAGCAGTCGCCGGCGTGTCGCACGAGGCGCTGGACAATCTTGCCTCGCGCATGCGGCAGGGTGGGATGTTCCTGATGATGCTTCGCGGCGACGGCTCGGTGGCCTACTCCGATTCGACGCCGGTGCCCTTCTTCCAAAAATACGTTCTCCCGGCTCTGCAATTGAGGCAGGCCGGCGAAGCCCAGGCACTTGCGGCGGTCGTGAAATCGATGACGGCGACCTCGCCCATCGAAATCTGGCCGGCGGCACCCGGCATCATCGCCGCAGCCTTTCCGCACGTCGATAAACGCAGCGTGAGCGGAACAATTGTTCTGGTGGCCAAGTCGGGCGCGTTCAAGCTCAGCGAAGAGGTTCTGCGCGTCTCCGGCAAGCTTGGGCTCGACGGAATCTGGCTCAGCCAGCAGGCCGATGCGCTGCCCGGGTACGGCGAAGAGGCGTTGCAGCGACAGGCTCGCATTTTGCTCAGCATGGTGCGCGACCAGGTGAAGCTTGTCGGCCTCGAGCATGAACTGGAATCGCTTTCCGGCCAGCTCGGCAACACCTACGAAGAATTGAGCCTGATCTATCAGCTCTCCAGCGGCATGAAGGTCAACCGCACCGCCGGCGACTTCTTTAAACAGGCCTGTCTGGACGTAATGCAAGTGATGGACGTACGCGGCATGGGCGTGGTCCTCCGCGGCGAGGGCGCGCTGGATCAGCCGCCGGTGGTTTACGGCGCGCTCAAACCCCCGCAGGAAACCGTTAACCGCCTGGCCGAACATCTTCTTTCAGTATTCCAGCGGCGGCAGGGTGCGCTGCTGGTTAATCAGGTGTCGAAAGACAAAGGGTTCTCGTTCTTGGCCGATTGTGCCAAGCAGCTTCTGGCGGTTCCGCTCACGCGCGGCACGCAGGTGCTCGGATGTCTCTTTGCGCTCGATAAGAACGTCGATGAGTTCAACAGCGTCGATAGCAAGCTGCTTACCAGCATCAGCAATGAGTCGGCGGTATATCTTGAAAATGCGAGGCTGTATGAGGACGTTCACGGCCTGATGATGGGCCTGCTGCACAGCCTTACGTCGGCGGTCGATGCCAAAGACGCCTACACCTGCGGCCACAGCGAGCGCGTTGCGCTGCTGAGCCGCCATCTGGCCATCACCGCAGGCATGAATGACGCGCAGGCCGACCGCATTTACATGGCGGGGCTGCTTCATGACGTCGGCAAGATCGGTGTGCCCGAGGCGGTGCTGCAGAAGACCGGCAGGCTCACACCCGAAGAATTCGAACAGATCAAAAAGCATCCGGAAATTGGCGCGAGAATTCTGCGTGACATCAAGCAGATTGCAGACCTGATACCCGGTGTGCTGCACCACCACGAACGCATCGACGGCAAAGGCTACCCGATGGGCCTGGCCGGAGATGACATTCCGATGATGGGCCGCATCATCTGCCTGGCCGACTGCTTTGATGCGATGACATCGAGCCGCACGTATCGCAAAGCACTGCCGTTAGAAGTGGCAATGACCGAAATCTGCCGATGCGCCGGCACGCAGTTCGATCCGGTTCTGGCCGACGCGTTCCTGAAAATCAGTACCGAAGAGCTGCGCGACCTGCTGAAAAACCACGCCGCGTCGCTGCGCCGCGTGCTCGATCAGCAACAGTCGATGCGGGCGGCATAGCAAAGAAGGATGTAAGTCATGGCGATCAAGTGTGATGAATACAACAACGTTTGCGTGTTAACGCCCGCCGGCGACTTCGCCGGCGATGACACCGCCGCCATGCAGAAGCAGATGGAAGAGCTGATCGAAAAGAAGCAGATGGCCGACTTCGTCGTTGATTTTGAAAAGTGCGGCTTCATTGACAGCAAAGGACTCTCGACGCTCCTGTGGGCGAAACGCCGCTGCGAAGACCTGTTTGGGCAGTTCAAACTTGTCAACCTCGACGACAACTGCCGCAAGATTCTGGAAATCACCCGCCTCGGCCAGCGCTTCGAATGCCACGCGGGATTGGAAGGCGCGTTGAAGACGATGAGTTAGGAAGTTGCCGGTTGTCAGTTGCCAGTTGTCAGAAGGACCCATGTCCGAGCTGGCAACGGATAACTGGCAATTGGCAACTACAACAATGGTTGCAACCACCACCACGCGAAAACCTCTCGGTCAGTTGCTCTTCGACAGCGGCGTTGTCTCGGCAGAGCAGTTGGATCGCGCGCTCGCCGAGCAAAAGAAACACAATCACCAGAAGTTGCTGGGTGAAGTGCTGGTTGAGCTTAAGTTCTGCACCGACGATCAGATCACCGAAGCACTGGCGACCGCGTACGGCGTGCCTTATGCGCGCGTGAACCCGAAGATCGCCGACGCGCAAACGATCTCAATCCTGCCCAAGGAATTTCTCGAAAAGCATCAGGTCTTGCCGTTGTTCCTGGTGGACAATGTGCTTACCGTTGCCGTCAGCGAGCCGGCGAATGTGTTTCTATTGGAAGAGATCGAACGCCTGAGCGGCTACACCGTTCAACTCGTCGCCGCCACGGCGCACGATATCAAGAGCACGCTCCAAACCTATCTGCCCAACGACAAAGTGTTCGTGATCGACGAGATCATGGACGACGTGAAGCTGGAAGATTTCGCGCTGATCGAGCAGAAGGTCGAGGACATTTCCGACCTCGAACAGGCCGCGGGCGATTCGCCGGTTATCAAGTTCGTCAACTACGCGATTTATTCTGCGGTGCGCGAAGGCGCCAGCGACATTCACGTCGAGCCGGGCGACGGCTCGCTGCGCGTGCGGTTTCGCATCGATGGCTGCCTCGTCGAGAAACTTCGCCCCCCGGCCATGATGGCCCCGGCGGTGGCGAGCCGCATTAAAATCATGGCCGGGCTGGACATCTCCGAACGCCGTCTCCCGCAAGACGGCGGCATTCATGTGATGATGGACAAACGGCCCATCGACCTGCGCGTCAGCACCATGCCCGGCCGGCACGGCGAAAAGGTCGTCATTCGAATTATCGATAACGACAAAGCCAGCGTGAACCTCGAAAAGCTCGGCTTCGGCGTCGACACACTCAAAGAATGGCGGCGGTTGATCAATCTGCCGCACGGCATTCTGCTCGTGACCGGGCCGACGGGAAGCGGCAAGACGACTTCACTCTATGCGGCGTTGACGGAACTCAATGAAGCAGACGTTAACATCTGCACGATTGAAGATCCGGTCGAATACAACCTTGCCGGCGTGAACCAGTTTCAAACCAATGAGCGCGCCGGATTCACATTCGCCAGTGCCCTGCGATCGCTGCTCCGGCAAGACCCCGACATTATCATGGTCGGTGAAATTCGCGACGGCGAAACGGCACGCCTCGCCACGCAGGCGGCGCTCACCGGGCACTTAGTGCTCAGCACATTGCACACCAACGATGCCACCGGCGCGATTACTCGTCTCACTAATCTCGGGATCGAACCGTATCTGGTCGCCGCCAGCGTGACCGGTGTGCTGGCGCAGCGGCTCGTGCGCAAGTTGTGCCAGCAGTGCAAGCAGCCGTATGCCGCGTTGCCCAACGAGCAGCGTGTGCTGGAGAAGACCGTGGGCGTCGTGGAAACGCTGTACAAACCCAAAGGCTGCTCGGCCTGCCGAAACCTGGGGTTCACGGGGCGAATCGGCATTTATGAACTGTTGGCGCCCAACGACGAGATGTACGAACTGATCGCCAACGGCGCTACGCACAACGGCCTGCGTGCAATGGCAAATGCCGTCGGAATGAAAGTGCTGCGCGATGACGGACTGGAAAAAGTGAAGGCCGGAATAACCACGCTCGAAGAAGTCTATCGAGCAACCGCATAGGAGAGTTGCCAGTTGGCAGTTGCCGATATCTGATAACCAGTATCTGGCAACCGGTAACTGACAGCTCGCAACAGACATGCCCAATTACCTGTACACCGCCCGCGATGAATCCGGTCATCTGGCCACCGGCACACTTCTTGCCGCCGACCGTGAAGATGCATCGAAGCAACTGCGCGCCGAGCGAAAATATCCGATTTCGATCAAAGAAGCCGGCGAGTTGGTCGCCGGCGACGCTCGACCGAGCGGCGGAATCAAGGTCACCCGCGGCGAACTGATTCACCTTTCCACGCAGCTTTCGATCATGCTCGAAACCGGCGTGACGCTCACCGAAGCGATGGGCTGCATCGGCCGCCAGGCGAAGAATCCAAAGTACAAAGCCCTCGCCACCGATTTGTGTCAGCAGGTCGAGGGTGGAAGCGATTTCTCCGCCGCCATCAGCAAGCACCCGCGGTCGTTCCCGCGGCTTTACATCTCGTTGATGCGTGCGGCGGAAAAGAGCGGCATGATGTCGAAGTTGCTGCTGCGCGCCACGACCTATCTGCGCGACGAGCAGGACATTGTCCGCCGGGTGAAAGGCGCGCTAACCTACCCGTGCATCATGCTTGCTTTCGCGGTCACCACGACGACGTTTCTGCTCGCGTTTGTCCTGCCCCGCTTCGCGTCCATTTATGCCAGCAAAGGAGCGGCGCTTCCCGTGCCCACACAAATCCTGATGTCGATGAGCAACGCTCTCGTGCATCATTGGCTGATCGTCTCGATCGTTACCAGCGTCATGGTAACAACGTTCGTGTTCTTTTTCCGATCTGCAGTGGGACGGCAGTTCTGGCACACCGTACAGCTGGAAATCCCTGTGCTCGGCGAAGTTTTCCGCAAGCTCCACCTGTCGCGCAGCCTGCGCATGATGGGCACGCTCAGCGGGTCGGGCGTGAATCTGCTCGATTGCGTCGAAAACACGATCGACGCCACCACCAACAACTGCTACCGAACGATGTGGACGGGTGTATCCACCCGCATTAAACAGGGCAAACCCATGAGCGAACACCTGTCGCAGTCGTCGCTCGTCCCGTCGGATGTCGCACAGATGCTCCAGAGCGGCGAAAGCAGCGGCAAACTTGCAATGGTGATGGAACAGGTCGCCACCTATGCAGAGGCCGAGCTTAAAGAGAAAATCACCGAACTCACCCGCTACATCGAACCAGCGATGATCATCATCATGGGCCTGATCATCGGCGGCGTGGCGCTGGCGCTGATGCTGCCGGTGTTTACGATGGGCAAGGTCGTGGCCA
The DNA here is from genome assembly GCA_964641895.1 of uncultured Tepidisphaeraceae bacterium. Taxonomy (GTDB): domain Bacteria; phylum Planctomycetota; class Phycisphaerae; order Tepidisphaerales; family Tepidisphaeraceae; genus UBA2421. The sequence continues at coordinate 28,622 of CAZXLA010000012.1, forward strand.
GCTAAATCAGCTTGCGCAGATATTCCAGACCGAGCCGAATCGCCATAACGGGTTCTTCAATGCCTTCAAACTCCAGACTCAGCCAGCCATCATACTTGGCGGCTTTCAGCAGCTTGATCTGCGCCGGGATATCAATATCACCGTGACCGACGATCGCGCCGCGCAGCGCGATCTTTGCCGGCGTGGCGAACCAGCCCGTCGGAGGCATGCGATCTTTCGGACGGACGTGGAAATCCTTCACGTGCGCCATCTGCGCGTACTTCGCCAGCCGCTTAACAGCCGCCACCGGGTCGTCATCCACGCACAGAAAATTGCCCATGTCGATCGTCAGTCCGAAGTTGTTGTGCTTGACAGCCTTTAGAAGCTTTTCAACACGCTCCGACTCCTGCATGAAAAAGCCGTGGTTCTCAAGGCTCGTGTGGATACGCTTCGTGGCGGCGTAATCGGCCACCTCTCGAATAGCCGGCACGACGTGTTTGACCGCGGCATCGAATGTTTGCGGGCCGGCGATTCCCGCCGAGTGTTCGCCGAAGCCTTTGGTAATGTCGTGCCTCATCGTGACGACGCCCAGTTCGGCGGCGATGTCGACGTGTTCCATCAGTTTGGTGACGGCGTGGCGCTGTGCGTCGAACGGCACGAGCAACTCCGCTCCGACGCAGTAGCTCACGACTTTGACCTTCGCCTTCTCCGCCGCTTTCACCAATCGCGCCGCGCGGCGGATGGGCGACGGATCGGGCTTGTATGGATCAAACCCCGCAAACTCCACCCCGCCGACGCCGAAATCGGCAATCTGCTCGACGGCGGCCTCGAGGCTCTTATTGTGCTCGCGCATCCAGCGCCAGAGAGAATAGGTTGAGACGGCCAAATGCATCGTGTCAGGCTTTCGATGAACGGAGCGAAGAGCGGGTCAGAGTGTAGCTGACGTGACGCTTGCCCCACGTACGATATTTTTTCGCTAGCTTGCCTTGGCGGTTAACGATCCCCGCCCGCCGAAGGTTAGCAAGGGCTTGCTCGCGCGTTTTGCCGGCTTCAAGCATCCGAACCAGTTCCTGGTACGAAACGCCAAACACTGCGGCAATACCGCCTGACTCGGTTCCTGGTTTTATTTCAAGTCGCGTCTTCGCCATAGCGGCCGTCCCTTCGAACCGACCAAGCGGCAACGATGTTTTGTTGCTCGCGGACGCACAATTGCACATGAGCCCCCGCAAGCACGCCGCTTCGTTTCCATAACCGGGGCATTTTGCCACCTAACATTGGAACGAAAATGCCTCGCGCGGTCTCCACTTTAAACCCACTGGCTTCAAGCATCGAGTATACCCGGTTGAAGACTACGCAGTCGAGGTATTTGTAATTATTCGCATTGCGCGGCAATCGAGTCTGCCCAACCTTTGCCTCCTGTACCAGCTCGTCGAATCCGGCTTTGACGATTTGAGTATTGGCAGGATCGAGAAGGTCAAGGCACGAGCCGAGCCTGATAATCGCGCCAATGACCGACGCCTGAGCACTACCATAACGGCGCTCGGCCCACCACCAAGCCTGCCGAGGCGCGTGTTCCCAAAAGTACACTCCGTGACCGAGCCAATCATCGTCGTTCTCGCTGCGCGCGAACGGTTCACCGGAGACGAGCCGCCGGGCTGTTTCGCGGCGCCTTCCATGATAAGCAACAACCGTTCTGTTGTAATCAAAGCCGGCCTGTATCACGGGTCGCGCCTACTTCCCGACTTCCACCAACTCATACTTCACCAACTCCGCCCCCGCGGCCTTGAGCATCGCGCTGACGCTGCCTTTGAACGCCGAAGCGTTGAAGAATTCCTGATCCAGCAGCACCCGTTCGGCGAAGAAACTGTTGAGCTTGCCTTCGGCGATTTTCTCGGCGATCTGCTGCGGCTTGCCGGTGGCTTTGGCGGCTTCGACGGCGATGTCGCGTTCTTTGGCCACCAACGTGGGATCAACCGCGTCGCGGGTCATGCCCAGCGGTTTTGAAAAGGCCACGTGCCCGCCGAGGCTCTTGATCAGTTCATCATCCGCCTTGCCGTTAAGGCTCAGGAGCACCGCGATCTTGTTGGTGATCGAATAGATGTAAGCACCCGTCGTCCCGCCGGGGTTGTTCACGGCAACGGCTTTGCCGAGCTGCACGTTCTCCCCCGTGGTTTGAGCCACGACGGTCAGGGCGGCCTTGATCTCGGCATCCTCCATCAGATTAGCCGACGGATTTTTAAGAAGCTTGGCCACAGCCTTTTCGAGAATTTTTGCCACCGGGTCGCTCTTGGCGGTGAAATCAGTATTGCAGTGCACGCTCACGGCGGCGGCGGTTTTGTGGTCGGGTGATGTGCCCACCATCGCGCGGCCTTCGCTGGTGGCGCGTTCGGTGATGCTCGCCTTCACGCCCTTCTTCCGAAACTCGGCGACGGCCTTTTCCATATCGCCTCCGGTTTCAACCAGCATCTTTTTGCACTCCATCATGCCCTGGCCGGTTTTGGCGCGAAGTTCGTTGACGACTGAGGCGGAAATCGTTGCGGACATCTCTACTATCTCCTGTCATTACATTTCGTTTTAGAACCACAGAGGCACAGAGGACACAGAGGAAAAGACGAAGATCTAGAATAAGGTATGGCGCACGGCACTGTAAGGTGTGCCGCTACGGGACATCCGCCATTCTCTATTTTCGTCTTCTCTCGGTGTCCTCTGTGCCTCTGTGGTTGAATCAAATTTCTTACGCCGTGGCCGCGGCGACGGTTTCGGCCGGCGGCTCGATGGTTGCGATGGCGCCGGCGGTTTCGGGCGCGAGCGAATCGGAGTCGCCCGAATCGCCTGGGCCGGCGGCAAACTGAGCGCGGCTGCTGCGTTTACGAGGCGTTTGGCGCTCTTCGCCTTTAGCTTCGTTCACCCCGCGGCCGGTCTTGCCTTCGATGACCGCGTCGGCCAGCTCGCGAACGATCACTTCGATCGCCCGCATTGCGTCATCGTTACCCGGAACCGGAAGGTCGATCGGATCGGGATCGCTGTCGGTGTCGATCAGCGCGATGGTCTTCACGCCGAGTTTCTTCGCTTCCTTCACCGCAATATGTTCGCGGCGCGTGTCGACGATGAACATCAGGCCCGGCATTTTTTCCATCGTGCGGACGCCTTCAAGGTTGGCCTTGATCTTGTCCTTTTCACGGCCGAGGGTGGATTTCATCTTCTTGGAATAGTTTTCGATCGCGCCGGTTTCCCAGAGCTTCTCAAGTTCTTCCAGGCGAGTGAGGCGCAGCCGAATCGTGCGAAAGTTAGTCAGCGTGCCGCCCAGCCAGCGTTCGCACACGTAGTGCATCCCGCAACGCTTGGCCTCTTCTTCAACCGCGTGCCGGGCCTGGCGCTTGGTGCCGACGAAGAGCACATCTTTCCCGCTGGCCACGGTATTTTGGATCAGCTTTTTGGCGCGCAACAAGCCCTTGACGGTTTCGCGTACGTCGATGATGTGAATGTTGTTCCGCTTGCCGTGAATGTACGGCTGCATCTTGGGGTTCCATCGGCTGACCCGATGACCAAAATGCACACCCGCATCAACCAACGCCTTAACCAATTCTGCCTGCGACAACGCCATAACAATCCTTTCAACGACTCGATTAGAGTCGGCAGCCGGAGCGACAACACAACGGCCAAGACAGAGGCGTCGCCATGGGGCTTGAAATCGAAGAGAAGATGTAAAACCCGCAGCGAAAAGAAAACTCACTCCCCATCGCCCGCCGCAGGCCCGACTCTTGGCAAATCAGGATGGGCAAAGATAGTCGCACGGTCATGCGGATTCAAGCGACGAATCGAAAAACCACTTCCGACCGAGCTTTATTAGAAGGGAAACATTCTAAACGATAATGCTTATCCATTGTAAGGTGTCGGAGCACTCCATTGTTGTTCTGGGATAAATAGCCCGACTGGGCAAGTAAAAAACATGAAAATTCGAGTTTAACAGCGCAATATTGTGCTTGCCTTGCAACACCAATCAGATAGTTTGAAGTTCTCAGGGAGCCAGCACAACGGAACCATTACTCGGAGTTTTCGTATATCGCTGCTTGCTCGGTTGCGTTTTGTGTTGACCACGTCACGCACGGTTTTTTAGGATTTGCGAGTTCGGCGTTTACGACGAACTCGTTGGAGAAAGAGATTTCTATGACACGCTCAAAGGGTTTGTTCGCGGCGGTTTCGATGCTCGGGCTTGTGGGCACTGCTCACTCCGCCGTCATCGTTTTTGATGCTTCAATCGAATTCAGTGGGGCGAGCGCCCCGGCTGGGCTGGCGCCGTGGATTCGCACCACGATCAGCGATGTTAGCGCCAACACTGTTTCGGTGTCCTTCAACAACATCAACTTAGTGGGAAGCGAATTCGTTTCCAAGACGTATCTCAACCTTAACACGGCACTGAACGCGACAACACTGAATTTCACCTCTCCGGTGCAGGTCGGGTCGTTCACTTTGCCAGACATCTCTAAAGGAACGAATGCATTCAAAGCCGACGGCGACGGGTTCTTTGACATTTTGTTCGAGTTCGCCACCCCTAACTCGCAGCGGTTCGGCCCGGGCGAAAGCGTCACCTACACCGTGTCGGGCATCAGCGGACTGGATGCGACCGACTTCAATTTCATCAGCGTCAATGGCCCGGCGGGCAATACCGGATACCCGACCGCGGCGCATGTGCAAGGCATCGGTGCGAGTGGCGCATTTAGCGGCTGGGTGACCGTGCCCGAACCGTCATCGCTGGCCTTGGTGGGATTCGGCCTTGTGCCGATGCTCCGCCGCCGCCGGGCTTAACCCCGGGTCGAGTGGATCATCGCGATTACCCCAAACTTCAGCGCATCACGCCGCGCCGGCCAGAACGTCACGAAAGTGATCCCTAGTCCGACCGCGCTGGCGCTGGCCGCAATTGCGCTGCCGTTGTTGCGCCGGCGACGTGCTTGAACGTACTCGCGGGCCGGCCGCGTTGGTCGTTCTTGCCAGGCAAGCCCTGAAAGAAGGCACTATTCGTCGCTTTCGCGGGTTCTGGCTTTTTCCAGTTTTTCCACCCGTTCGCGCAGGTCTTTGACGGCGCTCGACTCGCCGGTGCGTTTGTTGATCGCTTCGATTGCCCGGCGGACGCGGTCGCGCGTCGGTTGGTCGGCGGCGCTGTTGGCGAGGCGTTGCAGGTCGGCGACGGCCTTTTCATCTCCGAGCTTGCCCAGCGCATCGATGGCGTTGTTGCGGGCGCGTTCCTGTGGATCGGCCAGCAGCTTTATCAATGCTTCGCGGACGGCGGGTTGATTCTTAAACTCGCCCAAAGCGTCGATCGCGGCGGGCCGCGTGCGGAACGGCTGGCCGTAGGCGGCGACCGATTCGACGATGCCGGCGTCGCGCGCGTCAGCAAGTTGGCCGAGCGCTTTGGCGGCGGCGACGCGAATGACGTCGCGGTAGGCTGGCTTTTGCACGTTCGCCAGCAGCACGGCGCGGTTGGCGTCGCTGGGCCATTGCTTTCCGAGCGATTCGGTGGCGGCGGCCTCGACGGAATACGACGCATCGGCGGTGGCGATGCGACGCAACACACTGGCGACTTCATCCGTGCGATATTCGCCCAATGCTTCAACCACTGCTCGGCGCACTTTGTGATCGGCGACCATCTTCCCGTCGGCCAATGTCGCCAGAAGCAAATCGCCGGCGGCGGGCGATTGCATGGTGCCCAGCGCCTTGGCGGCTTCGACGCGCAGGCCAAAAAACGCCTTCTCATTGTTTAAGACGGCGTTCAGTGCACTGCGCGATTCGTCACGATCCTTCTTCGCCAGCGCGGCCACGGCATTCAATCGCGTGCTGAGCGATGCATCGTGGTTGGTGGCGACGGCGGCGAGCATGCGCACCGGCAATTTCCACTGCCACTTGGCCAGCAGGCCGCCCCGTGGATCGATGTGAATCTGCGACGGCTCGCCGTCCAGACGCACCACCAGCCGCGACACACGCGCGTCAATGACCAGCGATCGGGTTTCCCGCTTGCCGTCGGCGGTCACGAACTCGACCGGTATCTCGCCAAAAAACGCCGGCGATTTTTCGGCGATGGTCTGTGTCTGCGTGAGCGTAATTGTCGCTTCGCCTTTGCCGGCGTCCCAGTCATATTCGGCCTTGATGATCGGCGCGCCGGGGCGATACACCCACTGCTGGAAGAACTGCTCGAAACTACGCCCGGTGGTTTCGTCGAAGGCTTTGCGCAGGTCGTCGCTTTCCACGCTGCTCCATGCGTGGCGTTTTACATACGCTTGAATCGTCTTCCAGAACAGATCATCGCCGACGTTCATCCGCAGCATATGCAGGATCGACGCGCCTTTCGGATAAGGATTGCTCACTCCCCTGCGGAAGGTTTCGCCGGCGTTCTCGTAATACGGCCAGACCAGCCCGCCGGTGGCGCTCACGTCGTCGTTCTCGGTGACGCGGCGCATATTTCCCCAAATGTCGTAGTCGTAGTGATCGCGGCTGAACCCGTGTTCCTGCCACGCGGCATCCATGTAGGTGGCAAAGCCTTCGTTGAGCCAGATGTGTTGCCACGATTTACAGGTGAGCATGTCACCGAACCATTGATGGCCCAGTTCATGGGCGATCAACCCTTCGCGGTCGTTATCAAGCGCGGCGCGGTCGTCGAGCAGCATGTCTTCGGTGAGCGTGGTCGTGCTGGTGTTCTCCATTCCGCCGGCGCTGAACAGGTAGACGACTGATTGAGCGTACTTTTCATAGGGATAATCAGCGCCGGTGAGTTCACTCATCTTTTCCATCATCGCCGGCGTGCGCGAAAACGTCCGGCGGACGTCGGCTTCTTTGCTTCCGGGGCCAACCCAATACTCAACGGGAATATCGCGCCACTCGTCGGTGTAAACATCAAATTCGCCGATGACCAGCGAAACAAGGTACGACACATGCGGTTTGGCCAGCTTGTAGTGATAGCGAACCATGCCGCCGTCGAGTTCTTTGCGGTCGACCAGCGCGCCGTTGCCGAGGGCTTTGTATCTTAAAGGGATGGTGACGATAAGTTCACTCGTCATCCGCTCATTGGGATAATCGTGTGCGGCGAACCAGTAGCGGTTGGTTTCGGCCTGACCCTGGGAATGAATCTGCAGCGGGCGGTTGGGGTACCCGGCGTCGGGGAGGGCGAACGTCATGCCGTCTTTTGGATCGGTCACGCTGTAATGAATCTTCACCCCGCCGGCGGCGGCGGGGGCGAGCGGGGTGGCGAAGGTGATGTGCAGGTGTTCATCATCGGTGCGGAAGGGAACATCGGTACCATCCAGATCGGTCACCTTCTCAATCTTCAGTTCGACTGCGTTGAGCTTGAGCGATTTCACGGCCAGCCCCAGCGCCTTGAACGTCAGCGTTTCGACCGCGGTGAAGGACTTGCTTTCCGGGCTGGGCATATCAATTTCGAGTTTGAGGTGATCGAAATCGACCTGAATATCCGGCGGGTAATTTCGTGTGTCTTTGCCAATCACGCTGTCAAACACACGGTCGGCAGCCAGAAACGCCTCGGCCTCGCCGGAGAGAATGCAACCTTCGTGCGCGAACAGCGTGTGGCAGGAAGCGAGCACCAAAAGCGATAACGCGGTGAACTTCAGCATGGCGAAGAATTTATCCGAACAGAGAATGTTCGGCGAACTTGCGGGGAGTGTGCGGGGCGATCACAGTTTTCGGTTCGGCGGCAACAAAAGGGTAATGTCTGGCACTATTGGAGGCATGAACATGTTTCGATCCATGTAAGTTGTAAGTTGTGAGTTGTAGGTTGTAGGTTGTGAGTTGTAGGTTGTAGGTTGGTTTCTTAAACGTTGAGCGTTTGACGTTGTAATTCCGGGCCCCAACTCCCAACCTCCAACCTCCAACCCCAGAATGCCCACACATGGACCTCACGCCCAAACCTGTCTCCGCGTCGGCAATCAATGATCAGACCGCCATCGTCTTTCCCGACGACCTCAACACCCTCGGCACGCTCTTCGGCGGGCGGGTGATGGAGCTTTGCGACAAGGTTTGCGCGGTCGTCGCCAAGCGGCATACCGGCCGAAACTGCGTTACGCTGGGGATCGATACCGTGCGATTTTTGGCCTCGGCGCGGCACGGCGACATCCTGGTGTTCAAGGCGGCGGTCAACCGAACCTGGCGGACGAGCCTGGAGATTGGCGTGAAGGTGCTGGCGGAGGATTTTCGAACGCTTAACAGCGAGCATATCGTGTCGGCATATTTCACGTTTGTGGGCGTCGATGACAACCTCAAACCGACCGCCATCAACCCGGTCATTCCGGAGAGCGACGAGGAAAAACGCCGTTTCGAGCATGCGGAGGTGCGCCGGCACGCGCGGTTGCTTGCGCAGCCGAAGTTGTAAGCGGTGGAAATGGGCGGCGTTTGCCGATACAACTTGCGGCATCGCGGTACGGATGCCGCATGATGAAATCGACGCCAACTGATCCTGCGAGGCCACGGATGGTTCGAATCAATCCCGCAATAATCACCCCTGTAGCAATGGTGCTGATGTTCGTGATGGCCGGCTGTCAAGCGCCGATGGGCGCTGAAGTGCCCGGGCCGAACTTCAACTCGCCCCCGCTGGCCATGCAGCCTGCGCCGCGCGCCCCCATTCCACAGTACAAGCCGGCGTCTCCAACGCCGGATCGAGCGGCACGAGGTTCGGTCCCGCGGGAGTGGACGGCAGTCGCGCAGGCCCGGCCGTGGCGGTGGGTTGTGATTCACCATTCGGCGACGCCCAATGGATCGGTCGCGGCGTTTGATCGCATGCACAAACAAAAAGGGTGGGACGAGTGCGGGTATCACTTCGTGATCGGCAACGGCGACGGCGCCGGCGACGGGCAGATTCAGGTCGGGCCGAGGTGGCCGAAGCAGAAGTGGGGAGCGCACGCCAAGACACCGGACAATAAATACAACGAATTCGGCGTGGGCATTTGTCTCGTCGGCAACTTTGAAAACAGCCGGCCGACGCAAAAGCAGCTTGCATCGCTGGCGAAGTTGACGGCGTTTCTACAGCAGACCTACGGCATCTCCGCCGGCAACATCGTCGGCCACGATGACACCGGTAAGCAGACCGCGTGCCCAGGGCGAAACATGAACATCGCGGTGGTGCGTCGCATGGCGGGAAGCCTCGTGGCGGAGGCGAGTGGATCGATTTCCTCGCACGCCACGGTCAGCGCCGGTGAACTGCTGCAAAGTATTCGCTGATCCCAGATAAAATAGAGTAATGAGGGTGGCACGAACTTGGTTTTCAGGCCAAGTCGCGAGGAGTCGGAGGACGTTGGTCGCCAACCATGCCCTCCGCGCACGACTTGCCCTGTGAACAAGGTGGTGGCACCCGACCGGCGCGGGCATCGAGTCTGAGTCGTCATCTGTCCAGCATCATGTTCGCAATCGCCAGATCAATCGGGCGGGTGATCTTGAGGTTGCGCTCGTCTCCCTCGACGAGTCGCACTGTTTTGCCAATCAGTTCTAATAATTGCACGTCATCCGTCACCTGTTCGAGCGCGATCGGGCAGCGGGCAAATGCTTCGAGCAATTCGGCGCGGCGCATGATTTGCGGCGTCTGCATCGCCCAGAGTTGGTCGCGGGCGATCGTTTTTTGAACCGTTGCCGGCAGGGGGCCGACGGCTTGTTTGATCGTCAGGTGAACCGCCAAAGCCGGCGCGGCGGCCCCGTGCCGGCGGGCTTCAGCAAATATGCGGTCGATCAGTTCCTGAGAAACCAGCGGGCGGGCCGCATCATGCACGGCCACCCACTCGATAGCGGGGTTCACGGCGTGGACGGCGTTCTGAACGCTCACCGCCCGGCAGCGCCCGCCGGCCACCGTACGAAGCTTGCCGACGCCGGGCATCGCGCGGCCGACCAGAATGATCTCGGCGACATCGTCACGATCGGCAAAGGCGGCGATGGTGTGTTCAAGAACGGTTCGCCGGCCTAACTGCGCCGAGAGCTTGTCCAGCCCGAACCGCAAGCTATTACCGGCGGCGGGGATGATGACGGCGAGGTGGTTCTGCATCTCAATGAGTACGCGGGTTCCACTACTTCACTCTCAGGCTAAGTCGCGACACCCGATTGCTCATCCTGCGGCGGCGCGGCGTTGATCGGCCATTCGGCCGAAGATCATCTTTCCGGCGGATGTTTGAATGGTGTTGGTGACGATGACCTCCACCTCCTGCTGCACGAAACCCCGCCCGTCTTCCACCACGACCATGGTACCGTCCGACAAATGGCCGACGCCCTGGCCGGGGCCTTCGCCGGTCTTTGTGATCTCCAGGAAGATGCGCTCACCGGGCATCACGCGCGGCTTGAGCTTCATTGCCAGTTCATTCAGGTTGATGACATCGACATTCTTCAGCTTCGCCTCCTGCGCCAGCGGAATGTCGGTGGTCATGACTTTGGCGTTCAGTTCGATCGCCAGCAACAGCAGGCGGTCGTCCACGTCGGTGGCGCCGCGTTCGTCGCGGGCGTGGGAATCGTAAATCCGGCAGCTGATCTTGAGGTTTTCGGTGAGCTTCTGCAGCATCTCCTGTCCGTGCTTGCCGCGGTTACGCTTGAGCTTGTCGGCGCTGTCGCCCAGAGTGCGAAGTTCCTTCACCACAAACTGCGGTACGAGCAGCTCGCTTTCGATGACGCCGGTTTCGATGATCTCAAGAATGCGGCCATCGATCAGCACGTTGGTATCCAGCAACACCGGCCGCGCGCCGCGGGTTTGCTTGCGAAATTCGACGTACGGAATGATGAACCGAAAATCATCGCCGGTCTGCAGCACAAAGCTCGTCGCGATGTAGCAACTGGCCACCCCCACCAGCAGGTTAATCAACTGAATGATTGCAACGCGTTGGTTGGGGGCGATGCCCGGGTTGGAAACCGAATTGATGTACGACACGGCGTAGTCGACCAGCAGCGTGACGACAAAACTCAGCGCGTACGACACCAGCACGCCCACCACCAGGCCGGTGAAGATGCACGAGAAGACCACCATCTTCCGCCGGGGGGCAAGGATGTCGGTGCAGATGATCAGGACGGCCAGCGTCATCGCGATGGCAATCGACATCCACGTGTAGGGGCCCAGCGCCTGCCCGGGGTCGAGCACGAACGTCCACCCGACGGCGGCCATAAGCAGCACGAACAATGCTCGCAAGACGGTCAAGATCATGTGCAGCAGCCCGCCTTCACTCGTTTAGCCCTTTAAGCGAAAACAGATGTGTCATGAGCCAGTATATCGCTCATCCAGCTTTACTGCTACGCCGCCGGGCGCATGAGCCAGAAGACCAGGATGCCCAGGATGATCCGATAAACCGCAAAGGGCACAAAGCTGTACTTGCGGATGTAGGTCATGAACGCGGCAATCACCACCCAGGCGACAAGAAACGATACCAGCGTGCCAATGATCAGCAGCAGCCATTGCTGCAACGAGAGTCCGTCGCCATCAAGGATCATCTTGAGCAGCGAAAATCCACAGGCGGCAAACATGGACGGGATGGCCAGAAAAAAGCTGAACTCGGCGGCGGCGGGGCGGCTCAGGCCGGCGACGAGTCCGCCCATGATCGTCGCGGCCGACCGGCTGGTTCCGGGGAAAATCGCGGCCAGCACCTGCACGAAGCCGATGAACACGGCCTGGCCGACGGTCACGTCTTCTACGATTTCCGTCCGGGGCATCGGCCGAAACTTCTCGATCACGATCATAAGCACCCCGCCGACGACCAGCGCCGCGGCAATAAACCGCGGGGTTTCGAGATACTTTTCGACGACGTTGTGCAGCAGGAAGCCGATGACCAGGACCGGCACTGTCGCGATCGCCACGAGCAGCACGGGGTGGGTTCGGACCGGATCGCGCAGGTGGGTGTGCTGCGCTTCTGCGGGCGCCGAGGCGGACGCGGCATCAAATAACTCCGCATCGGATTTGCCCCCCAAAGCCGATTGCTCCGCGGTCGCGATTGTGACGGGAGGCGCGCTTGCTTCTGTTCCCCGTTTGCCGGTCAACAGGTGCATGATGCGTTCCCGAAAGAAAGCCACAACGGCAAGAATTGCGCCGATCTGGATGAACACGACAAATCGCTTCCAGAAACCATCGCTTAAGTCTGCGAAGCCGCCGAGCCAGTGCTGCGCGAGCAGCAGATGGCCGGTCGAGCTGACGGGCAGAAATTCGGTGACGCCTTCAATGACGCCCAGGACAATTGCGATCCAAAGTTCGGTCACGCGGGCAACCTCATATCATTAGCAGACTCACTGCAACCACAGATGAACACTGATTAACACAGATTGAATGAAGGCACTGTGAAATTTCCCCCTCCTGGTACTCCGGGGGGTCTAACGCTCATTTGGGGTATTGACTGGACCACAAATCCAGATTGACACGAAGAATCGAAGAAACGAAGAAGACCCACAAGCCGCAGATGTTCGCGGATGTTCGCAGATGCACTTCAATAATTCGCGTGATTCCATCTTTAACAAACATTCTTCGTTTCTTCGGTTCTTCGTGTTGAAATTGAATTTTATCAAACGCGACTTGCCGCGGAAGTAGAACCATCGCCAAAATGAGGCGTTAGTCATTACTGCGGGAGCGGGTCAGGGGGAGGGTAAAGCGAGATCGGCGCACTCCGCCGTCGGACTCCATGGTTGTGAGGTCGCTGAACCCATCGGTGTCCATCCGTGTTCATCTGTGGTTCCAAA
>CAZXLA010000013.1:0-40065 GCA_964641895.1 uncultured Tepidisphaeraceae bacterium
TCACCGCTTCGCCGGGATGCCTGAGCCATCTTGCCTCCGTTCGGTTCCCAGCGTTTGGATGAAATCATTGGCGGCGGTGGCGGCGCGGCGACATGCCGCCGTCACGGCGGCCAGGCGGTCGCTTTCATTTAAATCGCGATCATCGGCCAACGCGCGATCAATCTCCGGCTGGATGACCTCCCGCACAATCTCAATAAAATCCGGGCTATGCGCGCCGTGGTCCGAGATCGCTAAAGCTTCGTAGGCCACGGCGGCGTGCTGCGGATGCTTGAGATATCCGGGGGCAAGAAGCGTTTGCTCTGCGACCGACTTGCGGATGGAAAGATAGCCCGCATCCACGTGAGCGCGGATCGACGGCTTTGACATAATGAACTTAAAGAACCGCCAGCACGCTTCGGGATGTTTTGTTTGGTTCGATGCACCGACGGCGTCGATGGCCACTTCCGAACGATTTTTCTCAGTCGGCCCCGCCGGCAGAAGCGCGATATCCCAGTTCAATCCGATCTGATTAAACTGCGTCCAGTTGCCGGTATGACCGACCAGCTCCATCGCCAGTTGGCCGCTAGCAAAACCGCCGTCCGGGCCGCGCCCCGGCGCGGGCGAGACGCGATGCCGGCGAACTTTTTCGATATAGAACATCATGCCCCGGATGGCCTCCGGCTCGTCGAGGGTGCAGCGCTGCATGTCGGCGTCGAAGAGTTCTCCGCCCGCCTGCCGAACCAGCGTCAGCCACTCGCCCCACCAACCGGTGACGATCTGGCTTCCCCACACCGCGGGCTTGCCGGCGGACGCCGGGCGTGTCAGACGTTTGGCGGCGGCGAGGTATTCATCCCACGTCCAGTCCGCGGTCGGATACGCTTCCTTCGCCTCGTCGAAAATCGTGCGGTTGTAATAAAGCAACGCGACCGAAAACCAGCGCGGCGTAAATAGATATTGCCCGTCCGTCCGGCACGCGGCGAGCACCGCGGGATAGATATCGTCTAAATCAATCTCGGCGGCGTCACGCTCGAAAAACGGCGTTAAGTCGAGCAAAAACGGACGATAATACGCCACCCACACGTCGCCGGCGTAGAACAAATCCGGCGGATGGCCCGACGCAATCAACGTCTTCAACTTGGTTTGATATTGCGCGCCCGGAACGAAAGTCATGCGCAGATGGATATCGGGGTTCTGCTCGCCGAACTGTTTGGCCAGCTTTTCCAGCAGCGGGCGATCGAGCTGCATCGGCACGAGCCATGTAAGAACTGTGCGTCCGTCAGGCTTCTCCGGCGGGCGAAGCGCGGCGATGACCATCGCCGCCATCGCGACCAGCAGCACGGCGAGGATCGTCGGCCGTAGTTTCCCGCTCATCGAGAGGTTCCAGAGTTTTCAAGAACAATGTCGCGTGAGTTGGCATCGAACCCGGTCGGTTTGCGATACTGGGCTCCGCCGATGAAGGATTGACCGGTGTGATTGTATTCGAGCATCGACGGCTCGCACCCGAACCGCAGGCCGGGACGGATCGGGCCGAAGCGGTCGGTGAGTTCTTTCCTGTTGTTGAAGGTGTGATCCAGCAGACCGGCCCATGCGATCCGGCCTTCAATTACGCGGTCGGACTTTTCGGCCGAACCTGATGTCGCAACTTGAATCCGCGCGGTGGTGCTGCCGCCGACGGCGGGTGCGTGGTAGAGGTCTTGCGCGGCAGTGGAACTGAATGCCAGGGAGAGGATCAAATCACCGATCGACGGTAGACGGCCGTTGCCCATATCCAAGTGTAGCCAAATGCCGTCGAAGTCCCAAACGGCGGCGGACAAGGCCGCGAGGTTTTCTGCTTCGTGTACGCGCGCAGCGGGTTTGGTTTGCTGAACGAGGATGTACAGGAAGTCGTCGTCCCAGGCATAGCGAAGATCGCACTCCATCTTTCCTCGACCACCGGTGTCGAGGCTGATGGGTTGGCTCTTCAAACGCGACCAATCCAGCGGATTACCATCAACCGTCATGGTCCCACGATCGGCGGTGACGGATTGGCTCGAATCTTCTCGTACCGGCGGCGCCGCGGGAGCCGGGCGTGATACGCGGCCATTGTCGTAATCAATCACCACGCCATTGGCGATCGTTCGGCGGCCGTCATACGTCAATGTTGCGTTGGCAGGAACAACCACGGCCACCGCGGCGGAATCTGGGAGAATCGTCAATTTTGCGTTCGCGCTCGCGCCGCGAAGAACGAAATCGTTTTGCACTGAATCGTAAATGTCGATCGGCTTTTCGCCCGCATTCAGAGTGATGGTGCGCGGCTCGTCGTAGGGGTTGTAATACAGGTAGCTCGGATACGCGCGATCGTGAAAGAAATCGGTCGCCAGCAGATTGAGTTGCGGGATCATCGGGTCATCAGAAGGTGCGATGATCCCGGCGAACATCCCCACAAAACCGCCGCCGTAAAGGCCCAGATCGGTCTTGCCCCATCCGGCGACGAGCGGGTCGCCCGATGCGTAGGGCGTTTTGCCGTTGCGCGTTTTACGAATGCCTTCGTACGGAATGACATTCGCCGGTTCGCTCTTAAAATCGGGACAGGATTGCAGCTCGCGCGGAAGTTCGTCCGGGTAGCAGATGCGCACCGCGTTCATCGCATTGAGCATCCACTTGCCGATGGCGCGGGCGTAACGGTCGTCGTATCGGGCGATCGGGACGAGCGCGCCGCCCATTGCAAAGGTGTTCATGACAAAGCCGTATCCCCCGCCGTCGCTGACGCTTCCTGCCAGGCCGCTGACTTCATATCCACCCCAGTTGCCGACGATCACGCCCCAACCGGAGCGCGTTTCACTTGGATTGAAACACCAATTGAGCAATCGGCCGACGTCATGGTTCTTATCGTTTTCCGCATTCAGCCGCGCCGCTACGTACGCGCCAAACGGCATGTCGATTTCATAGAGCGGGCTTGAGGTGCGGCCCTCGAGATAACTTGTGAGCGCCTCGGCGGCTTCAAGGTATTTTTTGTCGCCGAATTTCTGGTACGCCGAGTATTGAATCCATGCGATGCCGGCCGCGCCATCGGGTTCGTGCCATTTGCCGTTGTCGACCGGTTGCATCGTCACCAAGTTGAACGCGGTGTGGTCGAAGTTGAGTCCGCCGGGCTGTTTCGATAAAGCGATGTACGCATCATGCCAGCGATCGGCGGCGGTGCGCATGATCCGTTCGGCGTTCGGCGTGGCGGGATATCGATCGACCAGACTGTTGAACAGGATCTGAGGAAATGTTTCGTACCAATACGTCTTGCCCGTCTCGGTCGCGATGTTGTTCAGCACCACATTCTGGCCGGTCTTGGTGTTGAAGTACGCCTGGCACATTTCCACCCAGTTGTGCTCTCCCGCCGATTTATCGATTCCCGCCGTCGTCGCGCCGAGGACGGCGCCGATTGTGGTGATCGCCTCGTGATCTTCGCCCGCGTGGGGTTGATTCTTGCCGACGTAGCTGGGCATTCCGAACGTGCGCATCGGCATGTTGATCTTTGTATCGTCCCACCAGATGAGTGGAAGGTGTTCGCCTTTGGCATCAAAATCGAAAACGAGCTTGTCGTAGCCGCGCGCGACTGCCTTGAAATCTTTCAACGCAAACGGCGTCGGCCGGTTGGGCATCAGCTCTACCCGATCGATGGCCAGTTGCGTTGTGGGTGGCGCGGTCGGCGCCTCGGCGGCGGCGAGAGTCGGCAACAGTGCCAGGAGAACGAAAAAAAAGCTTAATGGTAGTCGCATCAAATGCCCTCAACTTTTGTCGACGCGGGGTCGATCGTTAAACCGATCTGCCGCTGCTCGCCGGCCGATAATCGCAATTTCCAGCGGCCACTTATCACGGGATGGATCTGCCCGTTCTCGGTCACGCGCGCCTCACATACCGCGGCCAAGGGAAACATTACCTCAACGTCGCGCGGTTCCGTCGTCGGGTTAAACACGACAAACGTCAGGTTCCATCGGCCGGCCTCAAGTTGCCGGCGCTCGTCGAACGCGTCGCAGTTGAGCACCATGACCTCGCGATCGTCGCATCGGCCAAACGCTTCCCACAACAGGTAGGCGCGAAACACCCAGCCGGCGCCGTACACCTCGGCCCCAACGCTCGTCGGCGGCGGGCCTTCGAGGATACCTATATTCTCCAGTGGAACGTACTTGAGTGGCAAATCATGATGTCCGGCGAGACATTGCGGGAAGAAATAGAAATTATTCTTTCTCGCATGATCAAAGACGCGCAAGAGGCTCGACGACGGCGCGAGCACCTTCAACGCCGCAGCGATTCGGGCCAAAGTTTCGATGTTTTCAAATAGCGCCGAATAATTGATCGTCGCGCAGGCCTGAAACATCCCCAGCGTGCTGATGGTGCGCACCTGGGCGGACGTTTGGTCGTCGAACCAGTGAAGCATCCGAAGCGTCTGGGCGAGCAGATAGCGACAGATTTGCGTGAATTCGGCAGCATCAGCCTTTGCCGCCAGTCGCGCCGCTGCGTGGACGCCCATGGCCAGCATGAACACTTCCTGATGAACCGTGTTCACCGGCAACCGGTAGTGCAGGCGCACCGCGTGTTTCGCTTCGTCGAGATAAGCCCCTTCGCCGGTCCACTCATGAAGATCGAGCATGAAAGACGCATAGGTGCCCAGCAGCGAATGCGCATCGCCTGAGCCGCACTTCGTCAGCGATTTATTATCGAAGCTCAGCGGAAACAAGTGTTTCATCTTTCGCGCAAACGGGATGATGACTGCATCAACTTCATGACGGATTTTGGCCAACTGCTTGCTATCGTTTTTGAGCCGCGCAACCTGGAACATCTGCTCGACGATATAAACGTGCTGCCAGCAGCCACGCGCCAATTCCTTGCCCTCGGCAAGCGGCGTGAGTTCGGCGGCGATCATCCGGTCGATGCAACTCAGCATTCGACTGTGAAGTCGATGGTAAACCGGCTCGCTCTCAAGCTTGCAGATCACGCCCAACGGATGCGCGCCCCACACCGCCGATTCCAGACACGGCTTGTCCATGTCAAACTTCCGCCCACGGGCTTCGATGCACGCTTTCCACGCGGGGCTATACGCATCAACGTAGTTCAGCATGTACTCGCCGCCGGCATTGCTATGCCAGGCGTGGTCGGTCATCAGGTCTTGTGCGCACCGTTGCGCGAAGTCTTGCCAACTGGTCGCCCCTTTGGGCCACTCACTGCAAGGCGGGAGCAACGGCAGGCATCGCTCGACCAGCGCCTGCACCGCATCCTGATCGGTCGGCGTTTCGGCCCGGGGCGCAGCGGTGATGAAGTAGACAAACCGATGCCGCCCCGCCGGAAGTGTATTTCCGCAAAATCCGTCGAGGTACAGCCCCAGCGCCGCCGCCGGTTCGGGTTGATAGCGCCGCTTGTAACCACATCGACAATTCAGAAATCGCCCGGTGTTTCCCAACGACATCCAGTTCATCGATGTCATGTCGAAGAACATCATGAACTCGGCCTTGAGATAGGCGTCGAAAAGATAGGTCGCCGGCATGTCGTTGCCGTGGGCGTCGTCGTTCCATTTTGTAGGATTGGCGATATTGGTCATGAACCAGACGTGATCGCCCCTTTCGTAGGGCGGAAGCGGACCCAGGTCGAGCATGATCTCCGGCTCGAAGCCGCCGATCATCGAAAGCTGCAGCGGTTCCAGCAGATCGATCTCGATTTCGAAGCGAAACCAGTTCCGCAGTCGATCGGCGTGAATTGTCGCCGAGTAGTTGTATTGCCGCTTGCCGGTCAGGCGGATTTCGTCGTCGCCGATTTTGGCTATTTCGGTCGGACGCAAATCAAAGCTGCTGCCGCGAACCAGGGGATTGTCGCCGGCCGTGACCGCGCGCCATCCTTCGCGGCCATCGGCAACTGACAAGCCGTAGCCGTATCCGCCGCTTTGAGCACGGCGGAAATCGAGGCGCATCGAGTGGAGCGTGAGGGAAATCGCGGGATCAGTCATGTTTCCGACCGCGAGAATATCCGAAGTGTTGTCAAGCGTCGTTCGATTTTCGAGGGCGACGAATTTCGACACTTAAGAATGCACGACCGGAATCATTGCGCTCAGCAGCTCTGATTTTGCGATCATCGCCGCCATCACAAACGTGTCGCCGCCGCCGTAGAGGATGCAGATGTCGTCTTTGAGTTCGAACGCGCCGCAGGTGAAAAGCACGTTGCCCACGCTATCCGGGAACGGGCCTTCGATCTCCCACTTCGTCTCGGGAATCATGAAGTGGTCGATGCGGGCTTCGACGATCTTCTCCGGATGCTTGGTGTCAAGACGGTTGAAGTTCAGCAGCATGCACCCCAGTGTGTAGAAGCGCGATCCATCCAGCCCGCGATGGCCGGAGTGGAAGATTTCCAGGTACCTTCCATCCCCGAGGGCAATCGGGACCGCGCCGGCACCCAGCCATGAATCGCGATAATCCGCGTGGGGTTGGGCGTGCGCGATTGGGCCGAGATCGGTCCATTGGCCATCGATTGATCGGCTCCGCGCCACATGCATCGACCACCCAAACATCTTTCCCACCATGGGGCGATGCAGCAGGTAGTACCAGCCGTCAATCGACTCGGGCATCAGCACGCCGTCTTTGTTGCTGACGTGGAGAGTGGTGCCCTTTACGCCGGGCAGGTTATCGAAGTAACTGTTGTCGAACGGTTTAGCGCCATCCAAGCCCGGGCATCGAAGGTCGATCCGGCCCCGTTTGGACCAGTGCAGCAAATCGGTGGACTCGGCAATACACAGTCCTCCCCACCACGCGCCGACTTCGTCGAAACCGCTTCCGCAATAGACCATTACGAATGTGTCGCCGATTCGCGTAATGCGCGGGTCTTCCACGCCGAGGTAGTCGGCCCCGGTCTCATTCTCGTCGGGCGACAACACCGGCTCGGGAAACCGATAGATCAGGTCAAGTTGCGGCGTGAAAAGCGCCAAGCCGACATACGATCGCGTCAACGGCACGTCGGGATCAGATTTCGGGCGGGCACGATAATGCACCGCGACGAGGCCTTCGCACGCTGCAGCATTGTAATAAACCGTGCCTGCAAGCAATTGCCTGATCAACGCACGATTGGATTCGACCTGCGGCAGGTAAGTAACCGCCGGATTGAGTGTAACACCGTCTTCCCACCATCGGGGCGCCGGTGATAGAATTGGCGCACCCTCCGCATGGCGGCGCACCAAAAGGGGCATGGTTTGATTCAGCACGTGACGTGACCTCAGCAAATCTGTTCTTCAATAAGAACGAGCAATTCCGCCGGAGGATACCCGTTCCAGCCGCTAAGGGTCGATCAATTATCAATGACGGCGAATCTCAACTGCGCGTGGTAGGGATTGCACGAGGCAAATTATGCACTTTCGGATGTGTCGCCGCGGTATTCGCTGGGCGTCATGCCCGTGAGCTTCTTGAATACGGCGGCAAAATAAGGGCTGGACTGGAAACCGAGCTGGAACGCGATCTCCGTGATCGTCAGCCGGTTCCCGCGCAGCAAAGGCTTCGCCCGCATGACGCGGCGGCGGGCGAGATAGTCGGACGGCGAGAACCCCGTCTCTTTATGAAAGCACTGCCGGAAATGGCTCTGTGACAATCCCGACGCTTCGGCAAGATCAGGAATGGAAAGCGGGTCGCCGAGGTTGCGATCCATCCAAGCCAATGCCAACTGAATCTCGTTCGAATACCCGGTGATGCTGGAGTTGGACAAAGCCCGATCGTGGTCGCGGATGAGTCGGACCATCAACTCGTGGAGCTGTGCGCGAGCGATGACATGACTGTGCGCCGTCGGATTGCGATGTTCCGTAAGCAAGCGGGCAAAACAGTCGCGCAGTTGATCTGAACCTGCAAACATGGAGAGCGACGTGCGCGCAAACGATTCTTCCAGCTCCCGCGATTCGCTGCGGGTCAGCCCGGGCAGGGCGCTTTTGGGGGGAAAGTGCAGGTGAATCCAATACCATTCGGCTGGCTGAAGCGTAGTATCCACACTGCCGTGAAATTCGCCGGGTTTGGTGAGGAAGACCATTCCGCCGATCACGTCAAAGTCTTGCTGTCGGGCTTTAAAAGACAGGCAACCGTCGACGACGAAGTGCGCCTCGTAAATGCCTGGGTGAGCATGAGATACGAGCGCATCGGGCAGCGCGTCAAGCAGGTGCATCCGGCCGATGAGCGGCAACTCATCGAGCAAAGCGGTTTTGCCGCTGAACGCCTCGTGGTGCTGGCGCGCGGTCAACCGCCAATCGGGTTCCCCGCGAATTAATTGCATCTTGAGGATAAAATACCCCGGCGGACCGCTCCGAGCAAGAAGAATCGCGCCGGATGCAACGCCCTTTTGCATTCAATCGAACCGTCAATCCCCCGAACCGGCATCCGCGGCGCTCGGGGCGCGGCTTTGCGTCAACCCGCGCGATTGCAACGGGCATTAGTTCAATTTTCGACACAGTTGAAATCTGATTTCACGGACATTCCCATGCTGTACTATATTTTTGCGGGGGCACATCAAACAACGGCCCATCGGGCTGAGGAGCGAGTATGCGAGGGAACATGCAACGATTGTCAACCGCCTTGGCGGTAAGTTTTATTAGCGCTTCGGTCGCTAATGCAGACCTTCTTCCAGGCAGTTTCTGGCCGAATGGAACTCTTGAAAATGCCAGCTTAACGCAGGCCAACGCCCCGTCGCTGAGCGACACGCCAGGTGGAGCAGGCACTTGGCGGCGAGGTGGCGGCGACTTCGGCCTTCCGTCGAATCCTGGCCCATATGCGTTCGACTTCTGGGACAATGTGGCGGGAACCGTCAGTGGTACTAAAGCGCTGCGTTTGAATGACACCGATACGGGCGGCAACGGCGAATGGTTCGTTCCTGATTTCGATGCCGATTCCAGCGTCGTTCCGATTCCTGCCGGAGCGGGCAACTTTTTGCGGTTCCGATTCTTCTGGAACTACAACACCGCTATCGCTCCGGGTTCCGGCGATGGTGCCGATATGCGCGTCACCGTTCGCGGTGACGACGGAATCGGCAGCTTCGGCCTCGGGCCGCAGTTCGATTTCCTTGCCAACGGCACGACCGGTGGTCAGTTTGTTGAAGCAAACTTCGCCCGCGAAATTCCCGCAGGCGTTACCGGCCTGCGGATGAACATCGCCTCCGGCGGCGCTGGCGCGGTCACCGGCTTCCTTGCCGTGGACGATATCTCTGTTCAACGTGTGCCCGAACCCGCTTCGGCATCACTGTTAATCGGCGCGGCGGGTCTTTTGGTGCGTCGTCGTAACCGTCGGTAAATGTCGGTGGAAAATGGCAAAGTGTTGTTTATTCCGCACCAGGCGCGGATTGCCAACGTAACGCATTAGTACGGAAGGTCGTGAAAGGCCAAAGGGAGAAAAGCTTTCACGACCTTCCGTTTTGTTCTATCAGAGTTGTAAATTCGGTCATAAGGATTTAAAGATGAAGCAACGCCGTGCGTTTACGTTGGTCGAGCTTCTTGTCGTGATTGGGATCATTGCGGTACTCATCGGCATTCTCCTGCCGAGCTTGAGTAAGGCGCAAAGACAGGCCCGCATGACCGCCTGCCTCAGCAATCAGAAGCAGCTCATCACCGCCTTGTTCATGTATGTTCAAGACAACAAAGGCTCTTTCCCGGGGGGACCGGGGTTCGCCAAAGTCGCGGGCAATAATACTCCGATATATTATCCCGGTTTGGCCAGTTGGGATGCCGTCGCTCGCAACCCCTATTCCTGCAACCAGGACATTAACAGCGGCCCGATTTTCCTGGCGAAATACGTCGGTAACAGCAAAAAAATTCCCGGCTGCCCCGGCGCGATAGAAGACGTGAAGGACATTGGCTCAGACCGTACCGCTAATCGCTCGAACTATTGGTATCCGTGGTCATTGGTGTACACCCCGGAGCAAATTTTTTCGCCCTCAACAATGATCGGGCCTCTTACCGTTCAAACGCCTCAGAAAATTACTTCCATCCGCCATACTTCACAAAAGGCCGTCATTATCGACTACAAGACTTATCACGACAAAATTGTTCTCCAAACCGACCTCACGCCTGTCGGAACGCCAGAAAGCTTGAATAAGCGCGTCGTGAATGTAGGCTTTGCCGACGGACATGTGGCTTATCGCAACGTGGCCGAGATGTTTGACAGGGATATAAACTACACCGGCCGAGGCACTGACCCTGATACGGCTGGCGTCCGCGGGCGCGATTTTCCGTAAGCGGAGCCTGTCATGATGCGACCGTCTCACGGATCAAAATTCGAGCCACTGGAACCGCGGCGGCTTTTCGCCGTGCGCACGGTCGATTTCGACAATTACCCCGTCAACTTCACGCAGTTTGATTGGATGCTGCAGAACGCGCACACCACCACCAGCGGCTTTTCCTATGCGACCGGAACTGGAGACGGGCAGCGACCCAACATCAACGGCATCACCTGGGCGGATGCCGGCTATTACGAAACCGCGCTGGGTGCCGGTGCATTTGGCGCCGTCGATAGCTGGAACATGAAGCCGGTCGTCCTGTACACGCAGGCCAAAAACGGAAACTGGTTGACGCAGGGTTGGAATTACGTCCCGGACATGGCCGAGGGCCACGCCGCCGTCGACGATGCCGCCCGAGCCGCCGTTGCGTATGCCGATGATTATCTTCTCAACGGAACCGCATCGTCTTATCAAACTGCCCGCGACATCCTTACTTTCGTGGCATACATGACCACGCGGCAGGGAAAAGTTTACAACTTCGCGTGGCTGGATGCGCCCGCAACGTTCGGCTACGACCCGATTTATTCGCAGGACAAGCACTTCCAGTATCGCGTCGAATACAACAAGCGCACGGCGTATCCGTCGGCGACACCCAACGGAACGTGGTTCGATCCGAACTCCACGACTTCACAGATTATCAATTGGCCCAGCCCGGTCCGCGCCAGCCCGTTCACGCCGCACGCTAAGCATTCGGTGTACATCGACGATCTGCGTGATGCGTCGAATAACGACGTCGCCAAAATCTACGACGGCCCGCTGTACACCACGGCCGCCGGCGCGCCGACGAGTTTCAAGACCGGGATCAAGAAGACCTGGACCAACAGCACGCAGGCGTTCGGCTTCGACGAAGGCCGCGCCATCATGGCGATCAGCAAAGGGCTGATGATGATGCAGAAGCGCGAGGCGGAGATGGGTACGCTCAGCGCCGATGAGTTGACGTTTGCGCGCTTTCTGGAAAACAACGCCAACCGTATGGTTCGCAATTTCCAGACGCAGAGCGTCAACAGCGTGGATTCTAAGCTCGGCAGCGCCATCCTTTCCGGCTTGGCCGACTATTACCAGTTGTTCTACGGAACGAATGAGTACGGCGCCTACCCGTTCAAGCTCGAAGCAAATTCGAACACGATCGAATCGACCGACGACCGGCCGATCCAATCGAGCGTGTTGGCGACGATCGATGCGCTGGCGACGAACATCAAAAACCGCCAGGTACGCACCGCCGACTGGCGCAACGGCATCTTCTCCGACGACGGCACAGGCCAAAACTGGGACGCCTGGGGGCAGTTCCAGATCGCAGCGCTGGCGCGAACGTATCGGCTCAAGGTCAACATCGGTCAAGACCCCTCGTCGGTGGCGGTCGCGTCGCTGCTCGACTACTCCGCCTACGCCGCCGACAACTTTTACGGCATCGAGGCGTATCACTACCTCGTCCCCGGAACAAACAACGTCCGCACGAAGGAACGCATCACCGGCATCTCCGGCGGCGGCGCGCGGTATCACAACAACTCGGGGCAGATTGCATACCACAATGCGTCGATTGTCGCGGGCTTGCGTGAGCTAACGCTCGCGTACGACGTTTCCGGTCGAGCCGATAAAGCGACGCGCATGGCGACTTATCTCAACGGGCTGAAATCTGTCGCGTCGTGGTTTATCGGCAACAACACGTCGCTGCTCGACATGTACGATGCCGGCGGCCTGATCACCGGCACCTTCCGAGGCCGCGGCGCGGTATTTGACGGCATTGATGCCAACGGCAGCGCCATCCCCAACATCAACCGCAACACCGGCGGCGAATCATTTTCCGAAGGGGTGTGGGCGATCGTGCTGGCAAAGGCGTCGATTACAGATTTCGGCGTCGCATCCACCTTCGCTTTTGAGACCGGGTCGTCGAACGCCGTACGGCCGACCGTCAACGCATCGAGCTTCGATTTCAATGCCGCCAAGCCGACGCTGCGATTTTCCTTCAGCCAGGACGTCGGGCCATCGCTTCACGCGTTTGATATTGTTGTAACCAACCTGCAATCCAGTGCCACCGTGCCAACGTCGTCGCTGGCACTGGCCTACAACCAGGCCACGCGGCAATTGAGCGTGACGTTTCCGGGGCAAACGAGCGGCATCCTGAGCGACGGGAACTACCAGGTGGTTGTTCGCTCGACGGGCGTTGTCGGAAACTCCGGTAATCCGATGGCGGCGGATCATCAACTCAGTTTCTTCGCGCTGGCGGGCGATGCGAATCACGATGCGACCGTCAACCTCGACGACTTCACCGCGCTGGCGGCAAACTTCGGCACCACCAGCGCAACGTTTAGTAAAGGCGACTTCAACTACGATACGGTCATCGACCTTGATGACTTTACGACACTGGCAAGTCAATTCGGCCAGACTTTGCCGACCGAGCCGGCTCGCGCGGCGTTTAATGACGCGACGCTTATTGGCGACTCCGGTCATGCGGGCAATGCTTTGTTGAAGTTTCGCCCGTCTAGCGGCGGGGTAGACGATGACACCGACCATCCTGTGACCGAATCGATCTTGAACGAACTATGAACCAACAGCAACTGTTTTCGGCGGCGGAGAGTTGACCTTGAGCAGTTGCCATCGAACCTTTCTGTGGAGAAGAAAATGCAGCAATTTGAATTGAAGTCCCGACGTCGCGCGGCATGGATCACATTGTGGGCCGCCGCGGCAGTTGTGGGTACGACCGTGGTCGCGGGTGCAGCCGACATTTCCTGGATCGGCGCGCCCGCCACGCCGCTCAACTTCGCGACCGGCAGCAATTGGCTGGGCGGCGCCGTCCCTGACGTGGCGGATACCGGGCTGATCAACAATGCCGGCATTGCCACTTTTGGCGCGGGCTTTACCCGTACGATGGTCAACCTAAAGCTCGGGACCGACCCGGGCACAATCGGCGGGTTCGTGCAAACCGGCGGCACGCTCAACACCACGACCAACATGGTCTTCGGCGCCAACACCACCGGCGCGGGCACGCTGAATATGTCGGGGGGAGAAATTAACGTCGGCACGGGCAACGTCGGCGATTTCAGCATCGGCGACGACGGCGCCGGAACCGCCACCATCAGCGGCGGAACCATCAATACCCGCTTCGCGTTCCTCGGCAAAAGCACCAACGGGCACGGCCACGTCACCCAAACCGGCGGTACACTAAACGTCACCAGAAACCTGGTGATGGCGGAGCTGAAGCCCGCCAACCTGGCGGCGCCGCAAACGCCCAGCGACTACACAATGAGCGGCGGCACCATTAGTGTGGGGCAGGAAATGTACATTGGTGCGCACGGACCCGTTACTTTTAATCTCAGCGGAAACAGCTCGGTAAGCGTCGTCGGTGTCCTGCATGTCGCCGCCAGTTCGGCAGTCTCAGACCCACCGGGCGGCATCGGCACGCTGAATATGAGCGGCGGATCGTTTGCCATTACGGGCCCTAACGCCTTTTTTGTGGTTGGTGACGGCGGCGCGGGCACATTCAATTTCAGCGGCGGAAATGTCACTACGAATTTCTACAATATCGGTCAGAATTTCGGCGCCGTCGGTGTGGTGAACCATACGGCTGGAGCCGCAACCGCTAACTTTGCATGGGTCGTTGGCGAAGTGTCACGTGGCGCTAACGTTTATGACTTAAGCGGCGGAACCGTGACGGTCATCGGCGCCGGTGATATCGTTCCTGGAAACTTGAATCTCGGATCTTCTGCCGGCGCAAAGGGAACTTTGAAAGTGCGCGGCACCGGCGTCGCCAGTGTGGCAAACAATGCAGTTTTGGGCGGCGGCAATGTCAGCGGCGGAACTCTTGAAGTCAGCGGCGGAACTCTTGCCGTGGGTGCAAATGGCATCGGCAACGGCCAACTCATCGCCGGCGACAACGGAACGGGCACGTTCATCCTGTCCGGCGGCCACGTCAGCACCGATTTCCTCACCTTCGGGCAGAATACCGGCGCGTTGGGCATCGGCACCCAAACCGGGGGGAACCTTATCGTCCGCACCAATGTCTCCGTCGGCGAATCATCGACCGGCGCAAATGTCTTTGTTGTCACCGGCGGAACACTCACCGTCGGCACCGGCCTCACGGGCGGCAGCATCTTTGTCGGCGCGAACGGCAACGGCACTTTCCGCGTCGGCGGAACCGCCAACGTCACGTCAGTCGGCCCCATCACCAATGCCTTGGCCGGAACCGGCACGGTAATTGTAACCGGCGGATCGCTCACCTCCGGCGGGCTGATCAATAACAGCTTGTACACCCAGTCGGGCGGAACCGCATCGGTCGGACCGGTGACCGGCGTCGGCCAGATCGTATCTACCGGCGGATCGCTTACCGCCGCATCGATCAGGCAGGGCACGTTGCAGATCAGCGGCACGGGCGCAGTCGCCGTCTCGGCCGACGGCACCAGCACGGGGCTGAGCGTCGTCAACGATCTGTCAGTCAGCGGTAGTGGTAAACTTAATCTGACCAACAACAGCCTCGTTGTCGACTACACCGCCGCCACGCCATTCGCCGCCGTGCGCGCGGCCATCATCACCGGGTACAACGGTGGTTCGTGGAACGGCAACGGCATCAACAGTTCGGCAGCGGCGGCCAATCCCGCTTTTGCATTGGGCTACGGCGAAGCCAGCGTAGTCCTGGGCGCCGGCGGCGGCACGTTCTTTGATCAGGCAGTCGACGCCACCGCCGTGCTCGTACGATACACCCGCAGCGGCGATGCAAACCTGGACGGTGCCGTGAACCTCGACGATTTCACCGCGTTGGCCGCCAGCTTTGGCGGTGCATCCGTCTGGACCACCGGCGACTTCAACTACAACGGTGTCACCAACCTGGACGACTTTACCGCTCTTGCCGCCAACTTCGGACAGTCGGCATCGCTCCCTCGCTCGTCACCCGTTCCCGAGCCAATGGCCGGCGCGATCGTCGGCGCCGTGGCACTGCTCACGCGTCGGCGGCGCTGAGCATCGAATGATTGATCTGAGTATTTTGGATTAATGGCAGGCCGACCGAAAAAGGTTGGCCTGCTTTTCTTCTCGACAAGATGAGCGTGCCCGTCAACGTTTTAACGCTTTGACAAGCGCATCAAACCAAGCGCGCGGAATGCGCCTCCCGTTCGCGATGCCCAGGCCGATATTGGGCTTGTTCCCCCCGTGGAAATCGCTTCCGCCGGTTTTCAGCAGGTTGAACTTGTCGGCCAATCGGTCGAGTTCTCGCACGGTCAGGTCGTCGTGCTCGCTGTGAATCACCTCAAGCCCACCCAGACCTTCATCGACCAGTTGTTTCAGCGTCGTTTCTAGCTGTGCAAAATTTTCTTTGCGCAATTGCACCGGATGCGCCAGTACCGCGACGCCCCCCGACTTACGCACCATTTCGATCGCCCGGCGGCTGGTGAGGCGCTCTTTATCAAAATACGCCAGCCCGCCTTCGCCCAAATATTTATCGAACGCCTGCTTGTTGGAACTGACATAGCCTTTACGCACCAGAATCGCCGCCAATTGCGGCCGGCCCAGCACGCCGCCTTTGGCTTCGGCGCGCCATTCATCCATCGTCACCGCCACGCCCACCTCATTCAGCTTTTCGACGATCTTCGGATTGCGATCCCCGCGGGCCTCGAGCAGTTTGCCGGTGAGGTCTTGAAGAATCGGAGAAGCGGGATCAATCCCGTAGCCCAGCATGTGGAGAGTTCCCGGGCGCGCGTACTCGGCGCTGATTTCGATGCCGGTCACAAAATCGATTCCAAGCCGGCCCGCTTCCGATGCCGCCGCGCTGAGTCCGGCAACGGTGTCGTGGTCGGTCAGCGACATCGCGCTCAGGCCGCAGTCTTTCGCAAGCTTTACGACCGCTTCGGGTGGGAGCGTTCCGTCCGATGCGGTGGAGTGACAGTGAAGATCGATGTAGGACATTTATAGCACTGGCGCGCTCGTTACTTCAGCGCGCCGTCTGTCTTCGCCATGTACATTAGCAGATCAACCACGCGGTTGCTGTAGCCCCATTCGTTGTCGTACCAGCTTACGAGTTTGAAGAAACGCTTTGAACCCTTGAGGTTGTTTTGAAGCGTGGCGAGGCTGTCATAAATGCTGCTGCGCGGGTCGTGAATGAAATCGCTGCTCACCACTTCTTCGTCCGCGTAGCCGAGGTAACCTTTCAAATAGGTCTCGCTGGCTTTCTTGATGGCGGCGTCAATTTCTTCGATGGACGTATCTTTGGTGGTTTTCACGGTGAGATCGACCGCGCTCACATCCGCAGTCGGCACGCGGAAGGCCATGCCGGTGAGTTTACCCTTTAACGCAGGGATCACTTCGCCGACGGCTTTGGCCGCCCCGGTGCTGCTGGGGATGATGTTGATCGCCGCCGCCCGCCCGCCGCGCCAATCTTTCTTACTCGGGCCGTCCACCGTCTTTTGCGATGCGGTATAGGAGTGAATGGTCGTCATCAAACCTTCATCAACACCCATGCCTTCCTTCAACAGCACATGCACCAGCGGCGCGAGGCAGTTGGTGGTGCAGGAGGCGTTACTGATGATGAAGTGTTTAGCGGGGTCATATTCTTCATGGTTGACGCCCATGAGAAGCGTTTTCACCTCGCCCTTGCCCGGGGCGGAGAGAATGACTTTTTTCGCGCCAGCGTTGATGTGGCCCTGGGCCTTTTCTGCATCGGTAAACAGGCCGGTGCATTCGAGCACGTAGTCGACGCCGAGCTGCTTCCACGGCAGTTGGCCCGGCTCTTTCGTCGCCAGCACGCACTTGGTCTCGTGGCCTTTGACAATCAGGATGTCTTCTTCTTCCAGTTTGGCATCGCTTTTGCGCGTTTTCAGGTCGTGTTTGAAGCGCCCGTGGACCGAATCGTACTTAAGCTGGTAGGCGAAATAGTCGGCGTCGGTGGCGATATCGACGACGGCGACCACATCAATGGTCTTGCCGAGTAAACCCTGGTCACAAATGGCTTGATAAACGAGTCGACCGATCCTGCCGAACCCGTTAATTCCTACTTTTATGGGCATGACAAACTCCTGGAGTTAAACGCCGGTTCGATCCCGGCTTCGACCGCTAAAATACGACAGCGGCTTGCGACGATAGGAGTACCGCAGAAGGCTGTCAAGCCACGTTGGAAGCGGCGGATTTGCCGAGGATTACATCTGTGCAGGCATTGGTTGCCGCCAGCCGAGGGTTGAATGTGCAATCAAACTCACCTCTTGGATTGCTTCCGGTTTAAGCAGGGATATGATCGATCTGTTAGATCGCCCTTCGCCTGCACGAACCTGACATGTCTAAATCGGCCGGACGAGTGCTCGTAGTTGGATCGGCGGCGTGCCGCGCGCACGCCCGCACGGCGTTATCGCGCCTGCCCTACGAATTCGCTGCCGTCGATGACCCTTACGCCGCTGCCATGGAATTGTGCCGCCGGCCGCTGGCATATCGGGCGGTGGTGCTGTGCCTCAACAGCGTGTTTCGTGAAGAACTGGGGCTGATCAGCCTGATCAAATCGCGGATGCGTCACCTGGAGCTTTACCTCTCGCAAACCGACGGTCGCCAAGCCGCCATTGTCGATGCAACCCGCCGCGGCGCCGATGCGATTTTGAGCGACGACGGCCTGCACCGTTTCGACGAACCGGCGCTAACCTCGCATCCGCTGACCGAGTTGCCACCTGAATCTCCGCAACGGAAGCCGGGTGCTTTAGCCCCGGATGCGAACGATGATGCAGCAATGTTTTCCGACGCCTCCTCCGGAGACGCCGTCCTCACCGCCGAAGAACTTCGCGCCCTGCTTCAGGAACAGCCCAGCCTGCCACCCGGCTCGGATAGCTGATACCGCCGTCCCAATCGGGCGCGATTGCCCCTTATGGCAAGAATCCCGGTGCGCGCCGCCGCAAATCTGCGATACAATACAGCCGCCCAAGTGAGAGGAAGAGAGTGCCCGTCGTTTCGCGCGAGAAAATTCTGCTGATCGGCGATTCCGATCGTCAACTGCAAACCGCGTTGTCGAAGGGCGTGCCGTCGGCACAGGTGCGCAGCGTCGACGGCATATTTGAGGGGATTCACGAACTCTCCGCCGATTCCTACACCACGGTGATGGCCGCCGCGGAACCGATGGAACGCCGCCCCGAGGCGGCGGTGCGGACGCTGCGCCAATTGGTCGGCCAAGGAAGATTGCTTCTGTTCGGTCACCCTACGCTAGAACCGCTATCGCGAAAAATGCTGGAGTTCGGCGTTGACGATTATGTGGTGACGCCGGCCAGCGCCGGCGAACTTCAGCAGGTTTTCGGCGTGCCGGCGATGCGCATCGCGCCGCCGGACGCAACTGCCGGTGAAGCGTCGATGCCCGCGACCACGGCTGCGCCGGTCGAAGGTGCATCAACCCTGCTGGCTCTACCGCTGGCCGATATTCTTCTTGACGCGCTGCAAAACGCCAAACGGCTTTCGCCGCTGGCGTCGGCGGTCCAGGCCATCGACGCAACGATCGCGCCGCGGATGCGGCTGATTCTTTCCGACCCCGGCGCGGCGATTCCCGCGGCGCCCGACGGGTCGATTCTGCTGACTCACGCGATCTGGGCCGACCAGATCGAGAAAGCGTCGCTGCATCTCACCCTGCCGCGTGATGATGATCAGACGACGGCACGACACTTTCTGGCGCAGTTGTCGCATCTGGCGGTGCGTGTAATGTCCATTCAGGAACGCCACGCGACGCTGCAACATCTGGCGATCACAGATGAACTCACCGGGCTTTACAACGGGCGATACTTTCGCCATGTGCTCAGCAAAGTGTGCAAAGAAGCGACGCAGAAGATCGCGCTCGTGCCGCTGCTTCTTTTCGACATCGATAATTTCAAGAAATACAACGACGAATTCGGCCATGCGCTCGGGGACGATATTCTGCGTCAGACGGCCACGCTCATCCGACGCTGCTGCAGACCGAAAGACCTGGTGTTTCGCATCGCCGGCGACGAGTTCGCCGTGATTTTTATGGAGAAGGAACCGCCGCGCCAGCCGCTCGATCCGACGGCAACAGCCGTAGGGCGCGTGCCAGTCGGCATCGCGCCGATTCTCGAACGGTTTCAACGCAGCATCTCCAGCCCCGAGTTCGCCATGCTCGGCGCGAATGGGCGCGGAATGCTCTCCATCAGCGGCGGGCTGGCAATCTTTCCGCATCACGCCGGCACGCCCGACGAACTGGTCGAAGCCGCCGACCACGCACTGATGTTCAACGCGAAAAAAAGCGGCAAGAACAGGATCTATCTGGTGGGCGGGGATGTGGCGGGTTGAAGCCCCCGATCCACTCACCTTCGGCGGCGCTGCTGAGCGATCTCCGAATCGCGAACTTGCTGGTGTTTGGTGGCGTTGTGCAATTGCCGACGCTCGGTTCTCGTCAGACTCTGCATGCCTGTGCGATGAACTTTCGTCAGGATGCGGTCGACCATTTCCTGCTCAAGCTCGACTGATCGTGCGCGGCTGCGCACCCGATTGCGTTCCAAGTTTCTTAGCCACCGCGACGCAACGGGCCCGCCTACCCAGGGAGCAACAAAACCAAACGCCAATCCGCCCAAGTGCGCGGCATTGGATAGATCTTTATCTGCGATTGTAGAGAGCAGGTAGAACGCGCCGATCAACCCCGCGAACACGCGAATCGGCACCGGAAAGACCAGTAGGATAACCTGCCGATTCGGCGAAAGCAGCGCCACGGCTCCGATAACGGCCAACACCGATCCACTAGCGCCCAGCAACCCCGCACTGGGGTAGACTAAGCTGAGCAGCACATAGAAAATGCCGGCCACTGTCCCACCGAGGGTGTAGAACGCCAAGGCACTTTTCCAGCCCCAGAGCGTCTCGAGGGTGGGCATGAAGAAATACAACGCCAGCATGTTAAAGAAAAAATGCGCCGCGTCGGCATGTAGATATTGGTAGGTGATCCACCGCCACGGCTGAGTGACAGCTCGGTGATCCGTGGTGGTCAAAAACCCCCACTCTGTTACACCCGACGTGCCGTGCCCGGTGAATGCCTGTAACAGAAACACCAGCAAGCAGGCCCCCACAATCCCTCCGACCAACGCGGTTAATGGCGGAAAGCGAAACTGCACCGGTGGAATGCCGGAATCGTTTTCGCGGTTATAGGGTCTGTCACTCCAAGCCATGGTCCCTCTTAACAATTAAATAAATGGCACCTTTACTTTGTCCGCCACCATCGATCATACGATAACAAACCCGCGATGGTTTTCGCGTCCTGAATTGCGCCGTCGCGGATCATGTCGATCGCGGCATTGAACGGCGTCTCCTGGACTTCAATATCTTCGCCCAATTCCAGCGCCGACTGTCGCTTTTGCAGATCGTAGGCGGCAAACAGGTGCAATTTTTCGCTCAGAATTCCGGGTGAAGCGAAAAAACTCAGAATCGGCTGAATGCGGTGGGCCAGATAGCCGGTTTCTTCCAGCAATTCGCGCCCGGCGGCGTTCATGGGCGGCTCGCCTTTGTTCAACGTGCCCGCCGGCAGCTCAAGCAGATATTGCCCGACCGCGTGACGGTAGTTTTTAATCAGCAGTACGGTGTCGGAATCAAGCAACGGCAGAATCACCACCGCGCCGGGATGCTGAACCACTTCGGCGGCAAACTTCTTGCCCTGCTCGTCCTCGAGGCGATGAATTTCCAGACGAACTTTCTTGCCGTCGTAGATCACCTGTCGTTCAATCATCTGAAATGCCATCGGCTTGTTCCTTCATGTTGCGATCTTCTGATTATATCGATGTGCCCCGCAAGAACATTCGGTTTCATCGGATCAAAAGAATTGGTTCTGCGGTGTAATGAGTTGTGTCGTTTCGTCGGCTTCGTGTAGTGTGGCAACCAACCGACAACGCCCGACACGAATGCGCAAAGCGACCTGGACATACGCCGCCTTGATCGTTGGATCGTTGATCGCCGTCTGGCTGATCGTGTCCGGCGGAAGCGCCCTTCATCCGGTGACGGCGGGCGCGCCTACGGTTCATCCGGCGGCGGCTTCGCATGCGTCGCCCATCGTAACGCTGCTCGTTCAAATCGTAGTGATATTGACCGCCGGGCGGCTGATGGGACAGCTTTGCAAGCTGATCGGCCAACCGCAGGTCATCGGCGAGATGATCGCCGGCATCATGCTTGGCCCGAGCCTGTTCGGGTGGGCAGCGCCGGACGCCTGGAACTGGGTCTTCCCCGCCCAAAGCCTGCCGTTTCTCGGATTGCTTTCGCAGCTCGGGGTCATCCTCTTCCTGTTTTTGATCGGACTCGAGCTCGACCCCAAACTGCTGCGTAACCGCGGCCATGCGGCGGTGCTCATTAGCCATGCCAGCATTGCCGTGCCATTTGTGATGGGCGCGGCACTCACGCTTTACCTTTATCCAAAGTTCTTCCGCGATCAACCCGGCATGGAGTTTACGCCCGTTGCATTGTTCATGGGCGCTGCCATGAGCGTAACGGCTTTCCCGGTGCTGGCGCGCATGCTGACCGAGCGCAACCTGCACCGCACCGAGTTGGGCGCCATCGCCATCACCTGCGCCGCCGTCGATGATGCAACGGCGTGGTGCATGCTGGCGGTGGTGATCGGCATTTCGCGAGCCGACGGAATCGGCCCCGGCCTCATCACCGCCGCTTCCGCGGTGGGCTATGTGGCGGCGATGCTGCTTTTCATCCGCCCGTTATTGAACAAACTGCAGAGCATTTATGAACATCAGGGCCGGCTCAGCCAAACCGTCGTGGGCGTGATTTTCGTGATGGTGTTGCTGTCGGCGTGGGTGACCGAAAAAATCGGCATTCATGCCCTGTTTGGCGCTTTCATGATGGGCGCGATCATGCCAAAGGGAACGCAGTTCGTCCGCATGCTGTCGGATAAAATTGAAGATTTCACGGTCACCTTTCTCCTGCCCGTATTTTTTGCCAACGCCGGGCTTAAGACGCAGATCGGCCTCCTGAAAGAGCCGGGGCTTTGGATGCAAACCGGGTTGATCATCGTCGTCGCCACCGCCGGCAAGTTCGGCGGATCGGCAATCGCGGGCCGCATCAGTGGAATGGGTTGGCGCGATGCCTCGATCATCGGCATCCTCATGAACACCCGCGGGTTGATGGAACTGGTGATTCTTGAGATCGGGCTTGTAGAAGGTGTGCTCACACCGACTGTATTTGCAATGATGGTGATCATGGCGCTGGTGACGACAGGCATGACGTCGCCGCTGCTGCATTTGTTCGCGCCGCAATCGAAGTTGCCCACGCGCACCAGTGCCGGCGGGAAGGGGTTTGATGTTCTCGTTCCTGTTGCGGCGCCCGAAAGCGGGCCGTCGCTGGCGCGGGTCGCCGCGGCCATGATCGGCAACGACCCGACGGATGCCGGCAAACTACTCGCGCTTCATCTCGTTCGACCCGTCGACGAGCAATTCGGCAGCGGCCTCGATGACCTGGAGTTTCAGCGCGACGAAGCCCTCGCGCCGATGCTCGCCGAGGCGCGCAACCAGCGGCTGGCTACCGAGCCGATTTCGTTCGCGACGCGCGACGTGCCCACCGACATCGCCGCCGTTGCCAAGGGTCGTGGGGCGTCGATGGTGCTCATGGGCTTTCACAAGCCGCTCATCGGCACCGAAATTCTCGGCGGCACCGTACACCGGGTGCTGCAGGCCACGCCGGCCGACCTGGGCATTTTCGTGGATCGCGGACTGACTAAGGTCGGCAAAGTTCTTGTGGCGATGGTCGGTTCGCCGCACGACATCCTGGCGCTGCGCGTGGCCGAGCGGATGAACCGTCTGAGCGGCGCCGCCGTGACGGTGCTGCATGTGGTCGCGCCCAACAGAACCGACGCACAAAAGATCGACGCCAAATCCACCGTCGACCAAACCTTCCTGCAACCGTCGGCGGCCAATGCGGTTACGCTCAAAGTAGTCATCGATGAATATCCTGTCGACGCGCTCTTGAAAGAGTGCCCGGACCACGATCTGGTAATCATTGGCGTGGATGAATCGCTGGGCCTTGAATCGCATTTGTTCGGCTGGCGACCGCAGCGAATCGCCGATGAAAGCCCCACCTCGCTGCTCATCGTGCGTAAGTTCGTTGCGGGCAAGCACAATTAGTTGTGCCCCGCTTCGGAATTTCATCTGTAAATAGTGTGGATAACCCGTCGCGGGCGGCATCAACCTTTGGGCAGATTTGGAATGAAGCGTAGTCTGACAGGCACGAAATTTCTGGAGCAAGGTGCCGCCGCAAGAAAAAATTTGAGCAGAAGCAAATCATAAAGCCGCCGCCAGTGGCGGCGGGAAAACGTTGCGATCGCGCGAGACGTATCGGGAGAGAAAATCCGGAAGTGGTTTTGTCGCACAACACCGCCCCGCGACCAATGGTCGCGGCTTTGTGTGAAATTTGTTTGCCGGGCTGGTGGGCCGGCCAACTCGCGAAGCAGGGACGATGCGAAAGGATTCGCAGGCTCTAGCGCCCGGCGTGGAAGGATTCCACGCCGGGTCGCTTTTTTTGGCAAAACTCCCGAACCCGCTACTCTGATCCCCGCTGCCGGTACGCCGGGGGAGGGCTAGGGAGGGGGCTCGCCCCGCAGTCCGAAAATTGCATTTTGTCAAAGTCGCCCCCCATCACCACACTCTTAGCCAGCCGATCAATGCCCATTCCAATGATACATCATCCGAGGCGCCGCGAGGTCGTGGAGCAAGTTGCGATCGAACTTCAGCCCTCCGGCCTCGAGTTTCACGCCCAACGAAGCGGATGATTCCGCCCCAAAACTCTCGAAAAAGCTCGGCGGGCGCGAATACCGGACCACATGCGGCGACGACAGCCCCGCCAGGCTCGCTGCTTTGGCATAAGCAGCATCCGGGTAGTCTACTTGATCAATCAAACCCAGCGTCTTCGCCTCGGTGGCGGTGTAGACTTTTCCGTTGGCAATTTCGTCGATCGATTGCGTCAAGTTCTTACCGCGACCGTCCTTCACAACGCCTTTGAAGATGCGAAAAGCTTCGTCGATCAACCCGGTGAGGTACGCCGTTTCGGCGGGCGTTTCTGTCTTCCACATGCTGCCGGCAGTTTTGAAATCGGCGCCGGTGCTGTGCAATGAATTGTCTTCCACGCCGACCTTGTCGGCCATTTTCGCCAGACTCAGCCGGTCCCATCGCACACCAATATTCCCGGTGAGCGTGGTCGGCTGCGCGACGATCCAGTTGGCGTTCGCGGAAACGTAATAGCCGCCGCTGGTGCCCATGCCGCCCATCGAGACGACGACAGGAATGTTCCGTACGGCCTTGAACGCCTGAATGCGGCGGTGAATTTGATCCGACGCGGTCACTTCTCCGCCGGGCGTATCAACATCCAGCACAATTGCCTTCACGTTCGAATCTTCCTCGATGGCGGTGATCCATTTATTGAACTGCTGATAGGTCGCATCGACGATCAACCCGCGAATCGGCACGACGGCGATCTGCTGCGCCGTATCGCCGGCCTTGATGACGTCGGTGTTGAGCGACGACGCCCGTCCGCCGCCCATCAACCCGGTCATGATCAGCAGATAAATGTTGAGTGTAAGCGACAGCCCGAAGATGGTCGTGGCCAGTGTGAGGAATATGCCACGCACCCACCCGCCGCCGCGCGGCGGGGGCATCATCATCATCGGTGGATACGGCATCGACGGCGGCATCGACGGCGGCATCATCGGCGGCGTCATTTGGGGCGGCGGCGCGAAGGGCGACGGCCCGCCCATGGCCCCACGCGGGTCAATCGGCGGCTGCCCGGGCGGCGGTGGTGGAAACATACTCATGGTCACTCACTCCCGTTGCAGAAGATCGTCCAACTCTCAATGGTGCAACCACTACCCAGGGCCTTTGGAAGTTGAACGTTGAGAGTTGGAGGTTGCACGTTTCCTTTCTTCTCTTGGCGCAACCTGAAAACGCGCCGTTACAACTCCCTGCGTCCCCCCGCGGACGGCGAAGTCTCCCTCGACACTGATCTTTCGTGGTTTCAATATTGCTACGAGATCGTCGAGAATGGAGTTCACCACGCCTTCATAAAAAATTCCTTTGTTGCGATACGACAGGTAATAGAGCTTGAGGCTCTTCATTTCCACGCACGCGGTGCCCGGCACGTAAGTCATCGTGATCGTCGCAAAGTCGGGCTGACCTGTAACGGGGCAGATGCTGGTGAATTCGGGAAAGACGAACTTGACTTCAAACTCTCTTCCCGGCCGCGGATTAGGAAACGTATCGAGAATCGACCGCGGGCTGTCGATCTGCGCCGCCGTAAGGATGCTGACCTGGCCTAGATGAGTCGGGTTGCGTTGCTTTCGCATAGGGGATACCAGTCTTACACCCCCGCCGCCCGGCGCAGCGTCGCGGCAAGGTCAACCTTTTCCCATGTAAACGTGTCGTAGATTTTTCCATCGACCTTGATCTTGTCCGGCTTGCGGCCGAAATGGCCGTGGCTGCTGGTCGGGCGGAAGATCGGGCTGAGCAGCTTCAGGTAGTTGATAATGCCGCGCGGCTTCAGATCGACATTCTTCACGACAATGTCACTGATCTTGCGTTCATCGATCTTGCCGGTGCCGAACGTATCCACAAACACGCTCACCGGCTCGGCAATGCCGATCGCGTAAGCGAGTTGCACTTCACACTCTTCAGCCAGGCTAGCCGCAACGATGTTTTTGGCGATGTAGCGCGCCATGTAAGCCGCCGAGCGGTCGACCTTCGTCGGGTCTTTCCCGCTGAACGCCCCGCCGCCATGCCGGCCGCGCCCGCCGTAGGTATCGACGATAATCTTTCGACCCGTCAACCCCGTATCGCCGTGCGGACCGCCGATGACAAACCGGCCGGTTGGGTTCACGTGGTAGATGATCTTGTCATGAAAATACTTCGCCGGGATGCACGGCTTGATGATCTTTTCGATCATCTCTTCCTTGGCATCGTCGCTCACCACGTCGTTCTTGATGATGCTGGTGCCGTGCTGCGTGCTGAGCACCACCGTGTGAACCTTGGTCGGCTTGCCGTTTTCGTATTCCACCGTCACCTGGCTCTTGGCATCCGGCCGAAGGTATTCGAGCTTGCCGGCTTCACGCAGCGCAGCCTGCTTCTCCATAATACGGTGCGCCAGCCAGATCGGCAGGGGCATGAGGTCTTCGGTCTCGCGGCAGGCAAAGCCGAACATCATCCCCTGGTCGCCGGCGCCTTCTTCTTTTGCGCCCTTCTTGCTCCCTTTATCGCGTGCGTTGTCCACCCCGCGGGCGATGTCGGCTGACTGCGAGTGAATCGCGTTAAGCACGCCGCAGGAGTCGTAACTGAACCCGATGTCGTGGTGGTGATAGCCGATCGACTTGATCGTGTTCCGCACGATCTCATCCACCTGCACATAAATGTTGGTTTTCACTTCACCGGCGACGACCACCTGCCCCGTGGTGCAAAGCGTTTCGCACGCCACGCGCGTCCCTCGGATGTCGTAGCCTTCCTTGATTTCCTGCGCGAAGATGGCATCGAGAACGCTATCGGAAATGGCATCCGCGACTTTGTCCGGATGGCCCATGGAAACCGATTCGCTGGTGAACAAATGCTTGCGAGCTGAGGCCACGGTGAGTTCTCCTTCGGGTTTTCGATCAAAAATCCCCGGTTCATCGATAAAATGCGGGGTCGCAGAACATACAACTGCTCGAATAATGTGGCAAGGGTTGATCCATCCGAAAATCCGGATGAATGGAGAGACGCCCGATATTTGGATGTTTACGGCGCGGAGACGCCCAAATACCGCCATGGCCGGTTGAAAACCCGTGCAGCGTTACAGTTCGGTATACTTGTTGGCCCGGCCACGCGATTTTTCGATCGGATACTTGGCGGCGCTCTTGATGAGTTTACGGCGGAATGCCTCGCCGAGGTCGATATCAAAATCGTGGGCGATCGTCAGCACCCAGTAGAGCACGTCGCTCAACTCGTCACCCAGATCTTCTCGACGGGCACGCAGGTGTTGGATCAGTGCGTCACCGTTCTTCCATTGCATCAGCTCAATCACTTCGGCGACTTCCAGTGCCATCGACAGCGCCATGTCTTTGGGATTATGAAACTGCTTCCAATCGCGGTCGTCGCGAAACTGCACGGCGAGGCGCGCCAGTTCACCAACCTCACCAACCCGCGCCATCGCGCGTTGGCGTTCAATCGGCGCTAGCGGTTTCGCGGAACGAATCGCACGGCGCGCCGACTTGCGCTTCTTGTTCTTCACGCGTGTTTTCGCCACGGATTATCCCTTTCCATCGCGCGGCGTTTCTCGCGCAGCTCAAGCAGCAGCCCACGAAGCGTGTCGCCCAGCAGCGTCACGATCTGTTCACCTTTCATCCCATGAAACGACAGCGGCGCGCCGTATTGCATCAGAATCGGAAACCGCCGAAATAGCTTGTCGCCGCGGCCCATGGATTCGTAGGCGCCGTCGATCGCGACGGGAATGACCGGCACGCCGGCGCGTTTGACCACCAATGCCACGCCGGGCTGGATCGGTCCGATCTCGCCGTCGCGTGTTCGCGTGCCTTCGGGGAAGAAGTTGAGCAGGTAACCGTTTTGCAGAAGGCGGATGGCTTCTTTCATCGCGCCAACATCACCCGCGCCGCGCTTGACGGGAAACGCATGCAGTGACCGGATGAGCCATGCGAACGCGGGCTTTTTGAACAATTCCACTTTGGCCATGTAGGTGACCGGCCGGCTGAGGCGCACGCTGAGCAGTACCGGGTCGAGGTTGCTCTGGTGGTTGGAAGCGAGTATCGCCCCGCCGGTTCGGGGCACATGTTCGATTCCGAACACCTTGAAATCGAACAAAAGCGTGGCGGCGACGCGACACGGAACCTGGCAGATTCGCCAGAACACACTGCGCTTCGAAGGCTCGGCGGCAAATAGTTGCGACGCCAGCGCCGTGGCGCTTGCGGCTTCGGCGGGTTCGGGCGTACTCGGAGTGGGTTCGACCATAGGGTGCAACCGGCTTAGCGGGCCGCGCCGACGCGCGCCTGCACTTCATCCACCATCCGGCGGATGACTTCATGCTGCGAGATGGTGGTCGTATCAATAATGCGCGCGTCTTTCGGGATCGACAGCGGGCCGACGTCGCGCTCGCGGTCGCGTTTATCTCGCGAGACGATCTGGTTGAAGATCTCGTTCGAATCAACGATCTCCCCCCGGGCACGCAGCTGCGCCGTGCGTCGGCGGGCGCGCTCTTCGGGTTTGGCATCGAGGTAATACTTGAACTCGGCCTGCGGAAAGACGACCGTGCCCTGATCGCGGCCTTCGGTGACCAAGTTGGTTCGCTCGCGGCCGATCATCTGCTGCTGGCGGACGAGCATTTCGCGAATGGCCGGCACGACCGCAACATAGCTGGCGGCGCGGGTTGCCTCACTGCTGCGAAGCAGGTGGGTCACGGTCTCGCCATTCAACATGACCGCCGGCGGCTGCTTCGACCAATCAAACAAGATGCGACTGTGAACGGCAACGAACGCCAAAGCCCGCTTGTCGTCAAGATCGGTCTGCCGGCGCAGGGCCTGCAGACCGATGGCGCGATACATCGCCCCGGTGTCGAGAAAGTCAAACCCGAGCAGGCGGGCGACTTCCAGCGCTACCGACGATTTTCCCGTGCCGGCTGGTCCGTCGATCGTGATGATCATCTTGCTGTTTTTCGATTTTCAATTTTTGATTTTTGATTGCAAGGCGACGACCTGCTGCGGTGAAATTACGCGCAGCATGAGCATCTGTAATCATTCGAAAATCAAAAATCAAAAATCCCGTCACTTCGCCGCCCAGGCGAATCCGCGCCGCATGAGGGTCAGGCACGGCTCACTTTCGACGATGTTCGCCTGATGCCCGAGCGCGTTGTAGAACACCCGGCCTTTGCCGTAGAGCTTGGTCCACACAACGGGCATTTCCACCGGCCCGTTGGGCGCGTGCGGACCGTCGGCCACGGGGAGCTGCGTGGTGGCCAGCACCCTCACCGCCGGATCGACGTGCAGGTAATATTGCTCGCTCGACACATCGAAATCTTTCAATCCTTCAGTAATCGGCGACTTCGCCGGGCCGATTTTTACCTTGTAGTTTGTGCCGTCGTTGCCGGGGTGAGCCACCCACTGGCCGCCGGTCATAAACTGCCATTCGGTGTGCTCGCGGAACGAGTCGCACATCCCGCCGTGGCAGCCGGCGATGCCCACCCCGTGATCGCGCACCGCCGCTAGGACCGGGTCGGCCTGTTCTGCGCTGATTTTTCCCATCGTCCACACCGGCACGATAAGATTGAGCGCCGCGAGCTTGCCGGCGTCAGTGAATGCGTCGAGCGTATCGGCCACCTCTATGGCAAAGCCGTCGCCACGCAGCACGCGCTCAAAAATTTGGGCGACTTGGCGCGGCTGGTGACCTTCCCAACCGCCCCAGACGATCAAGGCTGATTTTGGCATCTTGTTCCGCCCGCGACTCGAGTGATTCAATCGTGCGGTTCGAGTTTCTCACCGCTCTCGGAAAGTTGCACATCTTGCTTTTTGCCGGCGGCATCTTTGAATTCAAATTCATAATGCACCATGCCGTTGTTGTAGGTTTCTTTCTCGACCTTTGTCACCTTCGCGCCGGCGAACTCCCTGGTGAATCCCTCTTTCACTGCGGCCGGAAGTGAATCGTAAGTAACTTCAACCTCCGAGCGCACGTCGGCTTCCTTCGATTCACCATTCTTTTCGGCGCTCTTGCACCCGCCGATTGCCATCGCCGCCAGAATCGCCACTGCCTTCGTAAACGTATTCATTGCTTGCCTCATTCGTTAAAAAACTGACCCCTACTTATATTTTACGCCGTGAAATATTGCGAGGAAAGCGCGTGCTCGCGCTATTATCCGCGCATCGCCTGAAGCTCTTTCAGCCGCGCCGGCATGGGCGGTTGTTTGCTTTTCATCATCTCGATAAACGCATCGAACAAGTACGCCGCATCGTGCGGGCCGGGCGACGCCTCGGGATGGTATTGCACGCAGAACATCGGCAGCGTGGCGTGACGGAAGCCTTCGATCGTGCCGTCGTTCAAGTTTACGTGCGTCACCACCCCGCCGGCTTTTTCCAGCGAGGCCCTGTCGACCGAGAAGCCGTGGTTCTGGCTGGTGATTTCCACCCGCCCGGTCTGCAAATTCATCACCGGCTGATTCCCCCCGCGGTGGCCGAACTTCAACTTGAACGTATCGGCGCCGATCGCCCGTCCTAAAAGCTGATGGCCGAGGCAGATGCCAAAAATCGGCACCTTACCGAGGCAACCCTTGATGGGCTTGACCGCGTAATCGAGCGCCGCAGGGTCGCCGGGGCCGTTGCTGATGAAAAGGCCGTCGGGGTTGTGTTTGAGAATTTCATCGGCGCTCACATCCGGCGGCAGCGCGGTCACCTTCACGCCGCGATCGGCGAAGTGACGCAAAATGTTGCTTTTGGCGCCGCAGTCGAGCGCCACCACATGCAATCCATCGCCGCGAACGTTCGGGCCGGTTTTCCAATCGCCGTGATCTTCATCCCACCCATAAGCGGCGGCGGGCTTGACGGCCGCCACCCAATCGGCGCCTTCCATCTTCGCGGCGGCGCGGGCGCGTTCGACCAGCTTCACGTCGTCAACCATTTCGCTCGACAGCACGCCGCGCATCGCCCCGGTCATGCGAATTCTGCGCACCAACGCCCGCGTATCGATCCCCTGCAGGCCGATGATGTTGTTTTCCTTCAGGTATTCATCCAGCGAAAGGTCGGCCCGCCAATTGCTGTAAACCGGCGGCAACTCTTTGATGATAAACCCCGCCACATGCGGCCGTTTGCTCTCCACGTCGCGGCGGTTCACGCCGTAATTGCCGATGAGCGGATACGTCATCGCGACGATCTGCCCCTTGTACGATGGATCGGTGAGAATTTCCTGATAACCGGTCATGGAGGTGTTAAATACCACCTCCCCCTCGCTCGTTCCGGCGGCGCCGAACGCGCGGCCGGTAAATACCGTTCCGTCTTCTAACGCGAGTTTGCCGATTGAGTTGCGATCCATTGCGCGGCCTATTACGCGCCGGAGTATAGAAAATGCGCCCGATAAAGCGAGAAACCCCAATTGAAGTTAACTGCCGCCGGCCTCGGCTCGATGCCGTAAGTATGGCTGTGGGTCTCCGGGCTTTCGCCCGGACAGCCAGTTATGGGGCCGGTGTGACGGCGAGCACCGGCCTCTTTTTTTGCGCGCTCAGCCTGTCACCGCAAAGTTATCCAGCTTGCTCGCCCGCGAAATCCAAGCCCGCGTATACTTCACGCAACGGCAGTTCGATTCCGACGCACCGAATTTTGGCGATCGCTTCGATTCCGCTGAAGTGGGTAAAAAGCCAACTGCCGTCGGGATGGCGGTGGAACACTTCGATCCGCGGGGATCGCTGGGCGACGAGCACATATTCTTGCAGCGACTCGATTTCCCGATACAGCGAAAACTTTTCGCCGCGATCGTAGGCTTCGGTTGAATCTGAAAGCACCTCAATGACCACCTTCGGATTCAGGATCGTAGTGCGATTGTGGTCATCGGCGTCGAACTGCGGGGGGCCGCACAGGACCGTTGCGTCAGGATACACGTAGGTCGAGCGGCCCGCGATGCGAACGCGCATGTCGCTGTCAAGCGCGCGGCAGCCTTTTCCTTCGAGACGGTTCCCCAAAACTCGCATCAAGTTTGACTTGATAATGCTTTGTTCGAACGTGCCCCCCGCCATCGCGAGAATCTCGCCGTTGTGAAACTCATTCTTGGTTTGCGACTTCGCCTCAAGTTCGAGGTATTCGGCGATCGTGTACCGGCGTGTTTCAACGGGCAATGCCATGCCTCACATTGTATCAGATCGCCCTGCATAAAGCCGCGACCAGTGGTCGCGGGAATATGCCGGTTACCATTCCGTGGTGAAGGGACAACCTCCGACGGCTCGTTAAATGACAAGAAACTCCCGCCGCCACTGGCGGCGGCCTTATGGGGGTAATCCATCGGGCCGCCTCATTTCGTAAACTCC
The DNA here is from genome assembly GCA_964641895.1 of uncultured Tepidisphaeraceae bacterium. Taxonomy (GTDB): domain Bacteria; phylum Planctomycetota; class Phycisphaerae; order Tepidisphaerales; family Tepidisphaeraceae; genus UBA2421. The sequence goes on from CAZXLA010000013.1 coordinate 32,197, forward strand.
CTTCCCGCCACGATTTGGTAGAATGCAATGGCACGATCAGGGTTGTCGGCGTGAATCTCGAAATGGATGACGTGCGGCACGGGCTGGTGAGCTCAGTTTGTGGGAAATATACTGTCGGCACCGTCGAATATGCTAACACGGCGTAGTTGAAATACGGCGGGGTTGAAGGATCAGCACGATGTGGGCATTTCAATACAAGCACGGCGATCGCCCCCTGGAGGGCTTCACCATTCAGCGTGCCGCCGGCCGCGGCGGGTTTGGCGAGGTATATTACGCCATTTCCGATTCCGGCCGCGAGGTGGCGCTCAAAGTCGTTCAAGGTTACGAACAAATCGAGCTGCGCGGCATTACGCAGTGCATGAACCTTAAATCGCAGCACTTAGTCAGTATTTTTGATGTCAAGTTCAACGAACTGGGCCGGCCGTTCGTGATCATGGAATATGTGTCGGGCGCGAACCTGCGGCAACTCATCGATGAAAGCCCCGCCGGGCTGGGCACGCAGAAGGCGGCGTTTTTCCTGCGCGAAATTGCCAAGGGCCTTCAATATCTGCACGACTGCGGCATCGTTCACCGCGATTTGAAGCCGGGCAACATTTTCTATGAGAACGGCATCGTCAAAATCGGCGATTACGGCCTGAGCAAATCCATCAGCACCAGCCAGCACAGCGGGCAGACGGTTACCGTCGGCACCGTGCATTACATGGCGCCGGAAATCGGCGCGGGTAAGTACGACCGCTCCATCGACATTTATGCCATGGGGGCGGTGTTGTACGAAATGCTCACCGGCGTCGTGCCGTTTGTGGGCGCGTCGCCCACCGAAGTGCTGATGAAGCACCTATCGGCGGAGCCTGATTGCACCAACATTCCCGAACCATTCTGCAGCACCATCCGCCGGGCCATGGCCAAGGACCCGGTCAATCGATTTCAGAGCATTCAGGAGATGGTTGAAGCCGTTTTCGGTGCCGAGCACATTCAAATGTCGGTGAGCAACTTTTCGACGCAGGATTTGTCGATGGTCGCCGGCCGGGTCGCCGCAAAAGTGATCGCCGGCGGCGGCGCGGGGGGAGGCGGGAGCGGAACGTTTTCGCCGTCGTCGTTGCCCGGTCAGCCGGCGGCACCGATGGCGGCGGATCGATTCCACGGCCCGCGCGGCGAAGTCGAACCTCGTGGAGTACACGGCGGGACTGCCCACAACAAAGCCGACAAAAAAACCGACGACGATGACGACCGCCGCGCCAGCGAACGTTGGGCCGAATTGGGCAACGATCGCCTTCCGATCTCCGCCCGTTTGCAAATGGGCGCGACGGCCGTCGCGATTATTGCCGGCTGCGCGGGCCTGTTTGGAAACTGGAAGACGGGTAATGCCGGTTCGGTCGATCCGGTATTGGTCACGATCATCGTTGCAGTGTCCGCCTCAAGCGCCACGGCGGTTATGCTGATGGCCTGCCGCAAGCTGGCGAAGCTGGTTAAGGGCGAATCACCTGCGATCCAGCGGCTCAGCATCGCCGCGCCGGCAGCCGTGGCGGCCAATCTCTTCTCGCTGCCGCTTTATTTCAGCGAAGACGGCCTGCAGCACCGCGCCTTATGGACGGTTGTTGCCATCGCCGCCCCGCTTCTGCTGGTGGATATTCGATCGTGGCTCAGCCCGATGCGCGTCAACCGAGTGAACCCAGGACACGCATTGGCGGCGTGCGGGATCGGATTCGTACTCTGCATGATCTTCGGGGGCAGCGCGCTCATCGCGGTGGGCGTGCTGGCGGCGACGGCGCTGGCGGTGCAGATTATTTCGCCGTGGGACCCGGATTTGCAATTCGCGCCGCAACCGCCGATCGAAGAACGCTACACCCACGGCGGGCTGGGCATCATGACCGACCGGCCCGATGCCCACCGGCCCGACGCGCACCGCACGGCGCACATTCCTCCAATCCCCGTCGTTAAAGTCCCTCCGCCGATTCCGTTGGCGGCCGCGCCGTCGCTGACCTCTGCATCCACCCCGCGGAAGAAAATGGTGTACCCGCCCGTTCGCCGCGCGGCGCCGTTCATATGGCTGGCTCTGTTTATTGCGCTGGTGGCGATCGGCATCCCCATGATCGTCGCCTCAGACAGCCTGCCCATGCGCACGTGGAACGAAAGCTTCACGCGCGGCGGAAAGAACTACGTATTCAAGAACAGCGAGATGACCGGCGAAGCGATTGCGTTTCTGTGCATCGGCGTAAGCACACTGATTGTCGCGCTGTTTGCCATGAGCCGGGCCATCACCAAGACGTTCAAGGGCTGGTGGCCCTACCTGTTCCGGCCCGTGATTCGCACCGCCTGCGTTGTGACGATTGTGACGTGCGGCATCATCCTCGCCAACGCCACGCTGGGCACGACGAGCACCGCCGCCCTTACCAGCAAAATCGTGCTGGCGAGCTTGGCGCTGATCTTTTTCACTGTTATTCCGACCGCGTGGTTTGACCCGCAGGCGAAGAAACGCAGGGTTGCCAACGCTGCGGCGACTGAAGTCGCCACCCCGGTGACTACGCTCGACGATTCAGTGACCGTATCGCCGCGCAAACGTGTGTGGGCGTTGCTGCTGGCCGCCATCGGCTTTGTGGGCTTCGGGGGGCTTCATCGCTTTTATGTCGGCAAGGTTGGCACGGGCATCCTGTGGATGCTGACCGGTGGAATGTTTTACTTCGGCACGATCATTGACATGGTGATGATTGCCTCGGGCGAATTCACCGACTGCGATAAAAAGAAGGTGCTCCGCTGGGCCGACGAGCAGTTGCCCGGCGAGACATCGCCGCCGCGGGCGGGCAGCGACCTTCTGGGCGGGTTTACACGGTCGATTTCCAGCGCCTTGAGCAACGTCGGCGGCGCGCAGGCGAAGGCCGCGGCCATGGCCCGCACGGCTGGTGGGGGCATCGCCAGCGCCCTGGCGGCGCTGTTCATTTTCGCAGGAACACTGGTGGCTTTGGCGCTGGCGATCGACGTGCCGGCCGCCATCGACGCGGGCCGGCCCGATCCTCGCGTCAAGCAGCAGTTGCTGCAGGCGTTCACCGAGATCAACTTAGTTTCAATATCGACCGATCGCGCCCAATCGTCATCGGTGGCGATCGACCGTAAGCTTGCCCGCGGATTGGGCGTGCCAAGTTACCGCGACGGCAATGCAACTTCGCTTCCGCCGGCGGGAACACATGTACGGGCAGAAGTCCACGTTTCCCCCGCTTCGGGCAAGCCCGTCGGTGGAACCGCCAGAACCATGACGGCGGCGATCAACGATGTGGCCGTCGAAATGCAATCGCAGTTCCGCGGGTTCGATCGCGAACTGGCCCGGGCCATCGTGCAAGGCACCCGCGACGCCACGCGCGGCGGGCTACCGGTGCGCTCGGCGATGGAAGTAAAAGCCGCCGTCGCCGCAACCATTGCCATGCGCGACGCACTCAAGGCGTTGGAAGAAGCTAGAAACTCGTTGGCGGCCCTGGAAAAATCCCGCACGGGCGCTGTGGAAGCCGCTAGTTCGGCCGCGGTGAAGGGGATCATCGCCGTGCCCAATATTGCCGGATCGATCCCCGTGCCGATTGCGCCGGCGGCATGGGATTCGACCGACCTGGAATCGCCGGTTGCCAAAGTCGGCGCGCTCGACACCGCCGACGCCGCCTCCACCAACGCCGACGAACAATCCGTCGCCGCGCCGTTGCGGCTTATTGGCGTGCTGGCATCGGGCACGCTTTATTTTCTCGGCGTGACGATGCTGGTGTTCGCCCGGCGCTCGCACGGCGCGCCGCACCTACTGCGCGGCATCGTGGCGGTGGGGTGCGTCATTGGGTCGATGTTTATTCTCCACACGGTTGTCGATGATAGCCAATTTTGGGAAGGAACCGCCGGTGCATCCATGCAGGCGATGAGCCAGCGCGCCATGCAGGTGTTGAAAGACGGCCCAACGGTGTTCGCCGGTGCCACGTTGTTGTGCGCCGTGGTGCTGATGGGCTGGCCGCCGAGGCGTGAACGTGCACGGGCAGCGGTGGTTGCTGAAACGACCCTTGCATAAGGAGTCTGAACCATGTGGACGCAACGCATTTGCGCAATCACCCTGCTGGTCGGCGCGTTGATAGCCCCCGCCGCCGGCGATCCGGTGAAAATGAAGTCGACGCGGCCCGGCGGAAACGAAGCCGATGCTGTCAACCAGGCGATCGAAGAAGCCGCCGCCACGCTGCTGCCGGCGGTGCGTGATCGCGTGGCAATGGCACTCAAGCAGGAGAAGTTCATTCCCGCCGTGCCGCCCGATGAATCGCTGCAGCAGATCATCAGCGCCTCTCTGCGCGAAGGCCGGATGATTCGCGGGCGCACGGTTGAAGTACAATCGCGACCGTATGGCAATGTGTATTACGCGACGCTGACGCTCGATGTGTCGCCTAAGTGGATGGACGACCTTGCCCGCCGAGGCGCGGCACTGGCGCAGAAACAGCGCGATCGCAACGTTACGTCCTTCGCGGGGGTGGGCGGGCTGATTGCTGTCGTCTCGGTGCTGTACTTTGCTGCCAATACCTTCACAAAAGGGTATTATCGTGGCCGTCTGCGGCTGATGGCCGTCACGGCGGCGGTGGTTGGCACGGCGGCGGTTGCGGCGGCGTTTTACGGAACCTCAATGCAGGCCGGGCTCGTCAGCAGCGAACGAACGATAGAGCACGCATGGCAGAATTAGCGGAAGCCGATCGATATCTTTTAGAGCAGATCGACGCCGGAAATTCCGACGGCTGGTCTCAACTTATCCAGCGCTATCAGGGCCGGCTGCTGGCGTTTGCGCGCAGCCGCTTATCGCGCAAGGCCGAAGCCGAAGATCTGGTGCAGGATACGTTCATCGCCTTCCTGGAAGCCATCAAACGGTTTGATCGCCGGCTTAGCCTGGAGACGTTTCTTTTCACCATCCTCCGCCGTCGCATCATTGACGCGCTGCGCGGAAAGCGGCTGAAGTTGACCTATTTGCAGGAAACCCTGCACGGCGACCGCGACGATATGGAAGATGCCTCCAGCCGGCTCGCCGGGCCGGATATGACCGCCAGTTGGTACGCCCGGCGCACCGAAGACGCCAACGTGTTTTCCGAAGCCCTGGACGCCTCGCTGAACGCGCTGGTGGGCCGCTTCCGTGATGCGCAGAATTTCCGAGATTTGCAGATTGTTGAAATGCTGTTCTACGCGCAGCTTCGCAATAAAGACGTCGCGGCGGTGATGAAGATGGATGAGAAGGCGATTGCCCTCATTAAGCACCGTTGCCTGAACGAAATTCGCGATCACATTACCGCCCACGCCCGACTAAGCACCGCCGACTCGAAATGGATCGCCTCGCCGGCGTGGGAGAGCGCCGAACTTGCGGCTTCGATGATTACTCAGGTGTGGGAAGCCCAGCGCCCCACCTGCCCCAAGCGAAGCACCATCGGCCGCCTGATGCTGGGGACACTGGATGGGGCCTGGAAGCATTACGTCGAGTTCCACGTTCACAAGCTCGGCTGTCGTTTCTGCCGCGCGAACTTAGACGATCTTCAAAAGCAGACCGATGAAGCGCCCAAGGCGCTGCACGAGCGTGTCATGCATTCGACCATTGGATTTTTCCGAGAGTGAACCGCTACGCGGCTTTGCTGCGCGGGGTGCTCGGCTTGGCCGCCATCGCCAGTTCGGCGGTGACGATCAACTCGTCGGCCGACATGGTGTGTTGCGCAGCCACAATGGCAACGACACTGCAAACCGCCGGCATCTGCTTTGTATGCCGCACAGGCAAATCGGCCAGCAGCGCCGACAGTCGCTCGCCAAGATCGTTCGCGGCGAGGGCATCCAGGCCCACCATCGCCACCAGAAACCGATCGTCGCGAAGCCGCGCAACGGTGTGCTGGCTGAACTCGGCCGCCAGCAGCTTTGCCACCGCGCAAAGCGTGGCATCGCCGGCCTCCTGGCCGAACTGCTGATTGATGCCGGCCAGGTTCGTTACGTTGATCAAGAGGCAACCCAGCGGCACACCCGAGCGACGCGCGGACGACAGATCCGCCGGCAACCGGGATTCCAGGTAACGAATGTTGGGCAGCCCCGTAAGCGGATCGGTTCGCGCTCGCGTGCTGATGCGTTGACGCGACTGCACGCGGCTGATGGCGGCTTTGATCTGCTCACGAAGGGCGGCGACGCTGTCAGGCCGAATGATCCTGTCGCCGCCGGCCATGGCGCGCTCGACGGCTTGCGTAAATGTCGCATCGGCCAGCAATAGCGCGACGGCATCGGCCGTCTCGGGGATTTCTCCGAACTGTCGACGAAGCGCAAAACCGTTGACGACCGGAAGATTAACATCAATCAGGAGCAGGCCGGGTGCGAACGACGCGGCGTCGGCCAGCGCCGTGGCGGCATCGCCGTGCGTGCGCAGTTCGACCGGCATCCCCGCCACCGCTTTGCGAATGCGCTCGATGTTGGCCGAGGAATCATCGACGACCATCACGCGCGTGATCGCCCCGTCGAGCCTCGCTGCGGGTGTTGATGCCGACGACGAGGTAGCCCGTGTCGGCGCGGCGGCGTATCCGTCGATGTGCTCAATCAGGTCAATGATGTGCGCCACTGATTCCGCTACATCACTGGGAGACTTCCCAGCCTTGAGCAATCCTTCGATTAACGATGCCTGCTCCGAAACCTGCGGGAACCCGTACCCACCCGCGGCACCCTTCAGTTGGTGCATGGCGCGCGCCAACTCCGGAGAATTGCTTTCATGAGCGAGCCGGCGAATTTCCGCAACCCGCGCCGGCAGCCGCTCAACAAACCTGTGCAGCACGCCCGTCAGAGGCGCGTCATCGGCTCGTGTGCTGCGAATCCGCTGGCCTGATTCTATCGGAGACGCCGATTCATGCGCCGCCGGCTCTTGCGATGCCGACGCTGCGGTCGGGTCTTCGATCAGGCTGATGCCCAGCAACCGCGCAATGGTGCTGATCAGCCGATCGCGATCGACGGGCTTGGAAAGGTACTCGTCGCAACCGCAATCCAGACAGCGGCCGCGGTCGTCGGTCATGGCGTTGGCCGTGAGCGCAATGATCGGCTTGATGAACTTCTGCTGGCGGAGGCGCTTGGTGGCGTTGTAGCCGTCGAGCTCGGGCATTTGCATGTCCATGAGCACGAGATCGCACGGCTGCGTCATCGCCATCTCGACGGCGATGGCGCCGTTTTCGGCGCAGATTACTTCTACGCCAGCGTCGCGCAGAATGGCCCGAACCAGTTCCCGATTGTCTTCCCCATCTTCGGCCAGCAGCACACGGGCCGTTTTCGAAAGCCGACCACGGGGCAGGCCGGCGTGGTCGACACGGAGTTCCTGCTCGCGCAGGTGTTCGATCAGAGTCACGCCGTCGAGCGCGCCGGTGTCGACCCAGACCGATGACGTTGTGCCCAGGCCCGGGGTCGATTGCAGCACGATGTCCCCGCCGAGCAGATTCGCCAGCCGGCGGCTGATGGAAAGTCCCAGCCCCGTCCCCCCGAACCGACGCGTCGTGCTGCCGTCGCCTTGTGTGAACGGCGTAAACACGCGAGCACGCTGCCCGTCGTCCATGCCAATGCCGGTATCAATGACATCGCAGTGCAGGCGCGACGTGCCGAGCAGTTCTTCGCAAGCCACGCGCAACGTCACGCTCCCCCGCTGCGTAAACTTCACCGCGTTCGATAGAAGGTTGATCAGAACCTGTTTGAGGCGCAGCGGATCAGTGTTCACGCTTTGCGGCACCGGCCCGTCGAAGACGACCGCGAACTTCAACCCCTTTTCTTCCGCCCGCTGACGGGCCACTATCGCCACATCGCAGATAACGTTGGGCAGACTGGTGCGCAATTTTTCGACCGTAAGCTTGTTGGCTTCAATTTTTGATAAGTCGA
>CAZXLA010000014.1:0-16328 GCA_964641895.1 uncultured Tepidisphaeraceae bacterium
ATCCATTCCGATCCCTCAGGAAGTGGTGCCGGTTCCGGACAGGGAACGAAGTAGACCGTCGCCGCCGGCGTCAACCCCGCCGGCGGAGTGCGGTCGGGCGCGCACTCATCGGTGAGCGGCGTCGCGGCGGTGGCTTGTGTGAAGGTTGACATCACCTGCGTTCCGTTCCACTGAAAGCCGGCGCGGATTTGAAAGACGTACGCGGTATCGGGCTCGAGACCGATGATCGGGAAACCCGTCGCATTTTCCGGCACGAAAACCACCGACGTCGCGTGCGGATCGCTGGCCTTCCAATATTGGATGGCGAACTGATCTTCCGTCGTCGAGTTGTCGCTCCAGTTGAGGTTGACTTCACGCGCGTTGGCCGCTCCTGCAGAAAGGCCGGGTGCCGGCAGCCTGGTTGCCGTCGCGACCTGTGCCGCAGTCGAAGATACGTCGGCGCGGAAGGCGAAGACTTGCAACGTATACCCCGTGCCCGTGCTCAATCCGGTTGCGGTGTAAGTTTTTGGGCTGCCGGGGTTGACCGTCGCCAGGTAGCCGAAGCTCGTACCGTCCTCGGAGATGTGAATCTCGAAGCCCACCTGCGCCGGCTGGTACGCCGCCGCGTTCGACCAGTTCAGCGTCATTTGCGCGTCCTGAGGCGGTGTCGCGATCGCCAGCGCGGTCGGCGGGGGGAGGATGGTTGTGAAGGATGCGGAACCGGAGTCCGCCGTCTGCTGCGGATCGGCGTCGAAGGCCTGTACGAACAAATCGTAAGCCCACCCGTCACGCAGACCGGTGAGCTGTCGCTGCCGATGGGCGGCGGGGATGTTATCGATCATCAGCGTCTGGCTGCCGTCGGGCTCGATCGTGATGATGCGGAAGCCATCGACGCGCGGATCGTCGTATTCCCAAGCGATCGTGGCCGTAGATTGCGTGATGGTAAATGTTTGCAGATTCACCGGAGATTCGAGTGGCGCCTCGTCAGTGGTGACACTGACGGACTCGGACGGCAACGAGTCTTCATCGCTGCCGACAGCCTGCACGTAATAGTGATAGCCCGTTGCCGGTTCGCGGCCGGTGTCAAGAAACGACTCGTCGGTCGCTCCGGCGAAACCGGCCAGAGTCCAGGAGTTGGGAAGCCCCGTTTCGGATCGATAGACGTTGAAGCCAACATGATCGCTCGCGTTGTTCGTCCAGGAGATGAGGACTGCGGTGTCGGAGACCGCCGTCGCCCCGACGCCGGTCGGCGCCGGCAGCACTGTCACCGCCCACGCTTTGTTCGTCGTTGTGCTGTTGCCGGCGGCAATGGTGTACGGTCGCTCGCGGTACCAGACTTTTGTTCCATCGGCAAGGCCGGTGTCGGTGTAGCCTAAAGTTTCTCCATCGACCTCGGCGATCTGTGTGAAATTCGTGCCGTCAAAACTCCGGAAAACGCGGTAGCCGTCGGGCGTTGTTTCGCCGGGTTTGCTCCACTCTAACTGCATGGAGCTGCTCGAAAGCGCCGCCACCGTTAACGTGTTGGCGGTCGTGATCGGGGCGGGCAACTGCCGGCCGAAGTTCGCGGACATGATTGTGTAATCATCGAGATTCACCGAGCCGTCGAGATTGAAATCGCCCTGGCTGAAATTGCGCGGCGTGCCGAAGCTGAATGCGGTGTAGTCGTCGAGGCTCACCGCGCGATCATGATTGGCATCGGCGATCAGAAAAAAGTAATCGAACTTGTGCTCCGTTATCATCCCGGGAATTCCGGTTTCGCTCACGATCGCCTGGAAGTTGCCATCGGGCATCATGCCGGCGACGTACTGGTTTGTCAGGCCCGGGAAGGTGGTCGTGGCGACGTTGGTGGACGTGTCGTAGCTCATCGATTGCGTTGAACGCGCTAAAGCTACGTTTGCGGACAGGTAATCGATGGTGAGGTCGTCGATCGTCAGGTCCGCCGACACATTCGTATCGAATGTGTGCGTGAGGTTCTGCGGGGCGGTGAGGAAGTTGAAGCCGGTGGCGGTGACGGTGACGGCAGTGAGGTGTTGGCGGCGTTCGAGCATTTCTACGGATCCACCGAGAGTTGATCCGCGGGGAGCCGATCCACATACAACCGATTCGTAGCGAACCGGGGCGCATCGAGCCGGGGCGGCGCTGACTCGCTCTGCCCCGGCGTGGAGGAGCACTTTTTCGGTTATGTCTTTAATTCGACTCTGCGCGGCACGAAGTTTGCGCCGTACAGACATTTGCGACCAAACCGACCGACCACCAAATGCCGCGTTTTTCAGTTTTTGCAACGAAGTCATCGAACCTCCCTGAGTACCTATGGGGATATCAAATCAAGGCGACGCCGAAAGTCAAGGATGAGCCGGGACCACCACCGTCGTGAGAATCGGCATTGTTTGACATGTTTTGTTCAACCCAAGACGATTCAACTGTGGTATAGTGGTGTCGATTGACACATATCTAACCGGTCGCGCAACTTATGAACCCGCCGCAACATAACGGCGTACGGTCTTCAGGGGCGCAGGTGAATGGCGGCATGAGTTCATCGGACAGCAACGCTTTGGGCATCAGCCAGAACCTCGATACCGAGGTGGGCAAAGTCGTCATTGACATGGGTCTTGCCACCAAGACTGAAATAGAATTCTGTCGCGAGCAGCAAAAGCAGGCATCTGATCCTAATCAGCGTTCGCTGGCCGACCTCCTCGTCGAACACTCCTTCATCACCGTCAACCAGGCCAAGCGCATCCGCGGGACGCTCGAGGAGCGCCGGCAATCGCAGATTCCCGGCTACACGCTGTTGGGCAAGCTCGGTAAAGGCGCGATGGCGACGGTGTATAAGGGCAAGCAGCTGTCGCTCGATCGCATTGTGGCCATCAAAGTGCTGCCGAAAAAAATGAGCGAAAACCCGGAGTTCGTCGACCGGTTCTACAAAGAAGGCAAGGCGGCGGCGCGGCTCGGGCACAACAACATCGTGCAGGCGATTGACGTCGGCTCGACCGTGGATGGCTTTCACTACTTTGTGATGGAGTATGTCGAAGGCAAAACGCTTTACGACTTCATGCAGCCCGCGCCCATCGGCGAAGGGCGATCATTCAGCGAAACCGAAGCGCTCGACATCATGATTCAGATGGCCGACGCATTGGCCCACGCGCACGAACGCGGATTGATACACCGCGACGTAAAACCGAAGAATATCATCCTTACATCAGAGGGCATCGCGAAATTAACCGACTTGGGCCTTGCCCGTGACGTGGACGACAAGCGCGCCGCCGAGACCGAAGCCGGCAAGGCGTATGGCACCCCTTACTATATCAGCCCGGAGCAAATTCGAGGCGAGGTGAGCATCGATTTCCGCGCCGATCTTTACAGTCTGGGCGCGACGTTTTACCACATGGTCACTGGTCGCCCGCCGTTCGATGGCGAAACGCCGACGGCGGTAATGCACAAACACCTGAAGCAGCCACTGGTGCCGCCCGATCATCTGAACACGAGCCTGTCGGCGGGTGTGGGGGAGATCATCGAATTCGCGATGGCTAAGAATCGCGATGATCGTTATCACAGCACCACGAACATGCTGGAAGACCTAAAGCTCGTCCGCGAGGGCAACCCGCCGGAGCATGCTCGGCAGCAGGTCGATCTGGATTCGCTGGAACAGCTCGAAAATCATGCCCAGACGGTCGATATGGATCCACCGCCTGCTCCGCCGGATTTGTTCAGCAATCCGCTGGTTGTCGCGTTGCTGGCTGTGTTCGGGGTGTCGCTGCTGGTGAACATTCTGCTGCTCGTCAGATGGCTCACATCCGGCTAAATTCCTTTTATGTCACAACGCATCGCATTCATCGGCACGGGCATCATGGGACTGCCGATGGCGGGCCATTTGCTGTCGAAGCAGTTTGATGTTGTTGTTCATTCCCGCACACGATCCAAAGCCATTGCGTTGGAGCAGCGCGGCGCCAAGTGGGCCGACTCCCCCGCTGATGCGACGCGCGATGCCGATGTGGTCTGCATTTGCGTGACCGATACGCCCGATGTCGAACGCGTGTTGGTCGGCGCAGGTGGCGTAATCGAATCTGCAAAGCCCGGCACGATCGTTATCGATCATTCCACGATCTCCCCCATCGCAACGCAAAGTTTAGCGACGCGGCTCGCCGCGAGAGGGCTTGTGCTGCTCGACGCGCCCCTAAGCGGTGGCGATGTCGGTGCGCGTAACGGCACACTCAGCATCATGGTGGGCGGCGACCAAGCTGCGATGAATAGGGTCATGCCGGTTCTCCAATGCTACGGAAAAACCATCACCCACTGCGGCGGTCCGGGCGCCGGGCAGTTCACCAAACTCGTCAACCAGATTCTGGTAACCACAAACCTGCTGGCGGTCTGCGAGGCATTGAAGTTTGCCCGCGCCGCCGGCCTCGATCTGAACACCACCCTCGCCGCAACCGGCGGCGGGGCGGCGGCAAGCTGGCAACTGCTCAACCTCGGGCCGAAAATCGCCGCCGGCGATTACAAACCGGGCTTCATGATCGACCTGCTGATGAAAGACCTCCGCATTCTCAACGAGTCGGCCGCCGTTTTGAACGTTCCAATTCCTTTACATGAGTTAGTCCAATCGTTCTTCCTCAAAGCCCAATCCACCGGCCACGGCCGCGACGGCACGCAAGCCGTGTTCGACGCGGTTGCCGGCGACGATTGAGCGCCCGATGAGCCGCCGCACAAACACGTTTTTCATGCGCCCACTTACTCCGCAAATTTCGCCACAATTTTGAGTTGACGTATCGTGAGACCCCGCCAACTCGATTTACCGCATTGACAACTTCACCCACGCAGGCTCCTGTATGCTTCGTCCAAAATAGGGTTCCCCGAAATTCCCGTCCAAGGCTTTTCATCCTGTAGCAAAGTTCGCTCCGCAATTTCGTAAGCCCGCGTCCTTGGTGGCGGGGGGGCTGGACACAGGGGTCAGGGGTCAGCCACCGCCTCCACCGAATGCCACCCATCCGGCGGCTGCTATCTCCACCCGCTGCCGCATCTTCAATTGCCAATGAACAACAACCAACTACCAAACTAACAACTACTTCACACCAAGTCATATCCGCCCAAATCTGAGTTTGTCAAAAACAAAATCCGCCTTTAAATGAAATCGGCGTTCCACTTGCCGGGAAGCAAATCATCGCACGCCATGTCAGAAGCGAGCGGGCATTTTCGTTGACAGGGGCGTGTGCGGGAATCACGATATCGATCGACTTTGAGACTCGGTTGGTGGGGTTGCGTTCAGACGGGGTTGTTGTTCTGCAGGTTGTTCCAGAAAGAGGTTTGCGATGAAACCCGTGAAGATCATGTTGCTGGCGGCGTTGATGTTGATGGTGGTCGGCTCGGTTGCGCGCGCGGCAACGCCGATCGAGTTCACCTTTAGCGGGGTATACACCCAGACGACCGGCACGGTCCACACGGTGGGCCAGCCGTTCACGAGTGTCGTGGTGTTCGACCCGGCTACGCCGGATGTAAATTCCTCGCCAGCATTTGGCGGATACCGCTATCTTTCCTGGACGGTGCCCAGCCCGTTCGCCACGCCCTATTTCTTCCAGAACCCGCCGGTAACGAATGCGAGAATAAAGATCGCCGCCGAAGGCGACCCAACCGCAACCCACACCTGGGTCATCGAGTTTCAAGGAGCAAGCCTTTTCTGGTCGCTGCAGGTAGATTTCCCGGGTGGAACGTTTTTATCAGATGCCTTACCACCAACGCTGGACTTATCGCAATCAATTAGCACACGGTTTCAAGGCAGCGATACGGATGTCAACTTGGTGGGCACCGTAAATTCGCTGACTGTACGCGTTGTTCCAGAACCGACGGTCGGGGTTGCAGTTTTAACAGTGTGTTGCCTTTGCGTGCGGCGACGCCAGTGATTTCACATCGCTGATTAGCTGATTCGCGGGTTAAAATTTTACTCCCAGAAGAGGGGGCTTCCCATGATTTGGATCAATATTCGCGATGAACCATATGGCGCAAAAGGCGACGGTTCGGTAGATGACTACGAAGCAGTGCAGGCTGCGATTGATGCCGCGTCAATCGGCGACCCTGAAGATCGAAACGCTTTATACGCCCCTGCCGGTAACTATCGAATCACTTAGACGCTTGTGATAACGCAGAGCATGGGCACGCGCTTTATCGGCGTCGGCAATGTGGCCGGCACCCCGGTGTATGTGCTTGGGTACAACGGTCGTCAAACGGGCGCGGTATTCTTTTGGGATGGCGAACCCGGCGGGACGCTGCTGCGCATTTTGGGTTCCAATAGCGGCTCGCTTGAAACTCACGTTCGTCGGCGCTACACCGCAAAAATATGAATTCTCGACCAATACTACGGACAGCGACCCTGGTGACGGCAACCTTCGATTCAACAACGAATCGTTTGCGAGTGTCAGCCAAATCTTTATTGCTGATAAGAATTTTTTTGATTTCAACATTTCCAATTGGCTTGACGGCCTCGATGCCGGGACCGCTGGGCGACTAACGATCGAAAACCTTACAGTTTCCGGGGCATTTCGAATCTTTGACGTCACTGGAGCAGTAACTGTAGGCGGTGGATATAGGAAGGTCGCAGTGGCGGCCGTTCAGTCGTTTGGAACTTTCTCGAACACGAACACAATAAAAGTGAGCTTCGTGCGCTCCGGCGGCACTCCCCAGCCCTATCAATTCTCCGACTCCACCAGCACGAATCCGCCCAATGGAATCTTGCGATTCAACAGCACCACCTTTGCCAGCATCACGCAGATCTATGCCGACGATCTAAGCTTCAACGGCTTTAACATCGGTGGCTGGCTCGACAAGATTGACGATCAGCCGGATGTTCGCGTGACCGTCAGCCGATTTAATGACCCAAGCATCACGCGGGTCTTCAAAGTCAACAGCGTCGTCAACTCGTCCGGCTACCGAACCATCAACGTCACCCCGATTTATGCATCGGCGTCGGCGCTGTCGGACGGCACGCCGATTGTCCTCATTTCCAGCAAAGCCGACCCGATCCGCGACCGTGCCGGGGCGCTGGTCGTGCAGCAAAGCTTGGAAGGCTTTCCATCCGGCAGCTTCGTGATTCAGAAGTGTACTTTTCAAGACGCAGATAACGGCTTGCGGCTCGACGAACCGACACCTTCCAACAACTGCGCGGACAACACCATTGTTCAATCGAATTTTTCGGATTGTTC
The DNA here is from genome assembly GCA_964641895.1 of uncultured Tepidisphaeraceae bacterium. Taxonomy (GTDB): domain Bacteria; phylum Planctomycetota; class Phycisphaerae; order Tepidisphaerales; family Tepidisphaeraceae; genus UBA2421. Next base: position 7,167 of record CAZXLA010000014.1, read on the forward strand.
TTCGGGTGTTAAGGTCAACTCGATTCAAGTCGTTAACAACACCATCATCAACAGCGATTTCAACGAGTGCGATGTCGGCATCGATCACGAAAAGGGTGGCGACATCCGTGTGTTCGGCGCTTCGATGAACGGTTTTGTCGGCGGTGTATTTCTCAAAGTGCGCGGGGGCGGGAACAACGCTTCTTCGTTCGTGCTCTATGGCGTGCGGCTGGAAATTGCGACCGGCAAACCTTCGTTAATCGAGACAACGGGCTCTTTCGAGGCCAACATCTTAATCGATGGGTTCAGTTGGATCGGAAATCTGTATCCCGTTACTTACAACGCCGGGACTACCTTTATAAAAGGCGCAAGCACGCGGATCGACAACACGATCTACGAAAGTCTTGCCGCCAGCAATACTGGCAACAGCCCAGCCACCTCACCAGATTGGTGGCGTTGGCGCGGCGACTGGGTACGGCCCGTCCGCCTCGGGCAGTTCAGCAATTGCACGGTACGCGGCGCGATCATCAAAGGGCCGTTCGCCAGCGTCACCGGCGGCGGCGCGAAAGCAAGCCTGCGGCTGGACAACTGCCGCTTGAATTACATTGCATCGGATGTGATCACCGTCGACAGCACCGGCTATTGGAAACAGATCGATTGCACGAATGTCGACGCGCTGCCGATCGCGGATGACGGGAATTGGCCGGACTATCCGAGTGTTGTCGCGCAGACGTGGAACAATGGCGCGACGACATTCACCGCGATGAAGCTGGACGTGACCGATACCGCATCGGCGTCCGGCTCGCTGCTGATGGATTTGCAGGTGAACGCGGATAGCAGGATGAAGGTGGACAAGAGCGGCAACCTCTATGGTCAGTCGTTTCAAACTTTGGATCAGAACTTATCCAGCTCAAATCCCGGCCTTATCGTGACGCAAACCTGGTACAACAGTTCCGTCGTGTTTACCGCCGCTGTAATCAACGCACTGGACGGCGGTTCGGCGGCCGGTTCGATGCTGCTGGATTTGCAAGTCAGCGGCGTTAGCAAAGTCAACGCCGACACGACCGGCAAGCTAAGCGTGCAGTCGCTGGACGTGGGCGGCGGCGTATTCGTGGTTGAGGAAAACGGCAACATCGCGATGTCGGGCGGCGGCGCGATACTCGACGTGAATAGCGGCGATGTCGTCGGGATTGCCAACCTGTCGGCCGCTAACTTGACGCTGGGCGGCAGCGTGACCGCCAACCGCTTCCTCAGCTCGCCGAGCGCTGCCAGTGGAGCGCCGACATTTCGGGCGATGGTTACTGGCGATGTGCCGGTATCGGTGCGGACGGTGTCGGTGTCGCGCGCCATAGGAAGCTGCACTGCGGAAAAAGCGCCCTACGCATTCCGCTAGCCGCCGATGCCCGGATTCGCAGCCAAAGTGACGGCGGCGCGGCTCGTGGTTGAAGTCGCGGTCGCTGCATCCAACAGCAACTACTGGGCGTTTCAATTGAAAAACAAAGGCACGGCCGGCACCGGCACCACAAACGTGCTGGACGCCGGCGATGCCAACAAAACGAAATCCACCGGCGGCATTAACAGCGGCGCCGGCTTGGCGGCAAACGCGGTCGGCACGTTTACGCTGCACGGCACATCAAGCAACCGCGACGTGAGTGCCGGGCAGATATTGGTGTTCGAGATTGACGCTGCCTTGAATCCAAGCGACCTCGTTGACGCGGTGGTGGAGCTTGATTTAGAAGCGACGGCTTGATCAGAATACCGGCTAGGAACCCGGTTAGGAACCCACTTAGGAACCGGTTTTACGGTTGGCTGCGTCGGGCGGGTGACTGTCAGCGCTTGCGTTGGCAGTGACTTACGCTTCCTTCAAAACAACTCGCCGTCGGGATTTATTTTTTTCTTCGGATTCGATTTTGATTTGAGCGAAACCAGGTCGCCCTCATCTTTCGGAGCCGCATCAACTGAAGCTGACGCGCCGGCAGATTCGTCCTGACTTAGGTGCGCTGCCCGGCTTTCGACCATGACCACGCCTTCATCGGCCTTGAGGTCTTCGGCGTCGTCTTTCCGGACCGTTTTGCCGTCTTCATCCAACTTCGCATCCGCGCTGGCCGTCCGCTTGCGCGCTTCAGCGAGCAAGGCGTCGTAAAGTTTAGTGGCGTCGGTGCCGTTTATTTTGTGCACGGCTTTGCTGATTTCGCCAATGTACCGCTCGAACACGTCGCGGCGGGCTGCCTGTCGCTGCATCTGCTGTCGCTTGCGGAGGTAGGTGCCGAGCTTGCGGCCGCACTCCATCAGGGCCAGCTTCATCTCTTTTCGGATCTCGTCGTAATCGGCGATCGCTTCTTTGCTCTCGGAAGTGAACGGCACCCACACGCTGGCCATGTGAATCATGATTACCAGCGGTCCGACCGGCAGGCCGCCGCGCGGCTGGCTTAAGTTGTAGTTGCGCCAGCCGGTTTCGGCGACGCCTTTGAAGCTCGAACACGCGCTCTGCTGAAACAGCAGCGGCACTCGATTGGCAAAACGGATGACGCGCGCGGTGTCGTCGGCGGGCAATTCGCCGCCGAAGGCAATGGCGGCTTCGATCTGGAACGGACGGCCCCGATACACATCCGGCTCGCGGCTGCTGGCGGCGTAGAACTCGGCTTTCACGCCCTTGAGCATCCCGGCCAGCATCTGCCGAATGCCGATCGGGGCCAGGCAATCCGTCGGGGGCGGCGAGAGGCGCGCCTCCTGAAAAACCTTGAACAACTTTTCAACGTGCGGCGGCTCGACGCTCACGATGCGCGTGCGACTCGTCAAACCGATGGCTTCGCAAAACTCACTCGCCCGCTGCGCCGACACCCGGCAGAACCGATCCTGCAGAAACTGATAAAGCGTGCCGCCCTCGGAGGCTTCGTAGTCCTTGATCATCTGGAGCAGAATGCCCAGCTCGATCCCTTTGGGGTGCGGTTGAATTTCCTTCGTCTCGGGGGGCAGGTCTTCGGTGCCGCGCGGATAGAGGATGACACCGTCTTTCTCCATCGTGGTGATGGTGGGGTCGATGCCGTTGAGAGCCGGCGCAGGCTCAACCTTCTGATCCGACTCTTCGCTTTGCTCTGAGGTCGGCTTGATTGCTTTTGAACCATTGGCAAGGGGGAGTTCTTCCTGCTCGTCGGCGCTGACGCGCGACGGTGGAACGAACGCAATCTGCGCGTGCGGGTTGGCGATGGCAGTAAGCTCCAGAAACTCATCGACGCTCCCGCGGCCTTTTTGATATCGGCCTTCAAGCTCGATGCTCACGCTCGTGCCCGTGATGTAATTTTCTGGATTCAGAAAACCCGGATCGCGCGTGCCGGCGCTAAGTGATTTCAATCGCTGGGGGGGGAAATCGACGCCCTTGTCGCGGTCAACCGTCACTTCGGCGCGGTTGGTTTTGGTGTTCATCGCCAGTTCGATGTGATGGGCATCCTTTTTGGCGCCGGGGCGGGTGTGAATCACCATCGGTTTGCCGGTGGTGATCAGCCCGAACATCCCCGCGGCGCTGATGCCGATGCCCTGTTGCCCGCGGCTCATTTTTAAGCGATGGAACTTGCTGCCGAACAGCAGCCGGCCGAAGACATTTTCCACCTGCTTGCGCACAATGCCCGGTCCGTTATCAACCACCGTCATGCGATATCGCGATTGCTTGAGTGTGGCGGGCCGGTCGGGCTGCAGGTCTTCAATGACAATGGTGATGTTCGGCAGAATGCCCGCTTCTTCGCAGGCATCGAGCGAGTTATCGACGGCTTCTTTCACGCTCGTCAGCAGCGCCTTGCGCGGGTTATCAAAGCCCAGCAGATGGCGGTTTTTGGCGAAGAACTCGCTGACGGAAATATCCTTTTGCCGCGCCGCCATGCTCTCGGCGGTTTCAACCTTGCGGCGGGGCAGCTTGGCTTTGGGCGCGGATTCTTCTTTCTCTTTCTTCATGACGGTAGCTACGGAACCTGTTTGGGACGATCCGCTGAACAACGACGATGCTTGCGATGATTCGTGAGACTTGCCGGCCATCCGTGGCTCCTCCAATTTGCGTGCCAGCTATACTAATCGAACCGATGCCAATAAATAGATCATCCGTGCAACGATTACCCGCTTCGCCACCGGCGCTGTAGAGCCGGGCTGTTCAAATCGGTGAGTTTTGCCTCAATGCGTGCCAGCGTTGCGGCATCATTCCGGAAAATCCGCAGCGCCGCCGTCGCGTCTCCGCCGTTGTGGTGGTCGGCCATTTTCTCCAGCAGCAGGTCGACCGCCGCCGGGCTGCGGGTCATCGCCATTGCCAGCAGAAGTGAGGTTTTGGCTTCGGTCATCATCGTGGCTGCGCACGCGTCACGCAGCAGGTCGAACGCGCGATCGTGCCGTGATGCGCCGATGGTCAGCGCCGCCGCTTCGACAAGCTGAGCGTCATCGTTGTTCAGAAACTTGGCAATGTAATCCAGCGATCGATTCGGCTGCAGCGAAAGCAGCGCAGCGAAGCATTCGCCGTAGATTTCCCCGGTATCCTTGCCCGCCGCCAGCTTGGACCGCAACAAAAGTGCCGCGGCATCCACACCCGTGCCGCCCAATGCGCGGCAGGCGAGCAGACGCGCTTCGGGGTCGGCGTCGAATAGCAGATCGACATGCTCATACAGAACATCTTTGTACCCCAGCGCCACCAGCCCGAGCGCGCAAAGCCCGCGCAGCTTGGCGGCGGTATCTTTCGATCCACCCCACACCGGTTCCTTTTGAACGTGATGCAGGCCACGTAGATACGTTTCGCGGTATTCGCCATTGAACTTTACAAGTGCGTCGACGATGGCGGTCTTAGCGGTGCAGCCCTGGTCGGTTTTTTCGGCGTTTTCCATGAAACGGTCGAATGCGGCGATCATCTTGTCGGATAAATCGTGCAGCTCGTGTTTCATCACCAGCGCCGCCGCCTTGGCCACGACGAGGTAGGTGCGATCCGCCAGGGCTTCCACCAGGGCCGGGCGCAGCACCGCCGGGTCGGACACATTTTTCAGCGCCGCCAAAGCATCGAGCTTTTCGATCGTGCGGTCTCGTTTGGCCACGGTGGGGATGATACCTCCAAAACCGGTGGCACCGAACCGATTGGACGAAGGGCGGCACGCCGACAAAGATAGGGTCGTGAGCGAACCACAAATTACGCCAGCGATCGACCCCGATATGACCGCCGCCCGCGAGTCGCTTCGGCGGCAGCTTCAGACCAAAGTCGAACAAAACCGTGCTCACATGGCTAAATTGCACAAAGACAGTAAGCGTGTCCCGTTGTTGGCGCTGCTGTTTCTCCTCACCATCCCAGCTGGCATTTTCTGGGGCTTTGCCGGCGTGCTGCTGGTGATTTTTTGCACGGTCTTGTGCCTGGGCAGCGCAACGTATCTGGTGTGGGGCCACAAAGAAGAATACCGCCAGCGCATCGCCGCCGCCCAGAGTGAGTTGCGAATGCTTTAGGGCCGGCGTCCTCGGCATCAAGCTTGATGTGCCGACTCACTATGGAATCTCACTACGGAATCACACTCTCCACGGCAATCGCCTTCGACGCAGTTTGCAGGAAGGTGTAAACGATCGAGCCGTCGCCGGGGTCGATGGCGGTGGAGGCGAATTTCCCGCCGGCGGGCCGGATTCTTCTGGCGACAAGGCGATCAAAGTTGCCACTGGCCAAAAACAATGCGTCGTCTCGGCGGCTGTAATAGAGGATGTTGGCATTGTCGTCGTCGTCGATTTGCAGTTGCGAGTAGAGACCGACCGCGCCGCGCTTGGCAACGGTCACCGATTCAAAATGGCCGTCCGGTTGTTCGGCGGCAAATTTTAGGTCGGCGGGGCTGGCGTCATAGTAGCTGGCGTAGAGTTTGTCGCTGTCGTCAAACGCCAGCGAAATGAAAGACACGCCTGCGGTGTTGTTGTCAATCGTATCGACATTCCAGCCCACTGCAGTCTGCCGGGCGAATTTCAATTTGCCGCTGCCGCTGTCTTCATAGGCGACGGCAAATCGGCCGATGGAGTTGACCGCCATGCTCACCGAGCGCCCGCGGTCGTTGGGGTCGGCGTCGATGTCATCGATGCGCCACTCGCTGCCGTCAAACCGAGCGAAGCGCAGGTCGCGCTTGGTCTTGTGGTAATACGCCACACCCGGGCGGTTATTGCTATCAAATCGCGTGGACGGATACAGCCCGACCGACTGCCGCCCGTCGATGGTTTGCACCATCAACGCGCCATCGACAAAGCGTGCGTAACGCAGGTCGCCGTTGGTGGCGTCGAAATAGCCGATGCCGGGCCGGCCGGCGGAATCGAGCGCCAGTGACACGTAGCGGCCAGCGTCGACGGAACTATCGACCACCGTGGCGTCCGACCAATCGCCTTGCGGCGAGCGCGTGCTGTAGAGCAGTTCTTTTTCGGTGGCATCGTAGTAAGCGATGTGCAGCACCCCGTGGGAATCGATTGCAATGCTGTTGGCGCGGGCGTCGTCGGCTTCGGGCAAATTGGTCGGATCGGCGGCCGGGATGCGGGCTTGGGCGAGCCGCAGCGCGTTGGGAATGTCGAGCCGGGAGAAGCGCCGGCCGGTGGTCGGGCCGATCTCGGCATCGCCGTCAAAGTTGTCCTTCCCGGCGGCGCTGAGCATGGAAAGCGCGGCGCGAAGCGCGATGGACGGGTTGGCCTGCAGCATGAGCGCCGCCGTCCCGGCAACCAGAGGCGCGGCGAAACTGGTTCCAAAGACACGCCGGGTGCTGTTGCCGAGCCACGGCGCGAACAGGTCGTCGCCGGGGGCAAGCAGGTCGAGCAGTTCGCCCCTTTCGGTAAATTCGGCGATGGAATCAAACTCGTTCACCGCGCCGACGGCGATCGCGTTTGAATCGGCGGCGGGGTAATCGATCCCCGCGCCGATCTCAATCCCGCCGTTGCCACTTGCAGCGGCCACGATCACGCCGATCTCGGCCAGCTCAGCGAGTTGCGTCGCGAAGGCGCCGTCGTCGGGCTCGCGCTCGAAGTGGCCGGTCCCGAAGGAGATATTAACGACCGTAATCCCATACTGCGTGCGATGATCCATCACCCACTGCAGCGCCGCGGCGATGCGGTCGTTTGGCGTGGTGGACGTGTCGCGGGCGATTCGCAGCGCAATCAGCCTGGCATCGGGCGCGACGCCTTGATAAGTGAGGCCGTTCTTCTCGAAGCGGTTGCCCGCAATCACGCCGGCGACGGCGGTGCCGTGGCCATTGGTGTCGATGGGGTTGGTGTCATTGTCCACAAAGTCGTAGCCCGCGAGGACCTTAAACCCGGCACCGAACCCGCCGCCCAGCCGCGGGTTCGTGTAATCGATGCCGGTGTCGATGACCGCCACGACCTGCCCGGTACCGGTGAGCAGGGGAAATTCGCCGGCGAGGCGATCCTGACCGATCAACTCGGCGGCACCGTTCCAAGGCGCGGCGTCGAGATGCCGGCGGGGCTCAAGGAAGTCGAACATCGAGGTACGAGGCAACGTCAAACGATTCCTGTTCCTTACGCCGCCGCCCGCTCGGTTAGGAGCAGGCGACGCTGCCAGGGAAAAATCCACATGGCGAAAACGGAGGGTGTTCTGTGAGTATAGTCGCCGGTTCTCGGACCTCAATTGGTATTTGCAGCATTGTTATCGGGGTAGATTGGCGAAATCGGCTGTAAATCAGCGATGGCGAAGTCAATCCAGTCTCATGTTGCGCCAAGGTTGTGACGAGATAACCTCAATAAGGACACCCATTAAGGACACCGGCATGGATGAAAAAAATCACGACATGGATGCGGCGGACGGCCAAGATTTGGGACCGAATCGCACAGATGTATCAATGTCAATTCATCGAGACGATGCTCAGTATTTCAACGCCCTGGTCGACGCGCGATCGGGCGCTGAATTACATCGCAGGCGCGTGAATGGGACGGCGGCGGGGTCGCTGGCCAACTTGTTCCGCGGCGTAGGCGAGAACGCGTCGCGTCGCTTCGCGGAAGGAAAACAGCGTCTGGCCGCGTAGGCGACGCTGGCCTGATGAGGCGTCGCGGTCGGATTGGGCCGTTTAGGTAGATTGGGATAATCTAAGGCGGCGGCCCATTGGGTTGCAAATCGTCGTTTTGGGGCTAGATTATCTATCCCAACGCCCGCGCGGTCGCTTGCAATGCAAGGGGCACGACGGGCAAGCGTTGGCATGCTGTGAAAAAACGGTCACGGACGACGCACCGGCGATGTCGGCGAGTGTGGGGCTGATGCCTCATGAGGTGATGCCCCATGGATCGCCCCAAGCGCCCTCGGCGGGAAACAAAGGCTCAGGAAAGGAGCGCACCTTGCGGTCGCTGAATTTACTGTCTCGTTGCACTTTGCGGAAACTAACCATCGGGGTCGCCGCCGCGGCAGGCACTGTCGCGCTTAGCGGATGTCTCGATAAGGGCTTTTTTGATCAGACGGAGATGGGCGCGTTCAACAAAGACGCGATGATCGTACCCGTGCTGGACAACCTGAGCACCGGGGTGGAAGAACCGGACGATGTGTTCGGCCAGGCCGAAGAGCCCACCGCCGAAGACTTGCAGGCCGACACGCTCGACTATGCCATCGGGCCGTACGACCTCGTGAACATCACGATCAGCGATCTGCGCGGCCCCGGGTTGGACGACCTAAAACAGGTGCGCGTCACATCCAGCGGCAAGGTGAGCCTGCCCAACATCAATCAAATCTCCATCGGTGGGATGACCGAAGCGCAGGCGGAGGAAGCGATCAGCAAAGCCTACCGCGATGCGCAGATTATTCAGAACGCCCAGGTGTCGGTGGTGGTTTCTGAAGCGCGCGGCAGCACATTCAGCATTGTGGGTGCCGTCGGCCGCGCTGGTCAATACCCGATTCTAAAAAACGATTTTCGATTGCTCGACGCGTTCACCGTGTCGGCCGATTTTGATGTAACGCGCGGCACGCGCGGTTACGAATACGTGTACATCATTCGGAAGAACACCGGCGCGGCAATGAACGACGCGCCGAACGCCGCCCCGAACGGCGGGCCGGCCGACAACGCCCAGCCTCCGGCTGACGTGCTTCGTCCGCGTAGCCAGGCCAAGCCTGCGGACATGGCCCGCGCCGCCTATATGATGCAGCCTGCGGAACAGCCCCCCGAGCAGCCCACCCAACCGGCCACCACGGCCGCGCCTGCACAAAGCGGCGAAGGC
>CAZXLA010000014.1:16428-38302 GCA_964641895.1 uncultured Tepidisphaeraceae bacterium
CGAGCAGCCCACCCAACCGGCCACCACGGCCGCGCCTGCACAAAGCGGCGAAGGCCGTTATGTGATTATCGACGGCAAGCCCGTGCTTGTCGGCGGCGGTCCAGTTGCGCCGGCGGAAACGCCCGCTGCCGAAATGCCGGCCGAGAATGTCGTGCCGACTGAAATGCCCGGCGTCAACGCTGCCCCGGCGACGATGGCCGATCCCACCAAGCCCTTCGAGTTCAACGCGCCGCAGGAACCGTCCGACGTTCGTGTCATTCGCATTCCGATGACGAAGCTCGTGCAGGGACAGCTCAAATACAACATCATCATCCGTCCGGGCGACACGATTTTCGTGCCCAACCCGCTCGAAGGCGTGTACTACATGGGCGGCCATGTGCAGCGCGTCGGCGTGTACAGTCTGGGTGGCGGAAACAAGGTGTCGCTCATGGATGCCATCATCGCCGCCGGGGGGTTGGATCAGGTGGCGGTACCGTGGCGTACGCAGGTCATCCGACGCATTCAGGGTGCAGATAAACAGATCTTCGCCACGGTGGATCTGACGAAGATTTTCAACGGCGAAGAGCCTGATCTTTACCTGAAGAAGGATGATAAGATTATCGTCGGCACCCAGTTCTGGGCCCCGTTCCTGGCGGCGAGCCGAAACGCATTCCGGATCACATACGGGTTCGGTTTCCTGTACGACCGGAACTATGCCCCGCGGCAAGATGGGCTGTAATCATCTGGGAACTGAACATCTGGGATTTGAACATCTGGCGACGCGCTGGAAAGTCAGCCGCCACATGTAAAGAATCGCGGCGGCGGAGCCGAGCATAATGCGGTCCGCCGCCGCGATTGTCGATTTAATGAACCCGGTCAATATCAGGGCGTAAATGTCTGATTGCGATGCTTAAAATAAGCGTTTGCCTGATTGTCCAAGATCGTGGGCAGCAACTTTTGCATTGGCCGCGGTTGTAAGTGTTTGCCGGAAGTCGGAGGAATTGCGTGAGTGAGTTGTCGAGCCTACATGCCAGAGCAATGCCGCTGCCGCCTCTGGCGCGCGACGAGGACTCCTCACGGGCGCTGTTAAAGGCGGGAATTCTCTCGGCGCTGGTATTCGCCGTCTTCTGGTCGAGCCTGTGGCGGCTATGGAGCAAGACCAACCCTTTCTACGGCGAAGGCAACTGGGGGCACGCGTTTATCGTGCCGTTAATCGGGCTTTACTATCTTTATCTTCACCGCGAAGAATTATTGAAGGCGCGTGTCGAACCCGTGCTTCCAACCGGGCTGGGGCGCGCCCGCTGGATCGGTTCCGCGATACTCGTTGTCGGCGGGTTGGCCGGGAAATTCCTGATCGCGCCGCTGTTTGCCGGTTCGTTGCAAACTTACCTGGGCGTGGCCAGCATTGCCGCGCTGCCGCTGGGCGCGCTGGTGCTGATGTTTAATTGGGGCGTCGGTTCGCTGCTGTTCGGCCTGCTGACGTTCGGCTACGGCATCTTTCCTGGTCAGAACGACTACGTGAAAGACCTCGGTCTGGTCTTCACGATATTCGGCATCGTGCTGACGCTATGCGGCTGGCAGGTGATGAAGATCACTTGGTTTCCCATCGCGTTTCTCATCTGTTCATTGCCCTGGCCGGGGCTGTTCTACAGTTGGCTGGCCAGCCCGCTGCAGGAACTCGCGGCTTTGGTGGCGGTGTTTGTGTTGCAAATGACCGGGGTGGACGCCACGCAGGGCGGCACAAAGATCGTTATGGATTTTGGCCCGCTGCGCCCGTCGCGGACGTTGAATGTGGCCGAGGCGTGCGCCGGCCTTCGAAGCCTGATGACGTTCATCACGGTTGGCGCGTCACTGGCGTTTTTATCCAGCCGGCCGATGTGGCAGAAGCTGCTCATCACCGTCACCGCCGTCCCCATTGCAATTCTGTGTAACGTGATCCGCGTGGCCGGCCAGGGCCTGCTCGATGTCTATGTGAGCCAGAAGCTTGCCGAAGGGTTTGCGCATCAGTTCGTGGGTCTGGTGATGCTCGTGCCGGCGTTCTTCCTGCTGCTGGGCGTGTGCTGGATTATTGATCAACTATTCGTTGAAGAAGTCGATGCCGCCGATGCCAAATCGGCGTCGGCGCCGATTAAAATGCGTCGCGTCGCGCCGGTGATGCTGAAGGCCAACAGCCCTCATCTGGAACAATAAAGGGGAATTTTTATGAACGAAACTGAGCCAAACTTCGTAGATGATGCATCGCCGCAGTTAGCGCCCGCACCGAAGCGCCGGTTTTTTGATGCGGCGTTTATCATCGTGGCGGCCATCCTGCTGCTGGCGGCGATCGGTCTCAACACCACCATTCAGAAGATGCAGTTGACGTTCCGCAAGGAGCCTGTCGCACTGCAAAAATCTTTGAAGGAATTGTCGCCGACGTTCGGCCCGTGGGTTCAGGTGACCGTCGACGAGCGGCAGTCGCACGAGCTTGAGGACGCGCTGGCGACCAAAGAATACGTCTTCCGAGATTACGTCGATTCGCGGGTGGTTGCGCCGGACGTGATCGAACAGTTCAAAGGCAAAAAGACTGCCGAGCGGCATCAGATGCTCGGTGTCATCCGGATGAAATCGCCGCAGGCCATCATGAATGTGGCCGTGACTTATTACACGGGCATGGTCGATACCGTGGCGCACATTCCCGACCGCTGCTATATCGCCGACGGGTTTCAGCCGTCGTCGTATGACATCAAGCGATGGGACTGCTTTGCATCCCGCAGCAATGACAAACAGGCCGCGGCGCGATTTATTCATTTTGTGGACCAGGTGGCCGATCGGAAATCGGTTTCCCGCAACGTCGCGTACTTTTTCCACGTGAACGGCCGCTATACCAACGATCCGCTCGACGTCCGCGCCACGCTACAGGATTTGTTTCAAAAGCACGGTTATTATGCAAAAGTAGAGATGATGTCGACGTCCGAGGACCGCGCCGCTTCCGAAAGCATGATGGCGGATTTCCTGCAGTACGCCTTGCCGGAAATTGAAAAAGTGCTTCCGGACTGGCAGAAGGTAAAAGCCTCGGAAACGGCCCAGGCGCGCAAGTGATGTTGGGTGAGCATCCTGCGGCCGGCGACTTTATTGGCAGGCAATTATCGATCAACTTTTGATGGCGGAGTAGAGGATGTCGGGCGAGTGGCTCGGCAGAAAAGAATTATCATGGCTCGACGCGTAAATAAGAAGTTCATCATAAGGCTCGCAATCGTCGGTATCGCGCTGCTTGTTGTTGGGCTGTTGGGTGGCTGGTACAAGTTCGTCTATACCAAGAATCCATTCCCGCACGTCAAAGCCGGCGATGAGTTCATGCAGCAGGGTCGGTACGAAGACGCCGTGGAATCCTATGCACGGGCTATTCGTCTGAAAGACATTGATTTGAACGTCTGGATCAAGCTCGGCGACGCTCAGAACCACCTTGCGCGTGAAGACGTCAGCAACCTTTTCAAGGCGCGCAACATCTGGGAAGCGTCGCTGGGGCAGAATCCGAATTTTCTGCCGGCACACCAGCGGTTGTTAAAGCAGTTCCGCGACATCGCCGACGCCTCCCCCGGCTCCGCGCGGGTGCAGTGGCTCGAACGCGCCGGCAACTCGGCCAAGAATATTCTGCGCATCGACCCGGAAAACAAAGAGGCTAAGTTTGTCGCGCAGCAGGTGATCGTCGAATCATGGCTGGCCGGCCAGCAGGTCAATGATCCGCTGAAGATCAATGAGACTATCGACGCCCTTCGAGCGATTCAAACCGAACAACCCGATGAAGCCGAAGTACCGTACACCATGGCTCGAGCCATGGCGCAGCAGGGTTTCGAGGCGTACCGGCGGGGTGAAAAGCAGGAAACGTCGCGGCTGTGGGATGAAGCCCACGCGATCATGAAGGCCGCCGCCGAAGCACACCCGCAAGACGGGCGGTTTTTGTTGCGCCAGGCGCAACTGATGATCGGCATCGGCCCGCGGATGGATCGGTTGGCTGATCGCGATGAGGCCCAGGCGCGGGCGTTGAATAAAGAACTCACCGAAGCCGCCGCCGAAAACGCGATGAAAGCCGGTGAGTTGCTCAAGCCCGAGCACGACGACTACACCGAAGAACTGCTCAGCGCCGCCACCATGCTGCAGCGTGCCGGCCGTATTCCCGACGCCGAGAAACTGCTCGCCGCCGGGGTGGCGGCCAAGCCCGACGAGTTGTCGCTGCGTATCGCGTTAGTCGACGTGATTCGAAGCGACTCAAAGAGGCTGAACGAAGCGATCGATTTGCTGGCCAAAGCGCCGCCTCCGGCGCGGGTTCGTCCGGGCATTGACGGTCAGGTGTACAAAGATGCCGAGGCGCGCGCCAACATCATTCTGGCCGACCTGACACTCGACCAGTACATGGCGATGCGTGAAAGTGCATCCCCCGAAGCGTCATCGAAGCTGATGATTGAAGCGCAGGATTTGCTGTCGAAAGCCAAGGATCAGGAATCGGCGCGCACGCTGCGCATCCGCGGGAAGATGGAGCTTTTCCGTGGCGACGCCGTGTCGGCGGTGCAGACGCTGCGTCGAGCGCTGGACATCGCCACCGACCCTAACGACCGTACGCGCTTCGAAGTCATGTATCTGTTGGCGCGGGCATTTCTGATCACCGAACAGACCGGTGAGGCCGAACGGCTTTTCCGAGAGATTTCCGACCGATTGGATTATTATCCCGCGCGCACCGAACTGGTGAAATTGCTGCTCCGCAAAGGCGCACTGGCCGAGGCAGAAAAATATCTGTTGCCGCTCGAGCAATCGAACCCGGAAACGGTCGATGTGATCGGTCTGCGCATGGCTTACGAAGAGCTGGCCAACAAAGACCGCACGCCCGAGCAGGTCAAGAAAAATCTCGACCGCCTGCCGGAAAACACGCTGCCGAGGTTGGCCTACAAAGCGCAAGTTGCGTTTGCCGCCAAGCAGTACGCCGAGGCGGTTCGGATTTCTGAGCTGGTATTGAAGCAAAAGCCTGACGACCGCCGTGCGGCGCTGGTGATCGCGCAGTGTTACGAGGTGATGGGTGACAAACCCAAAGCGGTCGCGTTCCTTGATGATTATCTGAAGGGTTTCCCCGAAAGCCCCACCGTGAAGATGGCGGTCGAGCGGCTCCGCGGCGCCACGATGGACCAGCTCCGTACGCTCGGCCTGAAGGAAATCGAGGCGATTGCTGATCCGCTGCAAAAGAATCTGGTCCTGGTCGAGTTCTACGGCCAGACCGGGGATGAGAAAGGCATGGCCGCCGCGTTGGCCGAAGCCGTGAAACTCGCACCGGACAATCCGCGTGTGGTCGAAGCCAGCTTTCAGCAAGCCGTGCGATCCGGCGACGATGCCGCGGCCGAAAAACTGCTCGAACAAATCGCCAAGTTGAACATTGATGGTGCCGAAGGCCGGTCGGCCAAAGCGAAGCTGCTCACCATCCAAGCCAGCCGGGAGCTCGATCCGCGGAAGCGCGCTGAGAAGCTTCAGGTGGCGATCGATGCCGCTGTCGATCTTACTCAGGCGCGCGGCGAGTTTGATTCGGTGTGGGCGGTGCTCGGGCAGGCGTATCAGATGGCCGGCCGCATCGACGACGCCATCACCGCGTATCAGCAGGCCATTAACCGCAAACCGCAGAACCGTGAAGCGTTGGAAGGGTTAATTCGCTGTTACTACCAAAAGCGCAGCGCGCCCGACATCAAGAACTTCATCGACCAGGCGCTGGCCATTTACCCTCGGAATCGGCTGTTCCTGGATTTCAAGGTTTCATGGGATGTGGAGTTTGGAAATCCACTGGACGCACTTCCCCAGCGCGAAGAAGATTTGAAGAACAACCCCGAGCAGGCTGTGGTCTACGGCAACCTCGCCGCCATCTACAACACGGCGGCCATGAAGGCGACCGACGAGGCCGAGAAAAAGAAGCTTCGCGAAAAAGCGTGGGGGTATTTCAAGCAGGGTGTTGAGAAGTTCCCGAACAGCCTCGAGCTGGTTTCATATTTTGCAGAGGTGTCGCAGGAACTCGGCAAGTTCAGCGACGGTGAACAGGCATGGCTGAAGCTGGCGGCTGATCCGAAGCTATCAAAGTCGCCGATCGTGGCCCAACGCATCGCCGCATATTACCGCCGCAATGGAAAGGTCGCCGAGTCGCGGAAATACTTAACCGAGTTTGTTTCTGCCAACGAAAGCCCCGGGGTGCGCGTGGCGCTGGCCGATATCGCACTGCTGGAAAAACAGCCTGGCGAAGCGCAGAAGCAATTGGAGCTTGCCGGCGATGACCCGCTTGCCCTTCGACGCCGAACCGACCTTCTGCTTGCCGACGGAAAGGGCGATGAAGCCGAAACTCTGGTGCAAAAGGCGCTGGAATCCCGACCGACCGACCTGACGCTGTTGAACCGGCAGGCGTTCGTGCTGATGTCGCGTGGAAAGCTCGATGCCGCCGACGCCGTGCTGAAAAAGATTCTTGGCATCAGCGCCCAGGATTCGCAGGCATTATTTTTCACGGCGATGCTGGAGGCGCAAGCCGGGAAGATCGACGAGGCCATGCAGCGGATCAACCGCCTGCGCGACCTCGAGCCCGACAACATCGATGTCCGTAAGCTGGCAGCGGAGCTGTTCCGCCAGCAGAACAATGTGGCGATGGCCACCTCGGAACTGGAAATGGCCCTTCGGATGGATCCGGAGGACAAGACCACTCGTATCCAGTTGATCGAAGCTTATATTACGCCAACGCCCCCTCGATTGGCGGATGCAGAGCGGCTCATAAAGGAAGCGAAAAAGCTTCCCGCCGTGGCGAGCGATATCAGCTTCCAACACGTCGCCGCCCGTTATTTTTACGCCAAGGGCGATTACGCACAGGCGTTGGAAGAGCTTAAAGGCCCCATCAAGGAGCGCCCGACTGATCTTGCGCTGCAGGATACGTACTTCCGCACGATGATGGCGGCGAAGCAGTACGACACGGTCATCAAGACGTCGACTTCGCTGCTCGAACTGGTTAAACAGCCTTGGATTTACAGCACCCGCGGCTCGGCTTATGCAAGGCTCAAGCAGGTCGAAAAATCGATGGCCGATTTCGAGGGCGGGTACCAGTTGGCGACCGAGGCGTCGGACGATTTTTCCCAGCAGAACATCATCCGCGCGATGTTCGGGGAAATCGGCACCGAGCCGGCCATCGCGTTCCTGATCCCACGTTCTCAGGGCAACGATCTGTTGAAGATTTTCCTCGCCCAGATTTACACGCTTACGTCGAAGTACGACAAGGCGCACGCTTTGGTCGCCGAGGTCTTCCCCCGGCGCGACAAGCTCCCACAAAAACAGCGGGAAAGTTTCCTGAAATTGACAGGCGCTGTCGGCCTGTCACTCGTGCCACCGGACTTGGTCCTGTCGCGGCAGGCTTATGACGAGTATCTGGTGATTCGTCCCGCCGACTATCAGGCGCTTAACAATGTGGCTTGCCTTCTAATGATGCCCGGCTCGGGCGCAAAGCCCGGCGAGGCGGTGGCGTACGCGCAGCGTGCGGTCGACCAGATGGCCAAAGTCAACCGCAAAGAGCCGCTGGTGCTCGACACGCTGGGCACCGCCTATTTGGACGACGGCAAGATCGATGAAGCGATCATCATCATCCGCGAGGCCTTGCTGATTGAAGAATTCGCCGACGGGTTCGTGCATTTGGCCGACGGACTGGTGCGAAAAGGAGAGTTGACCGACGCATCGTCGGCGCTGGACAAGGCGCAACTTATGATCGAAAACGATAAAACCGCCAAGCGCGTCCCCCCCGGCGGCTTTGAAAAGCTCGAAAAGCAGATTGGCGAGCTTCGGCTAAAGACGATGGCGGCGCAGCAACCCCCCCCGGCCCCACCGACGGGGTCAAACGGGGGGAACTAGACCGTCGGTAACGCAATATTTTGCAAGAACTTGCGTTACAATCCGCAGGTTTGCGTCCGACAACCGTACGTATCGCCCGCCGACGCTGCACGCCGCCGAATGTTGAGGTAGAATAGTTGGACTTTGGTTAAGTCGGTTCGGTGAAGTTGCTGGGGTGAAGTTGGTGGGGGAAGTTGCTGGGGGAAGTTGGTTGGGCAAGTATTGGTCGGTGGCGGCGTCTCTGTTTACGCTGCGACTTGCCAGGCTTGACCGCCTGTAAGTTTAAGTCAAACGAATTCTGAACACGCCCGTTGTAAAGGGTGTGGTGAGCTTGAGGAGTTGAGAAACATGACGACGTTGCCCACAACAACTGCCATTCGCATGCCGCGTCAGCCGACGCCCACGGCGCTGGCCGCCCCTCAGCAGATGGGGCTGAGTACCGCCGCCGCCACACCCGCCGGCGGCACCATGACCGCCAACGATGTCATGCGCGTGTTGCGCGCCAACTTCTGGTTGATCATCCTCTCGCTGATCATCTTCGGCATTCTCGGCGTGGTGGCGAACCAGTTGCTGTTGAAATTCTATCCACGGTTCACCGCCGTCGGGTTCATCCGGGTTGAACTGCCGCGCTTGATCGACATCGATCGGAAAGAGAGCGAAATTCCCGACGTCGGCCCGCTGGGCATCATGTCCAAGACGCAGGCGCAGCTTCTCCGGCAGTCGACGTTGTTTTCTTCGGTGTTGGCCGACTCCACCAAACAGATTCAGCAGACCGGCTGGATTCAAAAGTTTCGCAAAAGCAACGGCACGCTTGATGTGGCCGATGCCCGGGAAGATTTAGAGGATTATTTCAGTGTCTCGCCGATTCAGGATTCGCAGCTCGTGCGCATCAGCATGACCACCAAGAACGCGAAAGACGCCCGGATCATCGTCGAAGACATTGTGAACCAGCACCTGAGCGATCAGGACAAAGGCCGGCGCGATCGCAATATCAGCCGGATGGACCAGCTGAACACCATGAAGCGCAAGCTGGAGTACAACAACAACGCCAACGCCAACCAGATTCGCACCTTGCAGAAAGAGCTGAATGACGCCGGCATGGCGACCACCAACCGCGTGAGCCCGCGTGAGAACGAACTGTTCGAGCTCACCCGCAAGCAGATTGAGACTAAGAGCGATTACGAGCAGGCCAAGAGCCAGTATGAAATGATGGCCCAGCAGTTTCAGCAGGGCATTGATCCGGCATCGGTCGAGCAGTTCGTCAATGAAGACAACCAGCTTTACCAGCTCCGCAGCAACCTTTCGCAGTCCGAAGTGCAGTTGCTGAGCATGCCGTCGCAAGGCTCTAACAGCCGCAACATGGATCAGGCGCGGGCGCAGGTGGCGGCGTTTCAGCACCAGATCGAAGACCGCACCGCCGAAGTGAAGATGATGGCGCGGAACCAGATTCAATCGAGCACGCAGCAGGCGTACACATACATGCAGGCGCAGTTCGACGGGCTTACCGAACGTATCAACCAGTTGCGCAACGAACTGGGCGATCTCAACTACAAGATTTACGAAGTGATGAGCAAGCAGGGAGACCTTGAAAGCGACAAAGATCGCCTCAAGGAAGTGCAGAACCAGCTCGATCTTCTGGGCATCACCGGAATTCGTGATATGAGCGGTGTGAGCTGGGCGGGCTTAGTTGACGAACCGGAAATTCCTAGCTTCCCGCGCATGTCGACGTCGGTCGTCGCGGCGCTGCTGTGCGGTTTGGCGCTGAGTCTGGCAATTGCGTTCATCCGCGAAGCGATGGACACCACGGTCCGAAGCCCTCGCGATATCGCCAAGGTCGGCCAGCTCAATCTGCTGGGCATGATCCCGGATGAAAACGACGATCCGCAGGTGGCTGGCATCCCTCTGCCGCTGGCCATCTTCCAGGCTCCCACAAGCGTTCTGGCCGAGCAGTTCCGCCAAGTGCGCACGAGGCTGCAACACACGGCGTCGCTGGATACGACACGGTCGATCCTGGTAACTTCGCCTTCACCGGGCGACGGCAAGAGCACGGTCGCCACCAACATCGCCGCCGGGCTGGCGCTTAATGGCCGGCGCATCCTGCTGGTTGACGTCAACTTCCGTCGGCCGATGATTCACAAGATCTTCAACGCCACTAATGAGGTTGGCTTCGGCAATGTGCTGACCGATGCATCCAACCTTGAGAACGCCGTCAAGTCGACGCAGGTGCCCAACCTCGACATTCTGCCGTGCGGTCCCAAGCTCGATAACGCGACCGAACTGCTCGAAAGTCAGGGCTTCACGGATTTCATGGAGAAAGCCCTGGAACAATACGATCATGTGCTGTTCGACTCCGGCCCGCTGCTGATGGTGAGCGAAACCGTCGCGTTGGCGCCGCGGGTGGATGGCGTCATCAGCGTCGTTCGGGCCGCCACCAACACCCGTGGCGTGCTGACCCGGCTGCGCGACAACCTGAGGCAAGTTAAGGCCGAGCACCTCGGCGTGGTGCTCAACGGCGTGCGCGCCCAGGGCGGCGGATACTACGGCCGCAACATTCGCGATTATTACGAGTACCAGAACGGCGAAAGTAAGTAGCACAACCAACCATCAGGTACCAGGGATCAGGAGTCAGTGATGGCCCCTGATCCCTTTGCATTTGCTGATCTTGACCGCTGATGCCTGAATGCTGACTTCTGTTCACTCGCATTCCGCTGCGGTACAACGTCAAGCATGCCCGAACGCGTCACCATCCTCGGCGACGGCGCGATGGCCACTGTCTGCTCGATCATCCTCGAGCGCGGGGGCCACCGCGTGACCATGTGGGGCGCGTTCGAAGACTCCATCGACCGTCTCCGCCAGAACCGCGAAAACGCCAAACTGCTCAAAGGCGCGCGCATCCCCGCCGGCGTTCACCTGACCGCCAACGACCACGAATGCTTTGATGGCGCGACGATGATTTTGTGCGCCATTCCCACGCAGTTCATCCGTAGCGTGTTCGAACGGCTCCGCCGCCAGGTGCCCGGCGGCGTGCCGATCGTTTCTGTCGCCAAAGGCATCGAAACCACTACACTGCTGCGCCCGTCGCAGGTGATGGCTGATGTGCTGTCGCCGGGCGTCACCTGCCCGTGGCCGATGGCGGCGCTAAGCGGGCCTAACATCGCAGCGGAACTGGCGAAGTACCTGCCTGCCACCGCCGTCGCGGCTTCGGCTGATGAGGCGCTGGCGACGCGCGTTCAAGCGGCGTTCAGCGCGCAGTGGATGCGCGTCTACACCAACAACGATATCATCGGCGTCGAACTCGCCGGCGCGACGAAGAATATCGTCGCCATTGCCGCGGGAATTGTTGATGGTCTGGCGGCAGGCAACAACGCCAAAGCCGCGCTTGTGACGCGCGGGCTTGTCGAAATCACACGGCTGGGCGTCGCGATGGGCGCGCTGGAGACGACGTTTCAGGGTCTTGCCGGGCTTGGCGACCTGATTACCACTTGCGTCAGCCCCGAAGGCCGCAACCGCACCGTCGGCGAGCAGATCGGTCGCGGGCGAAAGCTGGCCGACATTCTTGGCGGCATGGACAGCGTCGCCGAAGGAGTGCCCACCACCAAGGCCGTGCGTGAACTGGCCAAGCGCCATCGCGTGGAGATGCCGATCACCGAGGCCGTCTACCAAGTGCTGTTCGAAGGCAAGGACGTGCTGGCGGCGTTATCGGACCTCATGACGCGCGAGCCGAAGCCGGAATGACCGGCGATCCATAACGGTTTACCAGAAGTGTGACCGTTGCCGCACATTTAGCGATTGTCACCGGCGCCGACAACGAAGTTCGCTATTGACTCCATCCGATAGACTAAAAGAACAAGCCTGAACCGCTGCTCGTAATGCTTCTTCAGGCTCGAACAATCCGGTGGGTTTCTCCCGCTGGCGGTTTATGAGGAGTTTGACGATCATGACGCTCAACCAAAAATTCAAGCGTGGTATCTGTGTTGTCTTGATTACCGCCGTCGGCGTGGGTTGCGAAACCAAAGCGCAAAGCGGCGCGCTCATCGGCGGTCTAAGCGGCGCGGCGCTGGGCGGGGCGATCGGCAATAACAACGGCAGCGCCGCCGGCGGCGCGGCGATCGGGGGAGTCGCCGGCGTATTGGGCGGCGCGCTCATCGGCCACGGACTTGACAAGCAGGACCAGAAACGCGCCAAGACCGAACGCTACGACGACTACGATCGCAGTCAGTCGGCTTATTCGTACGAAACCGAATCGGCCAAACGCATCGGCAACCGCGAGGTCATCGACTGGACCAACCGCGGCGTGAACGACGAGATCATCGTCGACCGCATCGAACGCAGCGGCCAGGTCTTCCGCCTCACCGCCGCCGAAGAAAACCAGCTTCGCGATGCGTCGGTAAGCCCGTCGGTCATCCGCGCCATGAAGAACACTGCGCGGCGATGACGAATGCTGCCCACGAATTGAAAAAAATAAACACGAATTTGCAGAAACAGTCGCGCCCATGGCGCGGCACTTTTCTTCAAATTATTCGTGTTCTACTTCGTGAAGATTCGTGGGTAATCCGGGAGTTTGCCTTTACTTCGCCGTCACAAAATCAATCTCACCAACCGCCGGCACAATGCCCGCCGCCGCGCCTTCGCTCAGCAATCGGCGGATTGCCAGTTTGCCGCGGTCGCCGTAATCCAACGTCCAGTGATTGACGTACATGCCGACGAATTTGTCGGCCAATTCGCGGTCTAAATCGCGCCCGAACTGCAAAGCGTATTCGACTGCGGGTTGGCGGTGATCAAGGCTGTATTGGATTGACTGCTTGAGCACATTGGTCACCTTCTGACATGTGTCTTCACCCAAATCGCGGCGGATGCAATTCCCGCCCAGCGGCAGGGGCAGGCCAGTTTTTTCAAACCACCATGCGCCCAGGTCGACCACGAGGTGCAGTCCTTCGTTTTTGTACGTGAGTTGGCCCTCGTGAATAAGCAGGCCGGCGTCGGCGCGGCCGTCTTTCACGAACTTGGGGATCTGATCGAAGTGCACAACTTCAAACTGGAATTTCGGATTTCGGATTTCGGATTTCGGATTTGATTCGGATTTCTCGGTGCCCCGTCCCAGCAGCAACTGTAGTGCGAGGAATGCCGTCGTCAGTTTCCCAGGAATCGCGATCGTTTTGCCGCGCAGTTGTTCGATGCTCATCGGCTCGCGGGTGACGATCATCGGGCCGTATTGGTCCCCCATGCTGCTACCGCAACTGGTGAGGATGTATTTGTCCGCCACGTACGGGTAGGCGTGCATGCTGATGGCGGTGATCTCAAGTTCGCCATTCATCGCCCGCTGGTTGAGCGTTTGAATGTCCTGCAGCACGTGCTCAAAGCGGTAAGGCCCGCAATCAATCAGCGGCGGGCGCTGGGCGAGCGCATAGAACATAAAGGCGTCGTCGGGGTCGGGGGAGTGGCCTAGTTTTAGGGGAATTTCCGTCATTGTTAGCCTGTCTATCGATTATAATACTACCGAGGCCGATAGTAAGGAGGCCACGATCGGATCGAAAGGCCAGTGCAATGACGAAAATGCTGGAAGACGCAGTTTTGCAAGTTTCATCACTCCCGGCGGCGGAGCAGGATTGTGTTACGCAACTGTTTACGGACGAGCTGGCATCCGAAAAGCGATGGGACGACCTGTTGGCCGGTTCGCAGGATGCTCTTGAACAGATGGCTTTGGAGGCCTTAGCCGAACATCGAGCCGGACTCACTCAACCGCTTGAGGATCTGCTCAATGAAGTCGAATACGATCGCGTGGTTGCGGCATTGAATAGGCAATAAACCGTCGACACTCGCGTTTGAGATATCAAACCGACACTGCGATGCCACGATTACACCCCAACCTCCAGCCGTACAATCCCGTCGCCGACGGGACGTTTGATTCTGTGAAAGCCGCCCATCTTCTCAACCGCGCCGGTTTCGGCGGGCGGGCGGACGAGATTTCAAAAGTGATTGAGCTGGGGCCGATTAAGGCGGTCGATTGGCTGCTGGATTTTCCCGACGCCCCCGCGGAAGAGCAATCGAAGACCGACGTGCCCGATCTGTCCGAAGTCGAAGGTTACCCCCGCACCTTCGCCGAGCGGCGGAAGTTGTTTAATGGCAAGTCGCCCGACGAACGCCAGATGCTTCAACAGAAGCTGAATATGGTGAACCGCCAGGCCGTCGGCGCGACCGTCAACTGGTGGTTAAAGCGAATGGTCGACGGGCCTTATCCGTTGCAGGAGAAGCTTTCGTTGTTCTGGCACGGCCATTTCACCACCAGCGCGCGCGATGAGCGTTCGGCTTGGCTGATGTGGCAACAGAACGAATTGCTGCGCCGGCAGGGTGCCGGGAACTTCAAAGAATTTGTCCGCCAGGTTTCGCGCGATCCCGCGATGCTCGATTACCTCAACAACAGCCAGAATCGCAAGGCCCACCCCAACGAAAACTACGCGCGCGAACTCATGGAACTGTTTACGCTGGGCATCGGCAACTACACCGAGAAAGACATCAAGGAGGCCGCACGCGCTTTCACCGGATGGGCACACGACGGCGACGCGTACATCTATCGCAGTTTTGATCATGACAAAGGTGCAAAAGCGTTTTTCGGCCGAACCGGGAATTTCGACGGCGATGATGTGATCGACATCATTCTGCAACAGAAGGCATGTGCTCCGTACATCGCCGGCCGGCTCTGGTCATTCTTTGTCTATGAAAATCCCGAGCCTGATCTCATGGCAAGCCTGGGTACATTGCTCAAAGAAAGCAAGTGGGATCTTCGCCCGGCACTGCAAACCATGCTGACGAGCAAAGCGTTCTATGGCAGTCGGGCGGTCGGCACGCAAATTAAGTCGCCCGTGCAATTGGTGGTCGGTACGATCCGCCTGCTGAATGTTGAAATGCCCGACGCACGCCGGTTGTCGGGCGCGCTGGATCAGATGGGCCAGATGCCGCTGATGCCCCCGAACGTGAAAGGTTGGCCGGGCGGGCGGAATTGGATCAACACCAGCACGCTGTTTGTGCGATACAACACCGCGTTGTTCCTGGCCGGCGGGGCGGGGCCGGTGACGGGCGGCAAATTGAAGCGGGCGGGCATCAGCCGAGACAAAAATCCACGCGCGATGGACCCGCTGGCAATTGCCCGAGGCGGTTCGGCGGAGCAGATTGTCGATGAATGGGTCAGTCGGCTGATCCAAAGGCCGATCAGCCTCAGTAAACGCCAAACGCTGGCCGAAACTTTGGCGAGCCGAACGGATGATCAGAATGCGGTGCGGTCGATGATTCAATTGATCGTATCGATGCCGGAATATCAGTTATGCTGATGAAATGTTCTTCTTAATCGTCAATCGTTAATCGTTACCACTTCGCTTGCTTAACGATTGACGATTAACGATTGAGCTAGAAGGTCACACTATGCTAAATGACGTATCCACCCGTCGAATTTTCCTGCAGCGGGGCCTGACGCTTTTGGCCGCCGGCGGGTCGATTCCTACATTTCTCGATAACACCGCACTGGCCATGATGCACGCCGCCGACGGCGCGCTGACGCAGCAGGCGAGCGGGAAAGACGGCAAGATACTGGTGATCGTGCAACTGTCGGGCGGGAACGACGGGTTGAACACTATCGTCCCTTACGCCGACGACGCCTATCACCGCGGGCGGCCGGCGCTGGCGCACAAGGCGAGCGATGTGATCAAGATTGACGACTACATCGGATTGCATCCGAATCTCGCACCGATCAAGTCGCTGTTCGACGACGACATGATGACGATCGTGCAGGGCGTGGGCTATCCAAACCCCAACCGCTCGCACTTTCGATCCATGGACATCTGGCATTCCGCCGAGCCGGAACGCGAAGCGCCGGCCACCGGTTGGCTCGGTCGCTACTTTGATAACACCTGCGACGGCACCGACTCGCACACCGGCGTGAGCATTGGCGAAACCCTTCCGCTGGCCATGAAGGGAGCGCGCATTACGCCGCTTTCGTTTGAGAAGCCGGAAAATTACAAGTACGCCGGTCGCGATCGCAAGGGGTATGAGAAAGTGAACGACATCGGCATGCCCACGCCGGGTCGTGCCGAACCGGTTGCGCCTAAAGGAAAAATCGAAGTCGCGACCGCCGACGATCAACTTCAATTTCTCACCCGCACCGCCATGGATGCGCAGGTGAGCAGCGATACCATTCAGAAGCTGGCGAAGAATTATCAAACGTCGTCGCAATACCCCGGCGGCGAGTACGGGCAGGGGCTGCGAACGATCGCCGCGATGATTGCCGGGCAATTGCCGACGCGCGTCTATTACGTCAGCCTCGGCGGGTTCGATACGCACGCCAACCAGCGCGGCCGGCACGAACAGCTCATGCAGCAATTTGCGCAAGGCGTTGCGGCGTTCTGGCAGGATATGAAAAGGCAGGAAAACACCGACCGCGTGCTGATGATGACCTTCAGCGAATTCGGCCGCCGCGTCGAGCAAAATGCCTCCGGCGGCACCGACCACGGCGCCGCAGCGCCGATGATGTTCTTCGGCAAATCGGTGAAGAGCGGCGTGATCGGCAAACATCCGTCGCTCACACAGCTCGATCAGGGCGACCTGAGGTATAACATCGACTTCCGCGAAGCGTACGCCACCGTATTGCAGCAATGGCTCGATTCGCCGAGCAAGCCGGTGTTGGGGCAGCAGTTCAAGCCGCTGTCGATTCTGCGCGCGTAACCACAATTTTGCGTCGGCCGGCACCGTTTCTCAATGGTACGAAGGTCGCGGCTGACTCATTCGTCAAAGACGGCATCGCCGGTTCGCGGCGAAACTGTTTTCACGAACAGGTCCTTCCAATCAAGCGAAAATCGTTTTGCTGTGAATCATTTCACGATCTGCCCCTTTACGAACGCCCAACTACTGGTAGCGTAGTAACCAATGGAATTCTAAGAGGGAGCCGCCAGGGAAGGCCAGCAGGCAGCGCTTGCCGACAAGTGGATTGCGGTAATCTCGCCGTATCGCTTGTGCCGATAACCTTCCATAGTGCTCCCCGCTGGTCGTTCTTTGAAACCCGCAGCCTGCGCCGGTTTGATTTGACACTTTCGTTCTTGCAACGAGATACCCTTGAAAGTGTCGATACGAAAAGGTGGCTTTGCAGGCGGCGCGTTAGCTGTGAATTGGAGTTGACATTATGGCTTCCAAACCGAATCCGATCCTCTCGATCATTGATCGCAAGCTCGATCTCGGCCATTACCGCGATCAGCACTGGGACGGCACATTCTGGGATTACCTGGATATTGTCTCTGAAAACCCGCTGGTGGGGCGCAACGCGTTTCAGCGGGTGTACGACATGATCCTGTCGTACGGCACGGAGAACTTCACGCAGTTCAAGCACGAGTACACGCGGTATAAATTCTTTTCCGATCCCATCGACCGGGGCGGCGACGCCATTTTCGGGCTTGAACGGCCGTTGATGCAATTGGTCGATTTCTTTCAGTCGGCGGCGCAGGGTTATGGCACCGAAAAGCGCATTCTGCTGCTGCACGGCCCCGTCGGTTCATCCAAGTCGACCATCGCACGATTGCTAAAAAAGGGCCTCGAATCGTACAGCAAGACCGAAGAAGGCAAGCTCTACACTTTCTCGTGGCGGCTGCCGCATAAGGTCAACAGCGATCAGGGCGAGCAGTTCCTCGATTGCCCGATGCACGAAGACCCGCTGCTGCTCATCCCCAAAGAAGCGCGGGCTGAAGTGGTTGAACAGGTCAACGACAAGTTGCCCGAAGGCCGGCGGTTGCGGCTGTATGGTGATGTGTGCCCGTTCTGCCGACGCGTCATGGATGACCTGATGGAAATGTACGGCGGCGAATGGAAGAAGGTGATGGACCATGTGAAGGTTAAACGCCTCATCCTCAGCGAAAAAGACCGCCGGGGCATCGGCACGTTTCAGCCGAAGGATGAAAAGAACCAGGACAGCACCGAACTCACCGGCGATATCAACTATCGCAAGATCGCCGAGTACGGCAGCGACAGCGATCCGCGTGCGTTCAACTTTGATGGCGAACTGAACATCGCCAACCGCGGGCTTGTGGAGTTTATTGAAGTGCTCAAGCTCGATGTGGCGTTTCTGTATGACTTGCTCGGCGCGAGTCAGGAACACATGATCAAGCCGAAAAAGTTCGCGCAGACGCACATTGATGAAGTCATCCTCGGCCACACCAATGAGCCGGAATATAAGAAGCTCCAGGGCAACGAAATGATGGAGGCGTTCCGCGACCGCACGATCAAGATCGATGTGCCTTACAACATTCGGTTGGATGACGAAATCCGGATTTATCTCAAGGACTTCGGCCCGGAGAAAATCAAAGGCATGCACATCGCCCCGCACACGGTCGAGGTGGCGGCTATGTGGGCGGTGCTCACGCGCCTCGCCGAGCCTAAGAAGGCCGGCATTACCAAGATGCAGAAGTTGAAGCTGTACAACGGCAAGCAAATCCCCGGCTTCACCGAAGACAGCATCAAGGAGCTGAAAGAAGAAAACCCGCGCGAAGGCATGACCGGCATCAGCCCGCGCTATATTCAGGACAAGATCAGCAACTCGCTGGTGAGCCAGCAGGCGCAGATTGATAAAGCCATCAACCCGTTCATGGTGATGAACGAGCTTGAGGGCGGGATGACGCATCACTCACTCATTACCGATGAAGAGTTGAAGAAGGAATATCGCGAACTTCTGGCGGTGGTTCGCGAAGAGTATGAAGATATTCTTAAAGGCGAAGTGCAGCGTGCTATCAGCGCCGATGAAGACGCCATCAAGCGCCTCGCGACAAACTATATCGAGAGTGTTCGTGCCTACACGCAGCACGAACGGGTAAGAAACCGCTACACCGGCCGCGATGAAGAACCGGATGAACGGCTCATGCGGTCGATCGAAGAAAAGATCGATATACCGGATAGCCGCAAAGATGACTTCCGGCAGGAAATCATGAACTACATCGGCGCCTTGGCGCTCGACGGGAAGAAATTCGAGTACAGCACCAACGCCCGGCTGCTCAAGGCGCTGGAACTTAAGCTGTTTGAAGATCAGCGGGATACGATCAAACTCAAGAATCTGGTGTCGACCGTGGTGGATGATGAAACGCAGCAGAAGATTGACGTGGTCAAGCAGCGGTTGATCAAGTACTTTGGCTACAACGAAACCAGCGCAACGGATGTGTTGAACTATGTGGCAAGCATTTTTGCCCGCGGCGATAGTAAACAAGATGAGTAACAGCCGTGACAAGGGGCTTCCAGCCCGTGATTTGACGGCGATCCGTGAGTGAGAATTGGATAGGCACGGATGCCAGAACTGTTTGAGATTCTCGGGTCTTTTCGTGATATCGAAGTGATCGCGTCGGGACGAGGTGTGAAGGTTCGAGCTTGGCTCAAAAGGACATATGGCGTTTCAAACTGGAGGAAACTCAAAGGGCGCGCGCTCGTCCGCAACACGACGGGCGCGGTCTACGATGCCGAAGTCCACTGGTTCGAGTGCCACGGCATCGGGCGGCACCGCTTCAAGATCAAGCAAACCTGAACAGCGGCCGGCGTTCGCCATCTGTGTTGAAGGCTATGCGCCATTTCTGCAAGTCGGTCGTGCCTACAAAGTCGAGCGGCCACTACGGAACGATCCGCCGGAAATGCTCCGAGTCATTGATGCCGAAGGCGAGGATTACCTCTACCCACGCCGGATGTTCGTCCTTGCCCCGCTACCGCTGCCGGACATGCGTCGCGTGACGCGCGCACTGGCAGACACGTTTTACGATCATCCCGTGGCGACGTTGGCCAGGTCCAGATCGTCAAAGCTTCGTTCGAGCAGACGCCAATGACTCGCGACACCAAACGTTCCGGCCTGAGCCTGCTGGTTGTCGGCATGCTGGGCGTGTTCTTCTTCTGGGCGACCGACCCGCGGTTTGGGATATTCCGCGCCGAGACCACCGCAAGCCCGGTAGACGCCATTCGCGATGCCGCCGTCGGGACGTATGTCGGGCTGATCGGTAGTGGCGTGGTGGTGCTGATTGGGTTGTGGCTACTGGCGAAACGGACCGCGTGATCTTGGAGGCTGCTTGTGCATCGGTTTGAAATCCTCTCGGAGCTCCGTGATGTGAGCGTTATTGCCTCCGGCCGAGGTGTCCGCGATCGTGATCGGCTGAGTCGTATGTACGGAGTCGCGCATTGGCGAAAACTAAAGGGGCACGCGAGAATCAAATTGGTCGTTTCAGAAGAGATCGTCGAAGCTGAACTACACTGGTATGAAGCGCATGGCATCGGCAAACGCGAATTCAAAGTCAAGTCGTGGTGAACGGGCGATCGCTTACGCGATGTGCATCGATCCGGCCAACTACAAAATGTCGTTAACACTCGGCAAAGCGTACCAAGTCCTCAAACCAGGTCGCGGATCGCCACGAGGATGGTTGCGCATCATCGACGACACTGAGGAGGATTACTATTTCCCGTCGTCGATGTTCGTGAAGGTTGAGCTGCCGGCAAAGGCGCGACGTGCGATTGCAACGGCTTCCGAGACGTAGGGCGCTGCATGGTGATGGTGTGCAAACGGTGTAGAACCGAAGTCGGAACGCCGCGGACGATGGCAGGATTGCTGGTGTTGGGAGTTGGAGCGCTGTGTAGAGGCATTGTGATGGCGCCTCTTGCGAAATGGCATTGGACTGCTTGGTTGATATTGCCAGTTGTTTAGATCGGGTTTTTGATAATTTTACTGATGTTGCCGTGCTGGTCCCAGTGGTCGCTATCGCGGCGAACTCGATGTCCGAAATGCGGTGGGCGGTCGTGCCAAGTCCCGCACTACTCTGGTTTTGGGCTCTAACGAGATTGAGTTGATGATAGTAGTTGCAGTTAGATCTATGAGTTTGGAATGAAAAAACGATGATCGGACCATGAAAGGGACAATTTCCCTTCATCCGCGTTCATCTGTGTCCATCTGTGGTTAAGAAATGGTCCTGAAAATCGAAAAAGATCACCAACGCTTCCGCCAGATCGTCAAAGGACGAATCAGGGAGGACCTGCGCAAATTTCTTTCCAAGGGCGAGCTGATCGGCAAGGAAGGCAAGCACCTGATCAGCATTCCCGTGCGCAATATCGATCTGCCGCACTTTCGTTACGGCGACAACAGCCAGGGCATCGGAGCCGGCAATGGGAAGGAGGGTGAATCCGTCGGCAAGGGCCAGGGCAAAGGCGCCGGCGGAGAGCAGCA
The DNA here is from genome assembly GCA_964641895.1 of uncultured Tepidisphaeraceae bacterium. Lineage (GTDB taxonomy): Bacteria > Planctomycetota > Phycisphaerae > Tepidisphaerales > Tepidisphaeraceae > UBA2421. The sequence continues at coordinate 37,487 of CAZXLA010000014.1, forward strand.
GGGGCAGCACATGATGGAGGTCGATCTCACGCTGGATGAGCTGGCCGACCTACTTGCCGAAGAACTGAAACTCCCGCGGATTGAGCCCAAGGGCAAGCACCGCATCACCACAATCCGCGAGAAATACTCATCCCTCCGTCGCGTGGGGCCGGAAAGCCTGCGGCACTTTAAGCGCAGTTTCAAGGAAGCGCTCAAGCGGCAGATCATGGTGGGGAACTATGATCCGGAGAGCCCGATCATCATCCCCGAGAAAAGGGATATTCGCTATCGAAGCTGGAAGGAAGTCAAAAGCCCGCAGAGCAACGCGCTGATTGTGTTCATGATGGACGTGTCAGGCTCGATGGGCGAAGAACAGAAGGAACTCGTTCGCTTGGAAAGCTTCTGGATCGACACGTGGTTGCGCAAGAATTACGAAGGGATCGAGAGCCGCTACATTGTGCACGATGTGAACGCGAAGGAAGTGGACAAGCACACCTTCTACCACCTGCGCGAAGACGGTGGCACGAAAATCAGCAGCGCCTTTCGCACCTGCAAGCAACTGCTCGAAAGCCACTATTCGCCGCACGAATGGAACATCTACCTGTTCCACTTCAGCGACGGCGACAACTCCAGCGAAGCCGACAGCCGCGACTGCATCAAGCTGCTCAAGGAGCAACTCCTCCCGCTGTGCAACATGTTCGGCTACTGCCAGGTGGCCAGCGCGTACGGCAGCGGGAATTTCATCAACGTCCTGCACGAGCACCTCAAAGGCCATGAAAGGGTGCTGACGAGTCGGGTGAATTCGAAGGATGATATTTACGATTCGATCAAGACGTT
>CAZXLA010000015.1:0-33702 GCA_964641895.1 uncultured Tepidisphaeraceae bacterium
TAGTAGCTGGCGTAGACGCTCTGATCGAGGTGGTAATACGGGTCTACATAATAGGTCGAGCCGGTAGCCAAAACTTGCGCGTGAAAGCCCAGCGGAGTGAAATCGGCGCGAATGTAGGCGCTGGGGTCATCCACGCCGTAGCCGGCATAGGTTCGAATGTCGGGAAACTTAGCCTGAAGCTCCGGCGCGAGGATGGACGATTCGACGATGTTGAATCGCGCCAAAGTTCCTTCGGGCGTGGGGATGGAAATTTCCAGCGTGTTCCGGGCGCGGCCCAAACCGACGGCCAAATCTTCCTGCACGGTGTTCGATAGTTTCTGCCGAAGTCGCGATGCGTCGAGCGTGAACGGCTCGAATGCCGAAGCGTTGACCGCCAGCGTTTTTTGCGACGACGCGCGCGGCAGATCGTTGAGACCGCCCCAGTATCGGTCGGCGGTGTAGGCGGTTGATCTAGCGGTGACGACGTTGTTAACATCGGTCTGCAGAGCGTACACCGATGTTGCCACCGAAAAGTGCCGCCGGGGCTCCAGCGCATCCATCATTCGGTCGAGTGAAAATCGGTTCAATGGAAAGCGACGGGCGGAAACGGGGGGTTGCTTCACGATGCATTCTCCTGATCCAAGATGGACCGACATCCGAGCCGGTGCGGGTGAGCTGCGGCGCTGAAGCGCCAAGCCCCGATAGTATACCCGGGCGCATAGGAATTCGGAAACGAAATCTGTGCCTATTTTGATCTCCTAAGTGATTTATTTTAAGGCACTTCCAACAATTCTGTGGCGGGCCGTTTTTGGCGTTGGTGGACGAGCTACATGTGGATCGCCCGCTTATCCACCGCCATCGCTGCTTCCTTGATCGCTTCGGGCAAAGTGGGGTGGGCATGGAAGCCCCGGGCGATGTCTTCGGCCGAGCCGTGGAACTCCATGACCGCCACGCATTCGTGAATCATATCGCTGGCGTGGGCGGCCAGAATATGCACGCCCAGCACGCGATCGGTGCGGGCATCGGCGATGATTTTGACGAACCCTTCGGTCTCATCCATCCCCTTGGCGCGACCGTTGGCTGCAAACGGAAATTTGCCGATCTTAATGTTGAAATTCTTGGCTTTGCACTCTTCTTCGGTCAGCCCGACGCTGGCCAGTTCGGGGTGCGTGTAGACCACCGCCGGGCAGCAGGCGTAGTTGACGTGCCCCGGTTTACCCGCCATCAGCTCGACTGCGGCAACGCCTTCTTCTTCGGCCTTGTGCGCCAGCATGATTCCGCCGATGACATCGCCGATCGCGAACACGCCCGGCGCTGTGGTTTGGAATTTCTGATCAACCGGAATGAACCCGCGCGGGTCGAGCTTCACGCCGACGGTTTCCAGCCCGAGGTTGTCGGTGACGGGTCGTCTGCCGACGGCGACTAAGACTTTATCGACTTCTTCCACACCCCGATCCGCGACTGACGCCGTGGCGTCAGCCGCGGATCGAGAAGCGGCATTCCCGTCACGCGCCTTCCAATGCACGCGCACTTTTCCATCCACGATTTCCGCTTTCTCGGCAGTCGTACGGAACCTAAATTTCAAGCCCTGTTTTTCCAGCGACTTCTGCAGCGCGTTGGCGCATTCACGATCGCTAAGCGGCAGCAAGCCGTCGAGGTATTCCAGCACCAGCACATCGCTGCCCAGCCGTGCCCAGACGCTGCCGAGTTCCACGCCGATGTATCCCGCACCAACGACGATGAGCTTCTTCGGCACCTCAGGAATCGCGATACCTTCGGTGCTGGAGAGGATGTATTTTTGATCCAATGGCAGCGAAGGGATTTGCGTCGGCGCGCTGCCGGTGGCGATGAGGATGTTCTTGGCTGTGACGACGCGCGGGCTTGCACCCACGGCGGACACTTCCACTTTTCCGGAACCGACAAATTTTCCGTGGCCGATCAGGTGATCGATCTTGTTCCTCTTGAACAAAAACCCGACGCCGGTGGTGAGCTGTTTCACCACATCGTCCTTGCGTTTCATCATCGTGCCCAGATCGAGCTTCACATCGCCCACCTGAATGCCGTGCCGCGCCACCTGGTGTTTGATGGAGTGATAACGTTCCGATGAATCGAGCAATGCCTTGGATGGAATGCATCCGACGTTCAGGCACGTTCCGCCGAGGTATTCACGCTCGACGCAGCCGACCTTCATGCCAAGCTGCGCCGCGCGAATGGCCGCGACGTATCCGCCGGGACCGGCGCCGATGACGATAAGATCGTATTGGGGTTGGCTCATGGGACGGAGAATTCTATGGATCGCCGGAACAACGTCCAACGTCCAACTCTCAACGCTCAACATTCAAAGGCATCTTGGATGTTGGAAGTTGAGCATTGGCAGTTAAACGTTGAAAATCGCACGCCAGCGGCTGGGGGGCGTTCATGCGAGTAACTTCAAGACAATCGCCACGGCCGACATCACCTGTTCCCGCGTGACATCCAGATGTGTCACCGCGCGTACGCCGCCGCCCACGGCGCTGAATCTTACGCCGTTGGCACTTGCAAACTTGGCAAACTCGTGCGGGGTGGTGAAGCCTTCTACTTCGAAGAAGACGATGTTGGTGTCGGCCGGGTAGAGCAGTTTGACGCGTGGGGATTCCGCGATGCCCTCGGCCAGCAACTTCGCATTGGCGTTGTCGTCCTTCAATCGATCGATGTTGTGCTGCAACGCATACACCCCGGCTGCGGCAATGATGCCGGCCTGGCGCATCGCGCCACCGAAGGCGTGTTTCCATCGTTTGGCGCGTCCGATGAAATCGGCCGTTCCCGCGATCACCGCGCCCACTGGGCAGCCCAAACCCTTACTGAGATCGATCCAAACCGAGTCGGCATGTGACGCGTATTCTTTGGCGCTCACGCCACTGGCGGCACTGGCGTTGAACAGGCGGGCGCCGTCCATGTGAACACTCAGTCCACGGTCGCGCGCCGCTTGGCAAACATCGCGCAGTTGATCGATCGGCCATACGCTGCCGCCGCCATAGTTGTGCGTGTTTTCGATGCACAGCAGCGTGGGGTGCGGATGATAAACGCTCTTGACCGCTGGAATGGCCGCCGCAACCTGCTGCGGCGTGAAGATGCCGCGCTGGCCGTCGAGTGCATCAAGCATGACGCCGCTAAACATCGCCGCGCCGCCGCACTCGGCGCGCATGATGTGGCATCGCTTGTCGGCCAGAATCATGTCGCCGGGATTCGTGTGCGTCTTGACGCCCACGAGATTGCACATCGCCCCGCTCGGTAGAAACATCGCAGCTTCTTTGCCGAGCAGCGTCGCCGCCATCGACTGCAACTGGTTGACCGTCGGGTCTTCGCCGAGCTGTTCATCCCCCACCTCGGCCCTCGCCATCGCGGCGCGCATTTCTTTGCTGGGTTTCGTTTGGGTGTCGGAGAAGAGGTTGATCATTGCCCTTTAAGCCGCCGCCAAAGTACCAACCCGCGCCTGTGGCGGCGGGGGGGTAAGGCCTCGCTGGGTGTAATAACTGAGGTAAAGGTCGACTGCTTCATGGAGCTGCCGCTCGACTTGTTCAGGTGAATCAGCGGCAGTTGTGCAACCAGGCAAATCCGGCAGATAAGCCCAATACGAACCATCGTCGGCGCGTTCGATGACATAAACATATGAATTGGCTTGCTGCATGCTTTCCTTATTTCAGACCGGCCTGTTTCAAAATGCTATTCAGCGTGCCGCGCGGAACGTCGTGTCCTTCCTTGCCTCCTGCAGGAACGACTACCGGGCCGGGCTTCGTAGGGTGAATATACATCAAATGGCTGCCACTGGTACGATCACGCCGCCAGCCATCATCGTGCAGCGTGCGCAGAAGTTGACGATACTTCACACAAACATAATACCAAATAATTTCGACTCAGGCACAAGGAAGTTCCCGAAGGAGCGCCACTGCTTGCGCGACTGCCGGTGACGCGGTTCGATGAAAACCTTTGCGCAGCGCCGGGAGACTAAGCACATCAATTCGCCGGCAATCCAGAAAATTCAAACCGAACCGGTTAGCCGCCCCCACGCCGCGTTGTGACTCTTGGCGGACACGCGGGTTTTCCGGTGGGGACGTCGTGTGGAATTACAGATTTCGACCTGCGATCCGGGTGTTCGCTTGAAGCTCACAGCCCGGCGTGGAAGCGTATCTTCTATGTCGCACGACAAGGTACCGCTTTTGGGTTCGCCGACAGAACCCTCACCCCAGCCCTCTCCCGGGATACCCTTCGGCAAGCTCAGGGCAGGCCGGGCGAGGGAGTGGATCACACATCCAGCATCAACCGCTGGGGGTCTTCGATGAGTTCCTTGAGTCGTACCAGGAACTGCACGCTTTCTTTGCCGTCGATCATGCGGTGATCGTAGCTCAGCGCGACGTACATCATCGGGCGAACGACGACTTGTCCGTTGATGGCGACGGGGCGCTCTTTGATGGCGTGCATGCCGAGGATGGCCACCTGCGGCGGGTTGATGATGGGCGTGGCCATCAGGCTGCCGAATACGCCGCCGTTGGTGATCGTGAAGGTGCCGCCGGAGAGTTCGCTAATTTGCAGTTTGCCGTCGCGGGTGGCGGTGGCGAGGCGTTTGATTTCGCTTTCGATTTGCGCGAACGACAGCGTGTGTACGTTTCGCAACACCGGAACCGCCAGCCCGCGGTCGGTGCTGACGGCGATGCCTAAGTGCACGTAATCGTGGTAGACAATGTCGTCGCCGTCGATGCTGGCGTTGACGCGCTCCCACTCGCGCAGCGCCTGGCAGGCGGCTTTGGCGAAGAAGCTCATGAAGCCCAGACCGACGCCGTGCTTTTTTTCGAACTGCTCTTTGAACTTCGTGCGAATCGCCATGAGGTTGCTCATGTCGATTTCGTTGAAGGTAGTGAGCGTGGCGGTGGATTGCTGGCTCTTAACCAAAGTCTCGGCGATTTTTTTGCGGATTTTGCTCATCGCCACTTTGCGCACCGGGCCGTCGGTGGTGCTTGTGGGTGCGATGATGGCTTTGGCCTGGCCGGGGGCGACGTCGGTTGCGGGCTTGGTTTGCGTTTTGGACGGAGAAGAACCCGGGGCTGAAGCACCCGGCTTGTTGGTGTCGTCCATGAAGTTGACGACGTCTTCTTTCGTAATGCGATTGCCCGGGCCGGTGGGAGAAATCTTTGTTGCGTCGAGGTTGTGTTCTTCGACCATGCGTTTTGCTGCCGAAGAGAGCTTTTCGTCTCTCGATGTTTCTGGCGCGACGGCGCGATCCGGGGCTGAAGCCTCCGGCTTGGGTGGGGCGCTGGTGGTCGTTTGCGCCTTCGTGGTGGCTTGGCCGTTGGCATCAACGGTTGCGATCACTTCGCCGATCTTTACTTTCGTGCCGACAGTCACTCTTTGCGTCAGCACGCCGGCGGCGGTGCTGGGGACGTCTACGTTGGCTTTATCGGTTTCCAGTTCGGCCACCGGCTCATCCAGCCCGACGGCTTCGCCGGTCTGTTTGTGCCACTTGACCAGAACCGCTTCGTTGATGCTTTCGCCCATACCGGGGACTTGAACGTTGGTTGGCATGATAAGTGGATTCTATGGATGGATTTGCTTGTTGCTACTCGCGCGGCGGTGGGGCAGAAATTCTTGTCTGCGACGGCATTCCATGCCGATCGAATTTCACAAATCGCTTGGAAAGCGATAGCAGACAGGAATGTCTGCCCCACTGGGCCGGAGTTTTTAAGCGTTTTTGAGTCAATTCTACTTCGCCACCACTTCCTTAGCCGCTTCTTTCATCGGCAGTTCCAGCGCATGGGCGATGAGTTCGGCCTCTTCGGACTTGTGCATGTAGGCCGAACCGGTGGCCGGGCTGGCGGATTCGTCGCGGCCGTGATAGGTGAGGACGACGTTGTCGGGGATCATCGTCAACAGCCGTTGCTGCATGAACGACCACGCCCCGCGGTTGCGCGATTCTTCCTGCACCCAGCAGACTTCTTCCGCCCGGCGATACTTCGCCACAACTGCCGCCAGTTCCTTTTGCGGGAACGGGTAAAGCTGTTCGACGCGCACCAGCGCAATATCGTTTCGCCCGTGCTTTTCGGCGGCGTCTTTCAGCAGCCAGTACATCTTGCCGGCGCACAGCAGCACACGCTTGACGGCGTCGCGGTCGGCGGGGGCCGAAGGATCATCAATCACGAGTTGGAACGAACCTTCGGTCAGTTCTTCGACGGTCGATCCGCGCGCCGAATCACGCAACAGCGACTTGGGCTGCATGAGGATCAACGGCTTGCGAAACTTGCGATGCATCTGCCGCCGCAGTGCGTGGAAATACTGCCCCGGCGTGCTGAGCATGCACACCTGCCAATTATCTTCGGCGCTCATGCTCAAAAATCGTTCCAGGTACGCGTTGCTGTGCTCCGGGCCGTTGCCTTCCATGCCGTGCGGCAACAGCAGCGCCATGCCGTTGGCATACCGCCATTTGCTCTCGGCGGAGCTGATGATCTGATCGATAATGCACTGCGCGCCGTTCACAAAATCGCCGAACTGCGCTTCCCACATCACCAGCGTTTTGGGGTTGGCCGAGGCATAACCCCATTCAAACCCGAGCACCGCGAATTCGCTCAGCATGCTGTTGATGACGGTAAAATCACCCGGCTTCTTTCCAAGTTGATCGAGCGAATACCATTTGTTGCCGTTCTCAAAATCATTCAGCACCGAGTGGCGATGGCTGAACGTGCCGCGTTCAACATCCTGCCCGGTGAGGCGGATGCCGTACCCTTCCATGAGCAGCGTTCCCCACGCGAGCATTTCGGCGCAGCCCCAGTCGATGCCTTTTCCGGTCTGCAGCATTTCCTGTCGTTTTTCCATCACGCCCTTGAGCACTTTCGGGTGAGGCGTGAAGCCCGGAGGCAGCTTGCTGTAAACGTCGATCACCTGCTGCAATTTGTCTTTGCTGATTTTGGTGTTCGCCGACCAATCGTTACCCGCGCGGCCGAGACCCTTCCACACGCCGCCGAAGGTGGGAACCTTGGAACGGGCCCTCACCTCTTTGGCCAGTTCACGCGAGGCGTTCAGCCGCGCCAGCACTTCCTCCTTCATCTGATCAAGCTCCGGCTGCGTGATGCGGCCTTCGCCGAGCAATCGTTGTTCGTACAGCTTGCGAACCGACGGGTGTTTGTCGATCACTTTATACATCACCGGCTGGGTGAAGCTCGGCTCATCCGCCTCGTTGTGACCGTTGCGCCGGTAGCACCAGAGGTCGATCATGACATCGACCTTGAACTGCTGCCGGAAACCGATGGCGAGCTTGGCGGCCCACAGGCAGGCTTCGGGGTCATCTCCATTGACATGGAAAATCGGGGCTTGAATCGCCTTGGCCATATCGGTTGGATACGGCGTAAAGCGTTGCTGCGTCGGCGGGGTGGTGAAGCCCACCTGGTTGTTAATGATGATGTGAATCGTCCCGCCGGTGCGGAAGCCCGGCAGTTCCGAAAGGTTGAGGGTTTCGGCCACCACGCCTTGGCCTGTAAATGCCGCGTCGCCGTGCATGGCGATGGGCACCACTTTCTCACGACCGATGTCGCCGAACATATCCTGCTTGCAGCGGACGATGCCCTGGTGAATCGGGTTGATCATTTCCAAGTGCGACGGGTTGGGGATGAGCGACAGTTTCACATTCTTGCCGTTCACCGTCGGCCGCGTGTTGGCGTAGCCCAGGTGATATTTCACGTCGCCGTCGCCGGCCACCTGATGCATCGGCCTTGTGGTGCCGAGGAATTCAGCCAGCATCGATTCGTATGGCTGGTTGAGCACATGAACCAGCGCGTTAAGCCGGCAGCGGTGCGCCATGGTCATGATGAACTGTTCGCCGCCGAGTTCGGCGCCGTCGTCGATGATCATGTTAAGCATCGGAACGATCGCCTCAGCGCCTTCGGCGCCGAACCGCTTCTGCCCAATGAACACCCGGCCCAGATATTGTTCGAATTCCTCGGCGGCGATCAGGATGAACATCAGGGCATTGGTCTGGACGGTGTTCAACTGCGGGCGATTGCTGATCGGCTCCATCTTCTGCTGCAGCCAGTCGCGCTGTGCCTTGTCATCGATACCGGTGTACTCCACGCCGAGATTGCCGCAGTAGGTGTGCCGAAGTTTCTCGGTGAGGTCGCGGAGGCTGCCGTCGGTTTCGCCAAGAAAGCTGGCCGGGCCGACCTGTCGGTCGAGATCATTCTCGGTCATGCCGAAGTTATGCAGTTGAAGCAGCGGGTGACTGCTGCGATTGGCCAGCCCGAGCGGATCAAGGTTGGCGACAAAGTGGCCCAGTTCGCGGTAGGAGTGAACCAGATCAAACGCGCCGATGGATTGCGGCGGATCGGTCGGCCCCGCGCCGGCACCGAGGGCCGCCACGCCACTGACGCTGCGCGCCAGCCCGAGCTCGAAGCCCGAAAAGAAAGCCTGCCAGTTTTCGGCCACCGAACGGGGATCGCGCTGGTACTGCTCGTGCAGTTGCTCGATGTACTCGGCGTTGGCGCGGTTTACGAAATCAAAGTTTGCCATGGGGGTTGGTTAATGGGGTTAGCGCAGGCTGGTACCCGCGCGGACAGGTTGAACCGGAGACCGGGCGTGCCCCCGCCGTCAACGTGACGACGGTGCTGCGATCAGTAACAATGGGTCCGGACTTCGACCGATTCATTGACATCCAGATTGAGCGGTACATTCAATTCTAGAACAAGCATTGAAGAAAAGGAACACTTTAAAGCGTGTGCCTTAAACTATTGCGAGGAAAGCGTTTACAAAAAAATGCCGTCACGAAGCGGAAGCGCGGATAGAGAAAGGCGGTCGTCGCACGCTTATTCGCCGAACGGCGTGTTGAAGCGGCAGATGACGACAAGTCAATCCATCCGGTGCTCGATTCGGGATGGCACTAATGGGTCAGCGATCATCTCAAAATAATCAGTGCATCTTGCATACTTCCATCGCATCCGGCCCGCAGGTCGCGCAGGTGTTCTCCATTTTGCCGGTCGCAAAGAAATTTTCCGCCGCCGACTTGCAGTCCGGGCAGACCATGCCCTTACGCGTGGTGTAGGCGACGACCCGGCCCTTTTCGGTTCGGGGAAGCTTCACCCAGGTCGTCTGGCACTTGGCGCACATCACGGCCTCGCCGGGTGTGGCATCGGCGGTGGCGGGCTTATTCGATTGACAGCCGGCAGCGACCAGCGCCGTGGATGTAACTATGGCAGAGAGCAGAATTGAGCGGAACATAAAAGCCTCCTTAAGGCTTGAGCGTGAAAGGTGCGTGCGCGCACGGCGACAGCCGTGCGGCGGGTCATTTTTTTAAGATGAGCTTCATTCGACATTTCGGACACCTCCCCGGTTGATCGGAGACCACCTCCGGGTGCATCGGGCAAGTGTAAACGACGGCGTTCGGTGCGGATGCGGGCGCTTTTGCCGGTGCCGTTGTCGGCGCGCTTGCCGGACCGCCCGACGCAGCGGCGGCCGCGGCGGGTGGGGCCATTTCCATGGGATGGCCCATTCCATGGCCGCTCGGTTCGTCGCCGTGATTGTGCTGCGAGGTCACGCCACCCGACGCCGGTCGCGCCGCGTCGGTGGTCTTCTCGCTGACGTCGACCCCGTCGCGCGCCAGTTCCCCCGCCCCCGCCAAATCGGCGAGTGTGCCGGGAGGATCGACATACCAGCCCGGGTCTTCATAACTGGTGAGGTTTTCGCGCACCTTTAGGATGGTGAACATCCCTCCCATCGTAATGTAATCTTTGGGGCTGCGGGCACCAACCATCGGAATGCTGTTCTCAGGCACCGTCATTCCCATGTCGCCCATGTCGGCCATTCCCGTCTGGCCCATCGTCATGTACTCCGGCAGCAGCTTGCGCACCCGTTCGTCGAAGCCCTCTGTATTCACGCCGATCGTCAGCGGGATGCCGTGGCCCATCTGATTCATGACATGATGCAGCATGTGGCAGTGCATGACCCAATCGCCGGGATTGTCGGCGGTAAACTGAATCGTCCGCGTCGAGCCGGTCGGCATGATGACGGTTGTTTCGGGCCACTGGCCGGCTTGAGGAATGTCCCCGCCATCGGTTGCCACGACCTTAAAGTGATAGCCGTGCAGGTGAATCGCGTGGTGGCTCATCATGCTCAAATTCCCCAGCCGGATTCGTACCCGCTCCCCGAGTTTGACGACCAGCGGCGCGGTGCCGGGGAATGCCTTGGCGTTGAACGTGAGCACGTTGAAATCGGTCATCTCATTAGGATCAGGACGAAACGTGCCCGGCGCGATCTTCCACTCGCTGGAAAGCAGCACGAAATCGCGATCCGGTCGTTGCTCCGGCGGCACACGCGGGTGGACGACAAACATCCCGATCATCCCCATGCCCATCTGCGTCATCTCGTCGTGATGGCTGTGGTACATCAACGTGCCGTGCTGGCGCAGCGTAAACTCATACTTGAATGTTTCGCCCGGCGCGATGGAGCGCTGGCTCACCCCACCCACGCCGTCCATGCCCGACGGCAGAATGACGCCGTGCCAGTGCACCGTAGTGCCCGCCGATAGCCGATTGGTGACATAAATGCGGACGCGGTCCCCTTCCACCGCTTCAATGGTCGGCCCGTGAACGCGACCGTTGTACCCCCAGCAGCGAGCACGCAGTCCGGGAGCAAATTCGTGATCGACTTCTTCGGCGATTAGATGAAACACCTTCACCCCGCCCACAATTTTGTAAGGCAGCGAAATGTTGTTGGGCGTGATGACCGGCGTGTAATCTTTGCCCGGATCGCCGGGCGCAAGCGCGTTATCGTCATGCGCAAACCGCGCGCCGCCGGTGCCGTTGCCGCCCCAAGGGAACGGCTTGGCGATTTCCTCGGCTGCTGCGGGCGTTCCACGGATCAGTACCGCGCCGCCGGCCAGGGCTGCGCTGTTCATCATCATCGCACGACGGGATAGAAATGGCTTGCTCATGTTAATGATTTCCTCGATCGGGTTGATTGCTTGAGGTTTCTGTCTCCACGCTGTCGGCGACGTCCTGCGAAGCGCGCGGGAGCCGTCCGGCCAGAATCTGCTCCAACGCCGCCCGTGCCAGCCAGTGGTCGCGCAGCGCCTCGATGTACGCCCGTCCGGCTTCGATTTCGTTCTGCTTTGCCGTCAGCAATTGGAAGCCGCCGATGAACATGGCGTTGTATTGTTTCTGGGTTTCCTCAACGATCGTGCGACGCAGCGGCAGGACAACTCGACGATAATACTCGGCGCGCTGCCGCGCCGCCGTCAGCCGCGTGAACGCCGAGCGAGCCGCGCTGCGAATTTCGACAGCCAGCGCGTAATGGCGTTGCTCGGCCTGCCGCAGCCGCGCTCCGGCGGCCGCCAGCGCCGGCTGGCCCTGGCTGAACAGCGGAATCGGCAATGCGAACGCGGGACCGATTTCGTGAGCGCCATCCGCCTCGCGCTCGAAGGCAACACCGAGTTCAAGCTCCGACAGAAGCCCAAGTGGTTTGGCAATTCCCAACTGCTGAGCGGCGAGCGCCACGCCGCGGCGTGATATGGCAAGATCGATGCTTCGTTCGATGGCGTGCTTCTCAAGGTTCGTGGCCGATACTGCGTCTGTTGGCAGTTCCGGCAGGCGCGGTTCAATCGTGTAGCGAGCCTGCGCGCCCCACAATCCCATGATCGCCGTCAGGCGCTCGCGCAGGTCGGCGGCCTCAACTTCTGCTGCGGCAACGTCGAGCTTGGTTTCTTCGTAGAACGCCCGTTCGTTGGCTACATCCAGCTTCGTGTTATTACCCGCTTCATTGATGCGCCGCGCCAGTTCGAACGACGCCTCGGCCGCCAGCAGCACGGTGCGATGCAGTTCCAGCATTTGCTCGGCCGCCTGCAAGTGCAGGAACAGCGATCGCGTTTCGGCGGCGGTGTCGAGTACGGCGCCGGTCACGTCCAGGATCGCGCCCTGCAGCGCGGTTTCGGCCAGCGACTTGCGCATTGGGATATACAGCACATCCAGAAAGTCGAACACGACGGTCAATTCGATCTTCGTCCCGCCGCCGCCTTCGGGGAATTTTACGTCGCCGTCGAGAAACGGATTTTTCAGCAAGCCCGCCTGCACCAGATCAGCCTGGGCTACACCCAGATTCTCGTAGGTTGCCTGCAGCCGACGGTTGTTCAGCAGAGCGACTTGGACGGCGGCGTCCGCCGTCAGCGGCTCAGAAAGCAGTGCATCAACTTCGGCGGACATGGCGCGGTCGGCGTCTGATCCGTTTGACCAACGGACCTGCTTGCCGATCCGTTCCGACGCCGTCTGCTGCACTTCGGGAAAGCTCGCCTGTGGCTGAACCGAAGCGCAGCCGGTCACGCTCGCACTGACGACCAGCAATACTCGCCCAATCGGCTTATTGACCATGATGATGCGCTCCTTCCGTGGGTGAAGTCGCAGGGCGCGAAGCGGGTTGAAGGGCGAGTGTGTCGGAAGGCTGCATCGACGGAACTTCGACGGCATCTGGATCGGCCGGGTGATCAATCCCCGGCGAGGCCGGCGGTTGGCTGGCGACGCAGCCAGGAAACGACATCGCAGAATAGAGCGCGACAATGACGCGTAAAAGTCTTGGCATGGTTGCAAATCCGAGCTTGAGAGACCGTGTATTACGGTTGGCGGGGGCGTTGCCCGTCGCGATGACGAGAACTCTCCGCACCAGCAGTCACCTGGCGGCGGGCCGGGAGAGTTAAAAAATCAATTCAGGAGCGCGCAGTGCAGCACAGGCAAAAATGGGGTCCATCGTTCCAAGCCAACCGTCGGAACAAGACGAACGAAACCGCGGTCCCAAACAGGGTAGTGCGTCGACTGGAAGATGGGTGACCAGGACCCGGCTTGAAGCTTCAGCGCATGCGAAGTGTCAGCGGTCTTTTGTGCCGTGACCGACGCAACGCCGCGACAGTGGTCACACTGGTCATGGTCTTGCCCCCGCTTGTCATGCGCCGGCGCTTTCGCGCGCCCTGATTCGTCGGATATCTTGGAGCAACAGCCGTGGACATCCTTCGAGCCAACTCCCGCCGCAGCAGCGCGCATTGGTGCGCATAGACAGATAAACGGGCCAATCAAGAAAATCGGTAGCAGGGCGACGGATAATGGTCTCACGGCAAGCATCTTTACGATTGAATGCTATGCATCGACCCTTGCGGCAGCAAGCGCGTCGCCCGAAATTGACTCAATCGGTCGGTGCCACCGCGTATGACGAGCGGCGAGCGTGAGCGACTCGATTCCTGCAACACCACCACCGGTCGCTGACGCTTGTGACTCATTCTGGTCATAGGCAGTGGCCCTGCTCAATCGCTTCGTGAACTCGGCGTTCGCAAACTCTGCAGTTGCACCCGCACCGGCTCGGACAGCGGCGGGGCCGTGGAAAGCAGCGGTTCGATCCGCGCGATGAGCCGCTCCGCCTGCTGCGTTTGCCCCGCCTGCCGCAGCACGAATGCCTTGCCGATGAGGGCGTCGAGGTTGTTTGGCTCGATGCGCAGCGCGTCATCAAACCCCGCCAGCGCGCCATCGCGGTTGCCCAATTCGGCTTCGATGCGGGCGTAGGTTTCGTGATATGTCGCCTCGCCCGGGCGAAGCTGACGCGCCTTAACGACCGACTGCCGCGCTTCCTGCAAATCGCCTTTGCGGAGCAACAAAAGGTACGCCAGATCATTCAACGCCCGATCGTGCTCCGGCTGCCGCAACAAAATCGCCCGATATGTCCCCTCGGCGGCGGCGGTCTGGTTGAGTTGAAGCTGCAGCGATGCCAGCAGGAACATTGCTTCCACGTCGGCACGAACGCCCTGCGTAAACGGCGCCAGCAGTTTAAGTGCGTTGCGCGCCGGCGCGGGATCGGCGAATCGCGTGGCGAGAATGGAAGCCGAGCGGGCGTAGGCGTCCACCTCTGCGAGGTTCGTTGGATCGATCACCGGCTCGACGCGCGTTAACGCTTCGCTGGCCATCGCGGCTTCGCGGGCGTATTCGCCGGTGACCTGCAGCCACGTGACGCGCGCCGATGAACTTTCTGCCAGCAGTGGGCCAAGAAGGTCTTCGGCGCGCTCGGGCTGGCCCAGCGCCGTCATGGCGCCGGCGGCGATGCGGAGGAGGTTGGTGTTTTCTTCAGGCTTCTTCGTCGCCTGCGCCAAATGCGGCTGTAGCGCATTGATGGCTTGCGGCAGGTCATTCAACTTCACGCACGCTTCGGCAAGCGCCAGATCGGCGCTGCGCGGGTTCGGCCCGAGCGTCCGCTTCCATTGCAGCGCCGCCTGTTTCATCAGCGGCCATTGCTTCGTGGCGCGATAAACGGTCGTCGCCAGCGCCGCGGCTTCGGCGTCGCCGGGGAGATTTTCCAGCAGCCGGCCGGCGAGGTTTGAAGCATCGTCATTCGCGCCGGTTTGCAGATAGCTTCGAGCCAGCATGGATTGCAGCGGCAGATAGCGCGGGAAACGGTCGGCCGACTGACGCAGCCTCGCCAACTGCGGCGCTGAAGGCTGCGTGGCTGAAAGCGTTTCCTGCATCGCCGACAGCGCCGCGGTTTCAGCGGAGCGGGACGGGTCTTTTGCCAACACTTCGATCAGCGGCGAAAGATCGTTCGACCCGCCTTCCACCTTCTGCATCGCCTGCGCCTGTAGCTTGAGCGACTGAAGATCAGCACTACCCGGCAAAATCCCCAGCCCACAATCGGCGGCGGCGACGGCGGCGGGGTAATCGGCTTGACGGGCGTGGAACGATGCCAGCCGCCGCCACGCCGACGCGTCGTTGGGCGATGCATCGGCGGCGTCGGTGTAATGCTTCTTCGCCGCGGCGCGATCGCCGAACTTCTCTTCAAACCGCGCCAGGATCGCATACTTCTGCGCCGCGGGGGCGTCGGTCAACTCAAGCTTCTTCAGGATCGTTCGTGCCTCATTCACGTTCTGCCGCGCGGCGAGTAGATCGGCTGCGGCGGCGATGAGGTCGGCGTCGGCGGGCGACGCCTGCAATCGCCGGTCGTACAGGGCCGAGGCATCATCAAGCCGGCCCGCGCGGCGATATAAATCGGCCAGCAGCAGATCGGATTGCAGATCGCGCGACGGCGCATTCTCCAGCAGCATTGTTGCAGTCGAGTTGCGTCCTTCGTCACCCAGCATGCGCGCCAGCGGCAGACGCTCGCCGGGTTGGATGGATGGGCTTTGCGCCGCGCGATCGAGGTAGGCGCGCGCTTCGCTGTGCTTGCCCTGCTCGGCCAGCAACCGCGCCAACTCGAGTTGAACGGAGACCGATCGTGGATCAATCTCGGCGGCGGTGCGAAGCTGGTCGGCGGCTTCTCGGGCGTTGCCCATGTTCTCCATCGCCTGCGCCAATCGCACGCGATACTCCGGCACCTTTGGCGAGGCGCGCACCAGGTCGGCCAGCAGCGTCATTGCTTCGGCGCTGTCCCGCTGATTGGGCTGGCCGGTCAGCAGAAACTGGGCGCGGGCCGATTTCCACAATGAACCGTCTTCACCGGTGAGCGCGCGAACCCTGTCGATCGTCCGTGCGAAGAATTCGCGATTCTGTTTCGCCTGCTCGGCCGAGCGGAGAATGAGCGACTGCAGCGCAAAGTTGTCGGCATGCGAATCCCCCAGCGCAATCCAGGTGGCGGCGGCGTCGGGGTCTTTGGCGGCTTCGCGAAACTGCGCGACGGCGATCTGCCACTGCATCGCGTCGGCGCTCGAAGCCGACTTGGCGGCATTCTGCAGGCCGGCCAAACCCTGCTCGGGCTTGCCCACGATCGAATGTTCCAGCGCGTGCCGCAACGCCATCGCCGGCGAACGAACGGCGGATTCTTTCGTTGCATCGAGCAGTGTTTGCTCCAGGTTCAACCCAAACTCTCGGCTGACCGCCAGCACATTCGCCAGCACCTCCGGCTCCCACCGGCCCGCTTGCGGCGTTGCAGAACGGATCGTGTCGATCGCGGCTTGTTTCTGCCCTGCCCGACAAAGCACCGCCGCATGCAACGCCAGCGATTCCGGTTCGCCGGGTTTGCGCTTCTGAATCTCCGCAACCAGCGCCGCCAGCGCCGCCTGCCGTTGTTCGGAGGGGTTTTGTTGAAGCAGTGTCGATTGCGCCAGGGCCAGCGTCGTCATCGGCGCAACCTGATCTGGCGCGCACCGCACCGCCGCCAAAGCGGCATCCACCGCGTCGGCGGGGCGGTTCATCGCCAGCATCGCCCGCGCAATTTTTACGTGCGGCCCCGCCCAGCTTGGCATCAGTTCCGACGATTGCCGCCATTCTTGCACGGCCTGATCGGTGTCGCCCAGCAGAAGATGCGCATCGCCGATCCAAGCGCGGATAATTCCATTCTCGCCGCCGCGCGACATGGCCGATTGATACTTTGCAATCAACTGCGCGGGGGGCGTGGCATGGCTTTCCATCCGCAGCGCAATGGCGGCGGCCCATCCTTGGGCAGGGTTGTCGTTCTTTCGTTTCTTCAGAGCCTCGATGATCTGTTTCGCCTCATCGATGCGGGCGATCGCCAGCAGCGACATGGCGCGAAATGCCAGCAGCGTGCCGTCGGCGGCGGGGGAGGCGGGGTCGAGCGATTCCAGCCGCTTGATGACCGCATCGTGCTCGCCGTCCTGCCAGGCGCGCTGCACCAGCACGCGGATGAGCGCCGGATCATTCGACCCCTCGGCGGCGCGGCGGAGGAGCTGCTGCGACTCCTCGAACAATCGCTGCTGATCGAACACCCGCGCCAACTGCGTTACAAATTCGGCATCGGGCGCGGGTCGGGCGGCGGCGGCGCGGAGCAGGGTGAGCGCCTGCTCGCGATTGCCGCTTTCCCCGTGAGCAACGCCCAGCAAAAGCTCGAACCGCGGATCATCCCGATGCCGCTCGAGCAGCGCAGCATACCGGGCGATGATCTGCTCGGCGGGAACCTTGGTTTTGCGCAACAGCCAGTACGTCTGCAAATGCGCCTGCAAATCCGATGGCGCGGCGTCGTCCCACTGCCGGCTGACCGCCAACGCCTCTTCGTACTTCGCCGAGCGAATGAGCGCGATCGATTTGGCCTTGAGTGCATCAGGGTCGGCGGCGTTTTTAGCCAGCACCGAATCGGCCAGCGCGATCGCTTCGGTGGAGTAGCCGGCCTGCGAATAAAGATCGAGCAACGGGCGAACCACTTCCGGCTCGTCGCGGCGCAACGAGCGGAGCACCTCAAAAAGCGGAATCGCCTCGGCCAGATGTTTGCCGGCGGGCATTTCCACGTTGGAACGGCTGGTGGCGAACGCCAGCAATGCATCGTAATCGGTCGTGCCGGGCTTGATGTAGGTTTTAAGCTGCTCGATGGCGGCGGGGTAATCGCCTTGTTTGAACGCGGCAATGCCGGCGTTTCTTGCTTCGGTCAGGCGGGCTTTTCGATTGGAATCGTTGTACTGCCGAACCCCCAGCGCCGCCGTCGCGAGCACCGCCAGCGCCACGACGACCGCGAGCAGACGGCGCACGGTCTTCGGGCGAATGTTCATTGCCGCGCACCTTTGCGGGCCATCATCAGAATGGTTTTCCAGATGATGACTAAATCAAACCAGAAGCTCCGCTTCTCCACATATTCAATATCGTACTTGATCCATTCCTGAAAATCGTGACCGGCCCGTCGTGTGCGGCGAATCTGCCACAGGCCGGTGATGCCCGGCCGAACGCTCAGCCGCGCTTCGCGCCAGGCGGGGCAGTATTGGTTTTCTTTAAACGGGCTGGGCCGGGGGCCGACGATCGACATGTCGCCGAGCAGCACGTTTAAGAACTGCGGGAGTTCGTCGATGTTGTATTTGCGGATGAGCCGGCCAATTTTGAGCAAGCGCGGGTCGTTGTCCGGATCGATGTCCACGCGCCCGCCGTCGCCGCGGTTCTTGCCTTCGGCGATCAGCTTGCCGGTCAGGGCGTCGGAATTGTTCACCATTGAGCGAAACTTCCAGCATCGGAATTCGCGCGGGCCGACGGTTTCGCGCTTGTGCCCGTAAAAGAACGGCCGACCGTCTTCGAACCAGATCCAGATCATGATGATCGGAAAAATCGGAACGACGAAGGCCAGTGCAATCAACGAGCAAATGATGTCGAACGCTCGCTTGAACGCCAGATCGACCGGGTTCTGCATCGGCGCCGCAATATCTTCGGGCGGGGCCATAGGCTCGATCGATTGCCACTCAATATCTTCGGCCTGTGGGCAGGCCCCGGGCGCATCCCATACCACCGCCGGGCCGATGACGGTGGTGCCCGGTTCCAGCGATCGACCGGCGCCCACCCACACCGGCCCAATCAGCCGCGCGTCGGCGGCGATGGTGGCGGCGGGGTCGCGCCAGCTTTGGCCTTCGAGCTGCCGGGCGCGATCGATCGTGGCGTCAGGGCGTTTCCAGTCGCGGATTAAATCGTGCGTGAACTGGGCAATTTCGCGGTCGCTGGTGCGGTCGTACACCCGGCCGTCGATCGAAAGCGTAACGCGCTCGATCCGCGGGGTGAATCGTCTCAGGCGCCGCCAGCCGGTGAGTGGGTCGGGGGCGCTTTGCCAAAGCTGCGCCACTTCGCGATAGGGGGTGATGACGATGCGCGCCAAGCGGTCGGCGGTGTCGTAGAGGCGTTCGAATTTGACGAACCGGTCGGATGGGTCGGTCAGCGCGCGTTCGCGGTAGCCGTGTTCGCGGGTATCGTGCAGGCGGACGAACATGACGGTCGGGCCGATCCAGTTCAGCGCGTCCATGATCGGCGCGAGCTTGAAAAGGCACAGCGATCGCGGGTCGGTGAGCAGGAACAGTTCGGCGTGTTTGACGATCTGCGAAGGCTCCCCCTGCCGCACCACCTGCACGCCGTGCGCCGCCCAGAAGCGGGTGTGCAGGCCCAGAGGCTCAAGGCCCCAGATGGTGCGCGACAACGGCGATGATGGAACGGCGGAACTGACCATTTCAGCGGCAAAGTGGTGGAGTGATTGAGTTATTGCGTGGCGGAGTCATATCCGAAAACTCCACCACGCGACTACTCCACCACTTCACCACTGTAACTTTAAGACTCGGAATCCGCCCGCGCCGTGCTCGATGCGACCGCTTTGGCGAGCGAGCCGTATTGCGAGCCGTCGCGGTGGCCGTTCACGCCGGCGCTCTGGCCGGTCTGGCTGCGGGCGGCCGACCGCAGGCTGATGCCGCTGATGCTCTGCTCGAAGTCGCGCGCCTGGGCACGATTAAACACCACGCCGCTGATGCGGGCACCGATCGAACGCAGGTGCGACACCGCCTTTTCCACCAACGGCCGTTGCTGCCCGCGGGCGACGGTCAGCACCACGCCGTCGGTCGCCGAACAGACCGGGGTGGCTTCGATGCTGCCGAGCACCGGGCCGGTGTCGATCAGAATCACTTCGAAATGTTTCTTGGCTTCGTTAATCAGCCGCTTCATCGCCGCGGGTGAGAAGATGCCGGCGTGCTGAAGCTGGGCGTTGCCCGAAGGGAGAATCATCAGATCGGCCACATCGGTTTTCTTGACGTAGTTCATCACGGCGCGATGGGTGATCGCATCGAGAATCCCCTGCGGGCCTGACATATTGAGCCGCGCGGTCAGTCCGGCGCCGACCAGATCGCAATCGATCAGCAGCGTACGGCTGCCACTTGCGGCGAAAGAAAGGCCCAAAGCGAGGGTGAGCGACGTTTTGCCGTCGCCGCTGCTGGCCGAGGTGACGGCGTACGCCACCGGGCCCTCAACCGGTGAATCAATCTGCAGCCGGGTGCGCACCTGATGCACGCAGTGTGCGGCGATGCTGGCCTGGCCGGGGTCGCTGAGGCGATCGGGCAGGTTGGGCAGAATGCCGAGCAGCGTGAGGCCGGTCATCTGCGTTTCGGTGGCTTCTTCGCTGTAACGGTAACGGCTGTCGAGAAGGCCGATGAGCATGAGCAAACCGACCGGCAACGCCCCGCCGAACAGCGCGCCGATGGCGGCGAACTGCTTGCGGCGGTCTTTGCTGGGGCTGGCCGGCCAGGTGGCTTCGGAGGTGACGGCAATCTGCCCGCTGCCGGCAAGCTGGAATTCGAGTTCTTCCTTGGCTTTTTCGCGGCGGGTGCGATCTTCCTGCGCGCGTTCCAGCTCATCGCGGACGGCGCGAATTTCGGTCATGCGCTTGGCCAGTTCCAGCGTGGCGGCCTTTTCCTGGTCGAATCGCTTTTTGCGAACTTCCACGCGTTGGCGGAGTTGTTCGACGAGCTTGGGCGTGATCACGACTTGGCCTTTGCCATCAAGATCGGGCTGGATGTCGGTGAATTTGGCTTTGTTACCTTCGAAGTATTCCTGCGCCATCGTGTCGGCCGTGGCGTATTCCTTCTGGGCAAGCTGCACCTTGGGCGAGTTAGCGCCGTAGGTGTTGCTGAGCTGCACGAGATTGAACAACGCCTTAGTGCGGTTTTCGAGAAAATAACGCATCATCGGATCGGCAGCGGCGACATCTTCCATCGTCAACTCCGGCATATTGTTGCCGTCGACGGTTTTGTTGCTCGTCGCGAGATCCAGCTGCATCCTGATGTCGGCCAACTGCGATTCGGCGGCCTGCGTGGCCTTCTGGCGGGCTTCCAGCAGGTTTTCAAGCTTGTCGGTGCCGTAGTCGGCCGAAAGGTTGCGGATCGATTCCTGCAGCCGGCGATACTCCCCCTCGGCTCGGTCATACAGGTCCTGGAACTTCTTCAGTTCGTCGATCTTCGTCTGGCTGACGGTTTCTTTGGAAATATCAACGTATGACTTCATTACCGCATCGACGGCGGCCTGGGCTACGGCCGGCTCGGCGTCTTCGTAGCTCACGCGGAGCACGAAGGTGTCTTTGATGTAATCGACACTCAAATTTCCGAGCATCGAACCGACCAGTTCCTGCGTCGCCGGTTTGCTCGACACTTTGCGCCACTCGTCACGATTGATGGCCGCCGATACGGTGCGGCTGTTGACGATCTTGGCCGGCTGCGAGCGGACGAAGCTGGTGAGATACGCAATGCTCTTTTCGGCGGCGGTGGAGGTGGTGATGTAGGGCTTCACTTCCAGATACCCTTCGGCGGTGTATTTGGGTGTGGTGCTGCTCCAACCATACACCGCGCCGGCAATCAGCCCGGCGGCGGCGAGGATGATCGCCAGGAGCACGCGGCCGCGCAGCAGACGGTGTATGATCTTCACCGGCGAGACGCGCGGGTGGTTGGCGTTGTAATGCGCCAGCGCCGAGCCTGCGCCGGTGGCCCAAGCATCGTCGGGGCGAGCGAGCGTGCCGCGGGGGGTGGTGGCAATAATCTCTTGACTCATCGAAGCGCTCCAGAGTTCAACGTCTTGATCGTCGGCACGAGTTCTCGAAGGAACAAGTTAAAGATATCGTCTCTATCGGCCTGTTTCAGAGGCGCGTGAAACACCAACTGGAATTGGGCAGCGCCATAATACCGCTGCTGATAGTCTTCGGCGGAGGCTTTGACGCCTTCCATGTCGCGCACGATTCCTCGTCCGGGCACAATCATGAAGTTGTAAACGATCGTCCAATAAGATTGACCGTTCTCAACCCGCTTAAAATGATATTCCATGATCGGCAAAGAAATCCCGCCGACTGACCAATCACGCGGAATTGCTTCGGTCATCTCGTTGCCAATGGCGCGGTAACAGTTCCGCGGATAGTGGCCGACCATGTCGCCCGAGCGCTTGCACTGAACGATGAGCAAACTCACAGTCCGCTCGGCCTGGCCGACGCTGCCGACGTCAATATACCGCCGCTGAACGATACGGTTGGGCCGCAACAGCCGTTGTGCTTCACGGACGACCTGCTCATCGCGGCCCATCCATAGCCCGAACTTATACGGCACCGCGTCGATAGCGATGCCGGCACGCTGGTGATAAGGCTCGAAGTCGGCCTCGCTAAGATACGTCCGCTGCTCGCGCACCATTCCTATCAGCAACCCGATCGTGATGATCGGAGCGGTGAGGCGGAGGAGGAATTTGGTGGGCGTGGACATCTTTGTTTGTTGTAGGTTGTTTGTTGTGGGTTGCATAAAGAACAATATTCGCGTCCGACTTCCAATCACCAACCCACAACCACCAACCTACAACCCACAACCTACCTCCTATTGGCTCGCCAGCGTATATCGCTGAACTGGCACCATCGCCCATTTCAATAGTCGAATCACCGTTAAGAGAAGCAGGAACGCAATCGGCAGCATGATCCAGCCGCCGTAGTTGTGAAGGAAATCAAAGACCGTTTTAGCATCCGTCGGCGATAAGCGAGTGGAGCGGCCCTGTACCCAAATGAGCGGCACGGTCCGCATCACATTACACGCCAGCGCGATAATCGGGCTGAACAGGATGATCAGAATACGAACGTTCTGCCGAAGCGGTAGCCCGAAGCTGAACGCGTAACCGATCAGGAACAGCGGAAAAACCATGCGCATGCCGTTGCAGGCTTCTTCGATCATGACGGGCTTGCCATCGATGAACATGAGGTTGCCGCTGCGCTCGGTTTCAACGCCGATCACGTCCAGCGCCAGTTGCGAAGTCTGGGCAGTCCACTCCTGCAGCGGCTGGGCGAGGCGTTGGCGCAGGTCGCCGGGCGCGGGAATGAGAAAGCCCAGCACCAGAATTGCGGGAAAGAACCGAAACAGCACGTTTTTACCCACCGCTGAAATGACGCACCCGATGAGCACCAGCACCGCGCCGGCGTGGAAAAAGCTGGTGGTTTGCTTGTTGAACCCATACCAGCTCATAAACCAGCCGGCGGCGACGATGAGCGGGCCGAGAAACGTGCCCGTCGGCCGGCAATGCCGGAACCGCATGCGGCGGACCCAGACGATCCAGACACAGACGAACGGCACGAGGAAAATGTGCTGATACTCTTCATCGCGCCGTGCGACTTCGAATATCTCCATCCACGCTTCACGACAGATGAAGATCCCGACCAACGCCAGCAAACTGGCTAAGGCAAGGTGCCAGCCGGTGAGGCGGTCGGAGATGAAGGGTTTAAGGGGCATGGGTCAGCGTTCGGGGTTCGGGGTTCAGGCAGGAGTTGTGCTTCCTGAACACTGAACCCCGAACCCTAAGGACTTACAAACTGATCAATCACCGATTGCTTGTTCCGCACCACCGCCCCCGGGCAGACCACGCTGCGGACCAGCGACGCGCCTGCTTCGACCATTGCCCCTCTTAGGATGACTGAATCGTGCAGATGAACTTTGGGCGCCACCGATGCGCCGGATTCGATGATGGCGAAGCTCGGCTGCCAGTCTTCCGCCAGCGGATCGGCGCTAAGCACCTTTCCGGCGCGGCGGCGGTGGTGAGCGTGCAGGGCGCCGATGTAGTCGGCCAGCGACCGCACCGGCAACCCGCTGGGCTTGCGGCAGTGAACCACCTTCACATCGTATTCGCTGGCGATCAGGGAAAGGGCTTGTTCTTTCATATCGCAGAAACCGATGGATGGAATCATACGCAGGGTTTCCACCCGCGCCAGCATCACGCCGCTGGGGGTGCCGTCTTTGTGGCTGATTAAGTTGACGTCGCCGCGCTTGTGATCCAGCGCCGCGGCGATGGCGGAGAGGGGATCGAGCAGCACCTGGCTGGCGGTGGCGACCAGGATCAGATCGTTGTCGTCATAATTCTGGGCCAGGTCGCGCAACACCCCGCCCGTACCGCGATACTCCGATGCATCGCGTTCCACCGTGTACATGCCGGCGTAACGGGCGGCGCCGCTCACGGGTTCGAGCGATTGCGTGTTCACCAGCACGCGCGTCGGCAGCACTTCCAGGCCCGCATAGCGCGCCAATTCCGATGCTTGCCACAGCCAGTGATTCAGAATTGTATTGTCTTGTTCAAGCGGCAGATCAAGCACCGACCGCTTCACTGCGGCGTGAAGCTGCGTCTGTCGCACGCTGCCGCCGAGCAGAATCATGGCGCGTAGCCGGCTCAACGATTTGGCGGTGCTGTGCCCTTCCGGCCGGACGATGACGGCGGGAGCGCCTTCAATGCCGCGCTGCGGAGCGTCTTGCGGTTCATGTCGAAAAGCGGCCGAGGTGCCGTGGCCCGTGCCCGGCCGACGCACCTGCCGCCGGCTGCTGGTTCGCGCTGGAACGCCGGTCAGGCGTCGCCATGCTGATTGAAGCAGCAACTTGCCCGCAAAGGGCACGCCCTTCACCAGATACCGTTTGAAAAGCCGCCGCGGTTCTTGAATGAGCCGATGTACCCATTCGAGGCCGCTCTTCTGCATCCACACCGGGGCACGCTCCACGTCGCCGCAGACGAAGCTGAAACTGATCCCCACGCCCAGCCACCACGATTGCGGCAGCGTGTTTCGGATGCGGGTTATGAGCCTTTCCTGCTTGGGCGAACCCAGTGCGACGAAGATGATATCGGGCTTGGCTTCGGCCAGTGAATTGATGATGGCGGCAATCTCTCGCTCATTTTTTTCAAAGCCGACCGCCGGGCAGTGAGTGCCGACGACCTTTAGATTTTCGTATTTCTCGCAGAGCTTTTTTCCGGCCTGCTCGGCGGTGCCGGGGGAACCGCCCAATAGATAAACACTTCGCCCGCGCCGGGCGGCGGCTTCGCTGAGGGAGAAGATCAAATCGCTGCCCGCTACACGGGCCGGAAGGGGAGTGCCTTGAATTTTAGCGGCCCACACCAGGGGCATGCCGTCGGCGACGACCAGATCAGCCTCGGCCACCAACGCGGCGAAGGAGAGGTCTTTCACGCAGCGATACAGGTGATCAAGGTTGGGCGTGACGAGCATCCCGCCCCGGCCGCTATCCAGTTCGCCGAGAATAAACTCCACGGCCTGCGGTTGCGTCACCGCGTGCAGTTCTACGCCGGCCAAGTCAATGGTTGGAAGCGGCGGCGGGGGGGCGAGCAGCGCGTCGACCGCGCTGAGTCGCGATGAAGCGACGGGTTGAGCAACAGGTGCGCCGGAGGCAACCTCAGCCAAAGCGGAGGGTTCCATGCGTTCCAGAAGAGCATCGCCGGAGCGACTGGACATCATCGTTTACTTCTTCCCGTCCGTGCCCGTGAACTTTTCACGGAAGATCGTTCAGGTTGCATGAAAAATATCGAAGACGGCCGGCTAACAAATCCGGCAGTGCAACGGCATAGTTCGGCACCGTGACACGCAAATTAACCACGCAAATTACATGGCCCAAAGTTAATTGGACTGCCCGAATTGGAAATCATCCATGATCTCCGTCTAGGCCCGCTGTCATGCGACACGAGTCGGGGGTACGTCGCACCCACATGGGTGACCAGCCGATAATATCCTCGCCGCTCGTCCCAAAAGCAACATCAAACAAGCCGCTACCATCGTTTCGGCCGCCCCGTTTTCACCCACGGACGACCGATAACCAGTGGCCAAACGCGAAACCTCTAAGTATGTATATCGGCAGTAGGACGCCGCCGTTAAACAATGAATTACAAAGCATTTATCGAGCGACCGAAGGCGGGTTCCAAACGCTTTTCTGCAAAGCATTTAGCTCGTGGGTCGCGCGGTTTTTTCCACGGAAAAGGCAGGCCCATTGGTAGCGGCGCAAAAATTGCCGGAAAGCTTTATCCCCATACCGCGGCCTGCCGCTTACCCCGCTGCGAATATAGCCCCAGATCATCGCCACCGACCCGAGAACCACAGGCGGCTTTACCAACCTAAACGCAGCACTGGAAAAAAGATACGCCGGCGACGTCCCCATGAACCACTGCCCCACGCCGTGACGAACCCGTCCGGTCCACCAGTTTTTGTGGCTGGTTCCCATTGGGCGAAGGTGGATGAAGCGGAGGTCGGGGTCATCCCAACTAATGGCAATCCATCCGAGCATGCGGCAGCGGTGGCAATCGATGCCGTCCCACATCAACTCGCGCACGAATCCGCCAATTTGGGTGAAGCAGGTCGTCCGATAAAATTTGATCATGCCGACCGAGTTCTCGTCGCCGCAAACCTCGGCCACCTGCCTGCCGCTGAGTTCCATGTACGGCTTGCCGCTGGCGGTGCCGATGCGCGGCTCGGCTTCCATGCGGCGCAACAGGCCTTCGAAGTAAGCCGGCGGGATATCGAGATCGAGATCGAACTTGCAGACGTAATCAAAATCGGCCGGGTTGATCGTGTCGTAACCGGTGTAAAACGCATCGATCACCCCGCCGCCCAGTTTGCGGTCGCCGCGGTCGGTTCGGGTGATGATTTTGATCCAGGGCACTTTGGCCGCATATTCGGCCAGGATTTGCGGGGTTTGGTCTTTGCTGCCGTCGTCGACAATAATCCAGAGCGTCGGCGGAACAGTCTGGTTCAGAACCGCTTCAATCGTCCGCCGGGCGAATTGGGCCTCGTCGCGGCAAGGGGTGATGAGGCAATAGCGGCGCGAAGGCTGGCTCGAATGATTCGAGGTGTATTGCGGGAGTTGAGTAAACTTCATCGATGCCACAGACGTCACAGTTGATTCACTTTCTAAGTTGAACCGCGATCTCGCTTGCGTTCAAGCATTTTTCATTAGCCGCAGATGAACGCAGATAGACGCGGATGAATTCAGAAGAGTGTGTTTCGGAAATCCGAAGTAAATCTGAATTGTTAAAGCGATCATTCAATTCGTGAGAACTTTGGGATCGCAATCACAATCCTCATTTCTTATCAGCGTGCATCAGCGTTCATCGGCGGCCCTCCCTTTTATCGGCTCATCCGGGGCGGAGATTGACAAGCTCCGTCGTAGAAGCGCCTCCATCCGGGAAACATTCTCCGTTAACGAAAATTCCTCAACCACGCGCGCCCTTCCCGCGCTCCCCAACCGCTTGCGGTTTGGCACGTCTTTGCCAAGAAGTGCCACCGCGCGCGTGATGGCATCGATGTCATTCCCGTCCACCATCAACCCCGAAACGTCATGTTGCACCAGCTCTCGAATCGCCGGTAGATCGCCACTGATTACAGGCAGCCCGCACGCCATCGCTTCCATTAGCACGACGGGAATGCCGTCGCGGTCGCCGGATGAATCGTCGCGGCAGGGGAGCGCAAACGCGTCCGACTGCTGCAGCAGCGTTTTCACGCGGTCGTTGTCCACCGCGCCGAGAAACTTCACATGCTTATGAATGTGCTGCTCGCGCACAATCGCCTCCAGCGCCGCGCGCTGCGGCCCGTCGCCGGCGATGGTGAGTTCGAACGTCCCGCCGTCGCGATCGAATTTTCCTAATGCGCGCAAGAGATTGTCGACGCCTTTTTTCTCGACGAGTCGACAAACCGTAAGCAAGTGAAACGTGCGATTCCAAGCCGAGGGCTTCAGCCCCGGATCGAAGGTCCATGAATCGACATCCACCCCGCAGCGTACGACGTGGTATTTGTGTTCGCTAAAAGGTTCGATCTGCGTATAAAAATCCTTGTGCCACTCACTAATGCAATTGACGAATGCCGCGCGCTGGAGTTTTCGCTTCAGCAGCGCCCGCCGCTGAAACAGATCATTCGCATGGCCGGTGAAGCTGAATGGAACACCCAGATGCATCGCCGCATACATGCCGACGGTGGTCGGCGCGTGGGCGAAGTGGCAATGGATGTGTTTAACTCCGCGAAGCCGCAAGCGGCGGGCAATCGCCGCGGCGGCGATCGACTGGAGGGGTAATTTTAGCCGATCGATAACGCGCACCGGTTCCCCCGGCGAAAAAACGTCACGAAGCATCCGCAGCTTCCGTGAGATTGTCGACGAGAAATGCGTGAACGTTTCTCGAAACGCGCCGCCGATGATTCCACCCCAGCCGTTGTAAACGACTTCGCAGTCTCGCTCGATATCTTCCAGCCCCGCCACGCTCTCCGTCGGCCGGTTAAGAGACACGCACACCACATCCCACCCGCGCCGGCGCAGCTCTCGAATTTCGCGATAGACAAACGTCTCGCTTCGCGCCGGCAGGATGCTGGAGATGTAGGCGATCGTGGGCATATTCTTTCCCCCTCCTTGTACTCAGGGAGGGGGTCAGGGGGAGGGTCGTCCGCGCGGCCCGATGCTACGCTGCCTCGCCCTCCCCCCAGCCCCCTCCCGGAGTACCAGGAGGGGGAGAAATCTTGTACTCGATCAACTTTGTCCGCTTCCCGCGCAGCCGATTCCATACGTAGGTTAATTGCCCGATCGCCTGCGGCAATTTACTCAGCGTAACAAAGGTTGCATAAAGCCGGTTCGGCCGCGAACGATAGATTTTTACCCACAGAAGCGGCCAGAGGATCCACAGGATCGGCAGCGCCCACAGGTAATTGCTGACCACTTCCTTCCGCCGAAAGTGTTCCGGCGCCGCGCCGTGCAAGGCAAAACCCTCGGCGTACGCGTGGCCGGAGCGGACGTTGCGCTTCCACCATTGTCCGAACCGCGTCATGGCGGCATCGTGCAGGGTCATCTCGGCATCCATGCGATGAATCTCGTACCCGGCGCGGCGAAGCCGAACGCACATCTCCGGCTCTTCGCCGGCGATGACGGTATTGTTGTAGCCCCCGACTTGCTTGAACGCGGCAACGCGAATCATCGCATCGCCGCCGCACGATTTCGCGCGACCGATGGGCGTGTTCCATTCCAGATCGCACAGCGCGTTGTATTTCGAAGCATCAGGAAACCGCTCGCGCCGTCGCCCGCAAACAACCCCCGCTTGCGGCGTCGCGATAAGAAACGCACGAGCCGTTTTAACCCACCCCGCAACCATCTCACAATCCCCATCCACAAATTGAACAAACTCAATGGAAGGATCCACACTCATCAACCGCTCAAACCCCGCATTCCGCGACCGCGCCGCGGTGAAAGGGGTCGATAGATCGAGCCGCACGATTTCCGCGCCCAGTGATTCGGCGACCTCAAGGCTGTTGTCGGTTGAGCCTGAATCGACATACACCACCCGATCCGCATCGCGCGCCGCCGCCGACAGGCACGCGTCCAGGCGCGGGCCTTCATTGCGACCGATTGCGACGACGCCAATTCTCATCATTTTCTTTTCGCCGCCGATGTACTCAGATCCGAAGAGTATTTATCGCAAACGGTGAGCAAAAAAGTGTCATCCCGAACGGTGCCGGAGTAGCGTTCGGGATGACCAATCAAGTGTCAAGCTAATACCTCAATCGCAATCCGTTCATCGTCGGTTGAAGCGAAGGCGGTGTCGGTGCCGCCGCCGCCGTTGAGGATGTCGCGGCTGGCGCCGCCGGCCAGGGTGTCGTCGCCGGCGCCGGCGACGATTCGGTCGCGGCCGCTTCCGCCCAGCAGAACGTCGTTCCCGTCACTGGTGGCGATCATGTCATCGCCCGCGCCGGCGTCGATCATCGCGCTGCGCGATCGCACGTTTACGGTAATGGCATCGTCCCCTTCGTAGCCGGCAATCTGCAGCCGTTTGACCGCCGAGAGATTGAATCGCTTGGTCACGCCATTCACGCTCGCCTGCGCTTTTCCGCCGACGATCGTCAGCGCGATCGAGTCGTTCCCGCTGGAACCGTTAACGATGAGCGTGCCGGTGCTGCTGAGTGTGGCAATATCGCGCGCATTGACGATCGAGTTGACCATTTCCCGAGCGCCGCGGTCGCCGTTGATCGTGACTTCCACCGGGTAACCGTCGGCGGCGTTTTTGTATTCGTGGTTACCGGTGACGCTGAAGGTGCCGTCGGCGGCTTGGCTGAGGCGGCCGTTGGAAATCACACCGTCCCCCCAATTGATGCTGGCGGTCCAGTTGGCGGGCGCGCCGGCGGGGTCGGTGTCGATAAACGTGGCGACGACCATCCCCGGCGACCCCGTTCCCGCCGCGGCGCTTAATTCGGTGCGACCTGTGCCGACAGCGGGCGCGTCGCTCACGCCGATACGAATGACCTGGAAATCAAACGGGTTATTGCTCGATCCCCGACCCTGGCTGCCCACCTGCCGCACGCCCACGCGAATATCCGCCGGGCCGGTGTAACCTGTGGCGGGAATAAAGGTGACGCGCGATCCGTCGGTCGTGACGGTGCCGAGCGACGTATCCAGCATTTCGGCGGCGAAACTTACTTCGTCGTCGGCGTCGATATCCTGCCCGGTGAGCGAGAAGCGCAGCGTGCGGTTCTTCGGAGTGGTCATGTCATCGATCGGGCCGAGAATGGCCGGGTCGTCGGTTGCATTCTGGTTGCCGGCGATGCGGAATGTTTGCGTGGCCGTGCCGTCGTTGGTTCGAGCGGTGATCGTCACTGTGCCACGGTCGGCGTTGCTGGCGGTTATTTTCCCAGTCGATCGCAGAACCAGCACGGCATCGGTTCGATTCTTGACGATGCTGATGTTGTTGATGCGCACCGTATCCACCGGCGAGCCGTTGGGTTGGTTGGTGTCGTCGTCAAGTTGCTGCGGCGTGTTGATGATTGCATCACGCACCGCCGAGCCCCGCACGAGTTGCCCCCAGATGGTGTGATTAAAGTCAAGAAACCGAGGCGGCCCACCGTCTGACTGGCTGGTTTGCGCAGCGATCGTGGTAATGAAAAACTGGCTTCCGTTGGTGTCCTTGCCGTTGTTGGCCATCGCAAGCTGCCCGTCGCCGGTGAATAGCGATTCGGAATTGAATTCGTCGCTGAACGAAAAACCCGGTCCGCCGGAGCCATCGCCGTTCGGGTCGCCGCCTTGAATGACGAAATTGGGCACGACGCGGTGAAAGGTCAGTCCGTCAAAGAAGCCGGCCTTGATCAGCCCGAGCATGCGATCGACCGTGTTTGTCGCCAGGTCGTCGAACAGTTGAAGGTCCATCGCCCCGAAATTGGTATCGATCCGAATCCATGTGTTCGAGCCGGGCATGAATTCTGCTTCAACCACGGCCCGGGTCGTCTGCACCGAATAGCGCACGCGGTCGCTGCCGTCGTACGTCGTTGCGATCGGAACGAAAAGCGTTTTGTCGGCAGGGATGGACTGGTTGGCGATCACGTCGATTTCCGGCGCCGCCATCAGCCGGCGGGTTTCGAGCGGTTCGAAGGCAGGCGATGGCTGCGGCAAGGCACGCGTTACTTCTGGCATGGGGTTGGTCTCCACGAGCAGGTCAGGATTGTTTCCGATCGGGATGGTAAATGCGCGCGGGCAAGACGCCAAATGCGGGTGGTTCAGAATTCCGGAACGGCGGGTGAAATTCCGCTTAGCCGCAAGCGGCGATTGATACACACTGCTACACACTGATACACTCGGCATTCGGAGCGAATGATCATGGACAAACAAGTCACCCTGTTGGTCGGCACACAAAAGGGCGCGTTCTTCTTTTCATCCGATCAATCGCGAAAGCAATGGAAGATGTCCGGCCCACATTTGAGCGGGTGGGATGTCTATTCATTCTTCGGTGAAAGCGGCGGGAGTAAACGCATCTGGGCCGGCACGAGCCATTATTCCTACGGGCCGACGTTTCGCGTGACCGACGATTTCGGTGCGACGTGGCAACAGCTCGACGCCCGCCCGCAATATCCGCTGGAAACGGGTTGGAAGCTCAACCGCATCTGGCAGATTGTGCCGCACCCGACCGATCCGCGCACGCTCTTTGCCGGCGTGGAAGAGGCGGGATTGTTTGTGACGCGCGATCGCGGGGAGTCATGGCAGGAAATCAGCGCGCTCACCCGACAGCCCGGCCGCGAAAAATGGTTCCCGGGCAACGGGGGACTTTGCCTCCATACGATTCTCATCGACCCGAAAAACCCGCAACGCATGTGGGTGGGCATCTCGGCGGTCGGCGTATTCCGCACAGAAGACGGCGGGGCGAGCTGGAAAAACTTGAACAAGGGATTGCCGTCACTGGCGACCGGATCGGATGAGGAATCATCGCTCTGTTGCGTTCACAAAATGGTGCTCGATCCGCGCGATGCCAACACGCTTTACATGCAATACCACGGCGGCGTGTTCAAAAGCACCAACTCCGGCGAAGGGTGGACGCCGATTGAGACCGGTCTGCCCGGCAACTTCGGTTTTCCGATGGTCATTTCGCCCACAGGCGAACTGTTCATCGCGCCGCTACAGGCGGATGAGCAGCGGTTTTTCAAAGACGGCAAAGCGAGCATCTATCGCAGCCGCGACGCCGGCGCGAGCTGGCAGGCGCAAAGCAAAGGCCTGCCGAGTGAGCCGTATTTTGCCGGCGTGCTGCGCGACGCCATGGCCACCGACCCGTTCAACCCCGCCGGCATTTACGTCGGTACGACCATGGGCGACCTGTTCCATTCCATCGACGCCGGCGACACCTGGCACCAGCTTCCCGGCAAGTTTCCGCGCATTTCCACGGTGAAGACGATGCTGACGGAGGCGTAACCGGCAGAAAGCTGAATGAAGCAGGTCGACTTAGATGCAGATTGACGTAACCATCCCCACTTTGCTGCAAGACTGCGTCGGCGGGCGGCGGCACGTTAACGTCGAGGCCGATCGGCTTGATGCCGCCATCGATCGCATCCGCGAGGGCTTTCCCCTGCTCCGACCCCACATGTGGGACGACGCCGGCCAATTGCGCCCGCACGTGCTCATCTTTTACAACGACACCGCTCTCCGCTGGCTGGAATCGCTGGATGTACCCTTAAACGAAGGCGACCGGCTGACGATTGTGCAAGCCATCAGCGGCGGTTAACCGTAGCACGGGCGATTCGCTGCAAAGTTGCCGCGTCAGCAGCCGCGCAGAAAATCGCGCGAGAAAATTAATCCCGCCTTTTCGCCGCCCTCGCTGCCGTTGAAATTTTCGTCTTCCAGTTCGATGCTCGCGATACCTTGGTAGCCGGTCGCTTTGAGGATCGAAAAAATCTCCGGCCAATTGGCCACGCCGTGCCCGGGAATGGTGTACCGCCACGCGTGTTCGCCGAAGCCGTGCGGCTTATTGAACACGCTGCTTTGGTACAAACCCTGTTCGTAAACTGCATCGGGAAAAAGGGCTGTATCTTTGGCGTGAACGTGCCATACCTTGTCGGCGAATTCATTTAAGAAACGGATGTGATCGACACCAAGGCGAATCAGGTGTGACGGATCGTAGTTCACGCCGATCGATGGGCTGCCGAGGTCTTTGATGAACGAG
This sequence comes from uncultured Tepidisphaeraceae bacterium, assembly GCA_964641895.1. Lineage (GTDB taxonomy): Bacteria > Planctomycetota > Phycisphaerae > Tepidisphaerales > Tepidisphaeraceae > UBA2421. The sequence continues at coordinate 32,910 of CAZXLA010000015.1, forward strand.
CGATAGGTTTCCGGCGTGCAGCAGAGTGTCGCATAGTGCGGGGCGGCGCCGGGCCAGCCTTTTATTGCGATTTTGGCGCCCACAGAATCCGCTGCTGAAGCAAGCGGCTTGAAAGCCTCTACCGCAAGTTTGTAGTTCTCGGCTCGTGGCTTGGCGGGGTCGCCGGGGATGACGCAGGTGAAGAACACCTTGACGCCCAGCGGAGCGAGTTGCTTCATGTAAGCCACGTTCTTCTCGATAAGTTCCTTTCGCTTACCGGGATCGCTGCAAAGGAGGTTGCCAAAATCAAGCAGGTCGGCCGAGCCGATCTTGAGACCGGTGGTTGCAAGTGTATTCAGGTCGTCGGGGGTGACGTTCATTAAGTCGAGCGCCTCGAACTCGTTCTGCTTCGCCCAAGCGGCGAGGCTGTCGAGGCTGCGGGTCCAGTCGCCCCAGCCTCGGCGGAAGGCGATGGGGAAGTTTGCGGTGCGGGTTTGCATGGTGACTCGCTCAGAAAAAACGTTGTACAATAGGTTGATCGATAGTATGATCGGAGAATGGTTAGCACAACAACCAAGACACAAAGGAGCCGATTTGAGACCAAGCCGATCGCGACGATATCGGCAAAGTATCAACTCGTCATTCCAAAAGCTGTACGGGCGAGCATGAAGCTCAAGCCGGGTGATCAGGTCTGCTTTTTGAACATCAACGGCTCGATGCGCTTGGTTCCCATTCGCCCGATTGCCGAGTATCGGGGTATTCTGCGCGGGGCTAAAATTGATCCTGGAGAAATTCGTGAGAAGAAGGATCGACC
>CAZXLA010000015.1:33802-36331 GCA_964641895.1 uncultured Tepidisphaeraceae bacterium
CCATGAGCGACGCCATCATCCTTACCACCGCGCGAATGTTCGGAGCCACGCTTTGGACCCAGGATGTCGATTTGGGTTCGTTTGCCGGGGTAAAGTTCAAAGCAAAATAGCTGAGGCTATTTTCTCAGGAAATTCCCAATCAACTTCTCCCCATGCTCGGTAAGAAAGCTCTCCGGGTGATACTGCACGCCCTCCAGCGGCCAGGTTTTGTGCCGCAGGCCCATGATTTCTTCGTCGTGAGTCCATGCCGAGATTTCAAACTCCGCCGGCAGCGTGCCGTTGCGGATGATCAAGCTGTGATACCGCGTGGCGGTGAACGGGTTGGGGATTCCGGTGTATAGCGTCTTGCCGTCGTGATGGATTCGGTCGGTCTTGCCGTGCATGAGTTTGGCGGCGCGCTCGACGAGTGCGCCGCTCACATAGCCGATGCACTGGTGTCCAAGGCACACGCCCAGCGTCGGAATTGTCGGGCCGAAGTGGCGGATGAGGTCGTTGCTCACGCCGCCCTCTTTGGGGGTGCACGGGCCGGGGGAGATGACCAGATGCGTCGGCTTGAGGGCCTCGACCTGTTCAACGCTTACTTTGTCGTTGCGAAACACCCGCATAGTCAGCGTCGGCGCGACTTGGCCTATGAGCTGCACCAGGTTGTAGGTAAAGCTGTCGTAATTATCGATCAGTACCAGCATGCGCAATGGAGGATACGCGCCCTTGCTGCAGAATTCGACCGCCCGATAAAGGGTTCCCGTCTATGCCGACAGTAACGAATGATCGGGGCCAAAGTGCTATCTTGCGAACCGTGGTCAAGCATCGATCGTAAGCAACCCATGCAGGGGATGTTTCGGCGCGCCAAGCGAGGGCCCGAAGAATTGTGCAAGCTATCGAATGTTTTTCTTTACAGAGCCGAATCGCTGATGTATTCTTACCATCGCTGCACCTGTGAAATAGCACCTTTGGAGGCTGTAATGGCGGCAGATGTAAGCCGCGACCGGCTAGCTCTGATCTCCATCGAGGGAATGCATTGCCACAAGTGTGAGGGCGCTATCCGTAGAGCCCTCAGTCGGAACCAGGGTGTCCACGAAGTTGAAGTGGATTTCCTCTCCGGCCAATGTTCCATTCTCTTCGACGGCGATCACGTCAATATCACCCAACTCGTTTCATCGGTTGCCGATGCTGGCTATAGGCCGACAGGCATCGCGCAGCGTGAAAGCGGCCTTTTCGCCGCTTGAGCGTGAAGCTTGCTGGGATGCTGTTGATTCAGCTATGTGGTCGTTTGCGTATGAGTTGTTCCCCTGCGGAAATCGCGCCTTGTCGCGGCCAGTCGTGCCTGCTTTCGGTAGGCGCGCGTTGACACCGTTGTCACCGACAAACGCTATCCCGTGCGCTCGGTTTTTTTAGAGATTCGGGTCGATTGCAAAACCGAAGAATTCGAACCACGAAGCTCGCGAAGAACACGAAGCAATTTCCTCGAAACTCGAAACTATTTCAAAATCGTAGATAAAACAGATTCCGCAGATAAAATTCCTTAAAATCTAGGTAATCTGCGTAATCTGTGGTTCAAAAGAATGGTTTTGAGACGGACCCTGCCTACATGCGGTTGGTGACCTTAACGCTCGTCAAACCGCTGATTTCTGATTCTCTGTTTCTGAGTTTCTGACTCTCTGCCGCCTCACCTAAAAAAAAACAGCCAGATGGCAATGAGGATCGGCAGCAGAATCGGGATCGTGTATTTCACGATGTATCCAAAAAAGCTCGGCACGTCCGCCCCGGCATGCTCGGCGATGCTCTTCACCATGAAATTTGGGCCGTTACCGATATAGGTGCACGCCCCGAAGAGCACCGCGCCCATCGAGATCGCGATAAGGTACGCGTTGCGATCAGGGTGGCCGACGAGGAAGCCGATGCGCACCTCGTCATCACTCAGCGTGCCGGCGGCGACGCGGTCGCCGTGGTACTTGATCAGTGCTTCGATCGCGGCGCGCAGTTCGACCTGTTGGTTCTCGGTCAATCCCGCAACGTCGGCCGGGGTGACGTCGTGGCCGGGCCGCTTGACGATGGCCACGGCGCGGTCGACCATGTTCTGATCCAGCGACCCCATCTCGGTCTTGAGAAACGTGAGATACGTCGGCGCGTTATCCAGCACGCTCGATAGCGATCCACACGTGAAGTAATACTGCCCCGGCGTTTGAAGAAAGCTGCCGCCGGTGCTGGCCTTGTGGTAGAGGAAATTCAGCGCGGGGATCATCGTGAGGAAAATGCCGATGAACAGAAACGCCACTTCCTTGATCGGCGCATAGTTGAATACGTTCTCGGCATGCACGCGCCTTGGCGTGGTCGCCAGCGACAGCACGGCGGCGGCGGCCATCATTAATTCGCGCCACGGCCCTTCGAACCCGAACTTGCTGCGAGTAAGTTGATTGATATGCGGGTGCAGCAGGATGCCGGCCAGGATGAGTGAGATGAACAGCAGGTTCGCACCGCAATGCCACGAAGTTAGCACGTAAGTCCGCGCCACCGCGCGTGTTATGAACG
>CAZXLA010000016.1:0-36034 GCA_964641895.1 uncultured Tepidisphaeraceae bacterium
GGTGTTGACTCGGCGCTAAAGATGGATATCCTGCTCCGCTCGCCTGACCGAGGGTATACGCCCTTTGTACAGGCATAAGTGTAACGAAAGCAGCAGGTTAGAGAATGACTGTTGATCGGATTCGAATTCGAATGGAAGCCTACGACTACCGGTCGTTGGATAAATCGGCGAAAGATATCGTCGAGAATGCCAAGCGCACCAACGCTAAGGTTTGCGGCCCCATTCCGCTTCCGACTCGGATCGAGCGCTATACGGTGTTGCGCAGCCCGCACATCGATAAAAAGTCGCGCGAGCAGTTCGAGATGCGCACGCACAAACGCGTGATTGACATTTACGACCCCAATTCGCGAACCGTCGAAGCGCTTAACCGCCTCGTTGTTCCGGCGGGCGTATTTGTAAAGATCAAGCAAGGCTGATTGTCCTTTGTATACGATGCTCCTGAGTTTTCAGGGGCATCAAATTTTTCCCGCAGACCGTGGGGTTCATCCAAGAACCCGTTTGCTCTTTGCCTAAACGCGAAGAGTCACGCGTCCAAGGAAGTTGTTTCGTCTTATTTAGCCGCGTCGCTTGCGACGCGGGTGAGGCGAGCGAACGACGCGGAATCGATCTTTGATTCAACGTCCTCTGGCTCGAAACGCAATGTCACCAGCACTATTAGGCAAGAAAGTCGGCATGACGCGCGTTTACGACGCCAAAGGCACCATTGTGCCCGTTACCGTCGTGCACGTTGAACCGAACGTCATCACACAGATTAAAGCCGCCGACGGCAAAGACGGGTACAACGCCGTGCAACTCGGCTACCTGACGGTTGAGCCCAAAAACAGCACATTCCCGCTGATCGGCCACTGTGGCAAACACGCGGGGATTGCTCCGAAGCGTCACTTTCGCGAAGTTCGCCTCGCCTCCGCTACTGACAAAAACGCGGGGGATACGGTCGCGGTCGATTCATTCGAAGGCGTGCAGTACGTCGACGTCATCGGCACCAGCAAGGGCAAAGGTTTTGCCGGCGTCATGAAGCGCTATAACTTCGGTGGGCTGCCGGCATCGCACGGCACCGAACGCAAGCATCGTTCACGCGGTTCGATTTGTTCGTACGCCAGCAATCGCGGTCACACCGGCAAGCCAAAGAAGGGTCTTAAAATGGCCGGCCACATGGGCGACGACCGCGTGACCACGCGCAATCACCCGCTGGTGCGTATCGATAAAGACAACAATCTGTTGCTGATCAAGGGAGCTCTGCCAGGACCAAACGGCGGGCTTCTTTTCGTTCGTAAAAGCATTACTGCTCGCGTGAAGGCCGCTGCGTAACGAAGCAATTTAAGTAACCGAGACGACCATGATCGACGTTCCCGTATTCAATCAATCAGGCCAGCAGGTCGAGACCTTCCAGGTCGACCCCGCCAAGCTCGGCGGCGAGATTCGCAAGGAGCTGCTCAAGCAGGCCCTGGTGATGTACCACGCCAACCAGCGGCAGGGCACCGTGAAAACCAAGGCCCGCGGCGAGGTGGCTGGTTCGACGCGCAAGATGTTCAAGCAAAAGGGCACCGGCAACGCGCGTACCGGCGGTATCCGCAACCCCATCAAAGTCGGCGGCGGCCATGCCAAACAAAAGCGTCCGAAGGATTGGCGCCAGGCGATGCCCAAAAAAGCCCGGCGGCTCGCAACCCGCAGTGCCATCCTGTCCAAAATTCAGGCCGGCGATCTAAAGCTTATTACCGAAGTGAAGCTGGATGCCATCAAAACCAAGCCCGTCGTGGCCATGTTCAAGGCGCTGGGCATTGATCGCAGTGTTTTGCTCGCGACCGATATCAAAAATGTACAGCTTCAAAAATCGGCGCGCAACATCGATCGCACCACGCTCACAACGGTTGAGCAACTTAATGTGTGGGATTTGCTTCGCAACCGCACTCTGCTGATGACCAAGGCCGACTTTGAAAAGGTTCTGGGCTAAAGCCACACTTAAATACCCAGAGATCAACCATGCATCCAACAGAAGTCATCATCAAGCCGCTCATCACTGAAAAGAGCAATCACCAGTCGCAGACAAGGAACACTTATTCGTTCCACGTCGCGGGCAAGGCGAGCAAGCTCGATATTAAGAAGGCGGTTGAAGAGCTATACAACGTGAAGGTTGCGGACGTCCGCACCATGGTCCGCAAGGGCAAGGCCCGCAGGACGAAGGTAGGTTATGTCAACGCGACCAACGTGAAACGTGCGTTGGTCAAACTGCACGACGACTCGAAGATTGAACTGTTTTAACGGAGAGCAGATAGCGAATAGCCGAGAGCCGATAGCAAGAAATTCTTCTATCCGCTTTCAGCTAACGGCTCTTTAGCTGATTTTTATGCCGATCAAATTCTACAATCCGACCTCCGCCGGCCGCCGTGCCGGATCGGTTATTGACTACAAAGCCGTGCTCACGAAGTTCGAGCCGGAAAAGTCGCTGGTCGTGGGCAAGCGGCGCGCCAGCGGGCGCAACCATCATGGCGTCATCACCGCCAAGCATCGTGGCGGCGGCAACAAGAAGTTGTATCGATTGATCGACTTCAAGCGATTGAAGGATGATCAGTCGGCCAAGGTGATCGCGATCGAATACGATCCGAACCGTTCGTGCTTCATCGCCCTGATCCAATACACCGACGGCCAGAAATCGTACATCCTGGCTCCCAATGGCCTGAAAGTCGGCACCACCGTTCAAAGCGGCCCGACCGCCGAGCCGGAGCTTGGCAACTGCATGCCGCTGGCCAATGTGCCGGCGGGCTTGGAAGTACACAACATCGAAATGAACCCCGGCCAAGGCGGCAAGTTGGTTCGTTCGGCGGGCGGCGTTGCGCGATTGAGCGCCAAAGAAGGGGAGTGGTCAGTCATCATCCTTCCATCCGGCGAAATGCGCCGCGTGAAAAGTAAGTGCCGGGCGACGATCGGCCAGCTCAGCAACACCGATTGGATTAACGTCAGCATTGGCAAGGCCGGTCGCAACCGCCACCGGGGTATTCGCCCACACACACGCGCCAAGGCGATGAACCCGATCGATCATCCGCTGGGCGGCGGCGAAGGCCGCAGCAACGGCGGTCGACATCCGGTGAGCAAGACCGGTGTGCCGGCCAAAGGCGGCATCACCCGAAGCCAGAAGAAGAACAGCGAAAAACTGATCCTGCGCCGCCGCAAATTCGGCAAGTTCCAGCAGCGTCCGCAGGTTGTGAATAGATAGACATGAGTAGACATGAGTTGCCAGTTGTTTGTTGCCAGTTGCCAGTGAGGCGCCTGGCCCCTACTGGCAACGGGTAACTAATGACTGGCAACTCCCATGAGCAGAAGCGCAAAAAAAGGCCCGTTCGTCGATGAGAAGCTCTACAAGAAAGTGGCGCGCCTCAACGAGACTCGTAAGAAGCTCACGATGAAAACGTGGGCACGGGCTTGCACGATCATTCCGGAATTTGTCGGCCACACCTTCGAGGTGCACAACGGCAACAAGTTCCTGAAAGTGTTCGTGCAGGAAGACATGGTCGGCCACAAGCTCGGCGAGTTTTCACCGACCCGGCAGTTCAAGGGCCACTCCGGTCGCAAGACCGACGCGGCCGGACCAACGGGCGCCAAGTAAGGCGGATCGCAATAGCGTGAACGTTTAGCCGCGTCGCTTGCGACGCGCGATCGATTGATAGAGGCAGCTATGCCATTTGAAGCCAAACACCGATTCGCCCGCATCGCCCCGCGTAAGGCGCGGCTGGTGATGGATATGATCCGCGGCCGCGACGTGGATGACGCGATTACTTTGCTCAAGTTCGCCAAACAGCGTTCGAGCATTTTGATCGAAAAAGTCATCCGCTCCGCCGTCGCCAATGCCATCGAGCAGGATACGGCCGTGCGCCGCAACGCGTTGTTCGTTGCAAAGGCATGGGTTGATCCCGGTCCGATCATGAAGCGTTTTCAGCCGAAGGATCGCGGCAAGGCGTATGCGATTCAGAAAAAGACAAGCCACCTGGTTGTCGTGGTGGATGAGCGAGCGCAAGCCGCGGCTTAAGGAGATTGCGGATAGCGGACTGCGGACGGCGGATTGAAAAATCCAAAATCCAAAATCCAAAATCCAAAATGTTTGCGATGGGTCAAAAAGTTAATCCAATCGGGTTTCGAACCGGTATTACCGAAGACTGGAAGAGCAAGTGGTACGCGCCCAAGTTCGCGTTCGGCACCTTCTTAGTTGAAGACTTCAAGCTGCGCCGGTTCATCGATCAGCGGCTGAACCGCCGTCCGCCGTTTGCGGCGGTCAGTGAGATTCTGATCGAGCGCACCCGTGAAGAAGTGACCATCACCATCAAGACCGCGCGCCCCGGCTTGGTCATCGGGCCCAAGGGTGCCGAGGTCGATAAGCTTCGCGAAGAACTTGAAGACATGATCGGCCGAAAAGTGGCGCCGATCAAAGTGATCGAAATCAAAAATCCGGATCTCAACGCGCAGTTGGTCGCCGAAGCCATCGCAGAGCAGTTGAAGAAGCGCGCCGCCTTCCGCCGCGTGCTCAAGCAGCGCTGCGAAGGCACGATGCAGGCGGGGGCCAAGGGTATTCGCATCGGCGTATCGGGTCGGCTGGGTGGAGCGGAAATCGCTCGATCCGAGAAGACCACCCTGGGTTCGGTCCCGTTGACGACCCTGCAGGCGAACATCGATTACGGCTACGCGATCGCGTTCACGACTTATGGAACGATCGGCGTGAAGTGCTGGATCTATCGCGGGATGTACGGCGAAGAAGTATTGGAAACGGATGTTCGACCAGGCGGCGCGCTGCGTCGTGGTCGTCGATAATGGAATTGGGAAGTTAGCGCCGCACCGCAGGTGCAAATGAAACTGTGCAAGTAAACAAGGTGAAGTCATGGCAATGATGCCCAAACGGGTGAAGTTCCGAAAAAGCCAACGCGGCAAGAACCGCGGGAATGCCAGCCGCGGCAACGCGGTGTCGTTCGGCGAATTCGGCCTGCAGTCGCTCGAGCATGCATGGGTAACGGCAAAGCAGATCGAAGCCGGCCGCGTGGCGGTCAGCCACTTTCTGCGCCGCGAAGGTCGATTGTTCATCCGTGTTTTTCCCCACAAGCCGGTTTCGGCCAAGCCGCTGGAAGTGCGGATGGGATCGGGCAAAGGCGAGCCGGAATTCTGGTGTGCCGTCGTCAAGCCCGGAACGGTAATGTTTGAAGTGGCCGGCGTGGATGAACTGACCGCCAAGCGTGCCCTGGCCCGCGTGGCACACAAAATGCCGGTTTCAACGCGCTTCGTGGCCCGCCGCCATGCCGTCGCTTGATTATTTAGAATTTGTTGAGGGTCATCATGGCCGCAAAGACCGCAAAGACATTGAACGATAAAGAAACGCCGGCGTTGAAAGAGGAGCTGAACAACATTCGCAAGAAGCTGTTCGAGCTCCGAACGCAGGCCGTGACAGAGAAAGTGGAAGACACCAGCCAGTTCCGCAAGAGCAAGAAAGACCTTGCGCGGATCATGACGGTGTTGAAGCAACGCGAAACTGAAGCAGCACCGAAGTAATTCGTCGAGAGCCGAGCGGCCCCGCCGCCGGATAAGTTTATGGCAACGGCAACTGAAACACTGGCGCGACCCCTGCTGCGAACCATCGTCGGCGTTGTCGCATCCGATAAAACCACCAAGACCCGCAAGGTCGTGGTGGAATATCAGACCAAGCACCCAAAGTACGGCAAGTACATGAAGCGCCGCACGGTGCTGCACGTTCACGACGAAAAGAACGAATCGCGCGAGGGCGACCGCATCGAGGTAGCCGAATGTCGGCCGCTGAGCAAAACCAAACACCATCGGCTGCTTAGGATCGTAGAAAAGGCCCCGGAAAAAGCCGTGCAGGTATCGGCAGAAGAAGTGATGACGGGTAAGGCGCCGGAAAAACGATAGTCGTATGTTGTGGGTTGTAGGTGGTGAGTTGGAGCGATCCGGCAACCGACCAACAACATACAACCAACAACCAACGAGATTCAGCCATGATTCAGCAACAAACATACGTCGACATCGCCGACAACACCGGCGCTAAAGAAGCGATGTGCATCAAGGTGCTTCGCGGCTCGTCATCCAAGGGCAAGTTCAAGCGCAAGGTGGCCACGATCGGCGACGTCATCATCTGCGCCGTGAAAAAAACGCTGCCCGGTGGCGACGTCAAACAGGGTTCGATCATCCGATGCGTGGTGGTTCGCACCAGGCAACCCACTCGGCGGGCCGATGGCAGCTACGTTCGATTCGATAACAACGCCGCCGTGACGATCAGCAAGGAAAACGAACCGGTCGGCACGCGCATTTTCGGGGCCGTCGCCCGCGAACTGCGCGATAAGAACTTTATGAAGATCGTTTCGCTGGCGAGTGAAGTCGTTTAAGAGTGAGTTGTCAGTGGTTAGTTGCCGGTTGCCAGAGCAAGCCGGATTTTCAACGACCTGACAACTGATATCCGGCAACTGGCAACTGAGACTGCAATGAGACAAAGAGTCAAATCAGGCGACGTGGTGATGGTGATCGCCGGCGCCGACAAAGGCAAAACCGGCAAAGTTCTCCGAATTCTCGGCGGGCGGGGTCGGGTTGTCGTTGAAGGCGTCAATCGTGTCTGGAAGCATGTTCGTCCGAACCAGCGAAATCCGCAGGGCGGGCGAATTCAGAAGGACGCGCCGATTCACATGAGCAACGTCATGCCGGTCGATCCTTCAACGGGCAAAGGAACGCGCGTGCGTTTCGAAGACCGCAACGGCAAGAAGCACCGCGTGAGCATCGGGGGCACGGACCTGGGCATCGTTGGGCTAAAGTAATTGGGGCTTAAGTAACTGTTTAGCCGCGTCGCTTGCGACGCGAGGCAACTGTCATGGCAAAAGACGAAAAAGATAAAAAGGGCGCCAAGCCCAGTGCCGAGCAGATCGCAGCCCGCAAGGCCGCCGCTGCCGCCGCGAAGAAGAAGAACGTGGAATCCGACGTTGCCGACGACACGCCGGCCCAGCCGGCGCCGCCCGCGCGGCTCTTTGGTTTCTACAATGAAACCGTCGTGCCGGCGCTGCAGCAGAAGTTCGGCGTGAAGAACAAGCTGGCCATCCCGCGCTTAGAGAAAATTGTGATCTCGATGGGCCTGGGCAAGGCGATGACCGCCGGCGAAAAGGTCAAGATGGATCAGGCCGAGCGCGAGCTGACCACCATCGCGGGCCAGCGACCGGTTCGTTGCAAGGCCAAGAAGAGCGTCGCGAACTTTAAGGTTCGCGAAGGCATGGAGACCGGCCTAAAGGTAACGTTGCGCGGCACGCGGATGTATGAGTTTCTCGATCGCATGATCAGTCTGGCGTTCCCCCGCGTGAAAGACTTTCGCGGCGTTTCGCCCACGGGTTTTGATAAAGGCGGCAACTACAACTTCGGGTTCACCGAGCAGACGGTTTTCCCGGAAGTCGATGGCGCCACGGTCACGTTTCAGCAGGGCATGAACGTCACGATGGTGACTTCCGCCCGCAGCGTGGAACATGGGCGCGAGCTGCTCAAGCAGTTCGGGTTCCCGTTCCGCACTGAAGAGAAGGATAAGAATTAGTTGCCCGTGATCAGTTGCCGGCAACGGCAATTGGTGATTGATGCAACTACTAGCTGGCAATTGGCAACTACTAACTGGCAACTGGAACAGATATGGCAACCAAAGCCTGGATCAGCAAACAAAAACGTCGCGAGGCGACAGTGAAGAAGTACGCCGAGGTTCGTCGGCAGCTTAAGAAGGAGCGGAATTTTGCCGCCCTGGCCAAGCTTCCGCGCGATAGTTCGCCGACGCGCAGCCACAACCGCTGCGAAATAACGGGTCGAAGCAAGGCGGTGCTTCGCAAGTTTAAGGTAAGCCGAATCATGCTCCGCGAGCTGGCGCTGGCGGGCAAGATTCCGGGACTGAGAAAAGCAAGTTGGTGAATGGCAAGTTGTCAGTTGCCCGTTTCGAGTTGCCCGTGGCGAGTTGCCCGTTGCAACCGCGACAGTGCATAGCTGGCAACGGATAACTGGCAACTGGTAACTGGTTTAGCAATGAATAATCAAGATCCTATCGCGGATATGCTGACGCGAATTCGCAACGCCAACCGGGTCGGCCGGCGCATGGTGCAGATCCCCAAGAGCAAGATCTGCACCGGTATCGCCCAGGTCCTCAAAGACGAAGGCTATATCTCAGACTTTGATGCCATCGACGACGCGAACAAGCAAGGTCAGCTTCGCATTATGCTGAAGTACGCCCTCAACGGCGACAAGGTCATTCATGTGATCGACCGCGCCAGCAAGCCCGGCCGCAGGCTTTACAAGGCCGTGGGCGAACTGCCGCGGATCCTCAACGGCATGGGCATTGTTGTGGTGAGCACGAGCAAAGGCGTGATGAGCGATCGTAGAGCTCGCGAAGCGAACGTCGGCGGGGAATTGTTGTGCACGGTCAGCTAGTCGGTCGTTGTGGGTTGCACGTTGAAGGTCGGTTAGACGCCGACTTACAACGACCAACAGACAACAACCAACGAACAGGTGTCAAATGAGCAGAATTGGAAAAAAACCCGTCCCGATCGGCAAGGCCAAGGTGACCGTCAGCGGCCAAAAGGTGAATGTTGAAGGCCCCAAGGGCAAGCTTGAACTAAACGTTCATCCGGCCATGAAGGTCGAGTTAAAGGGTACGGAAGTGACCATTGCCCGGCCGGACGATGAGCGGCAGAGCAAGGCCCTGCACGGCCTGACGCGCGCGCTGTTGGCGAACATGGTCGAAGGCGTGACCAACGGCTACAAGAAAACCCTCGAGCTGCGCGGCGTCGGATACAAGGCCGAGATGAAGGGCAAGAATCTTGTTTTGTCGGTTGGTTTTGCCAATCAGGTGCCAGTGGTTATTCCCGGAGGCCTGGCGGTGAAGATCGAACCGGGTGCCGGTGAAATCACCAATAAAATCGTGATCGAAGGCCCGGACAAGCAGGCCGTGGGAAACTTCGCCGCCGAAGTGCGTAAGATTCGCAAACCTGAGCCGTACAAAGGCAAAGGCGTGCGTTATGAAGGTGAAGCAGTCAAGATCAAGCCGGGCAAGGCGTTCGCCGGCGCAGGTGCGAAGTAGTTTAGTCGCGGTTGGAACAACCGTGATGAATGCTGATGATGATGCAATGATTCAACTGCGGTTCCGATTCGCAGCGTAACCGCCAGAGGTTGAGCGACGATGGCAGACAAAAATCGAGAAAAGAGCGTGCGGCTTCAACGCCGCAAGTACGGCATCCGCAAGAACCTGATGGGCACTTCCGAGCGCCCGCGGCTTTCGGTGTTTCGCAGCGGTAAGCACATCACCGCGCAGGTGATTGATGACATGGCCGGCCGCACATTGGCCGCTGCATCAAGTCTGCAGGACGACGTGCGCGGCGACTTGAAGAACGGCGGCAACATCGCCGCGGCCAAGGTGGTCGGCAAGACCATCGCCACCCGCGCCAAGGCGGCGGGAATTTCGAAAGTGGCGTTCGATCGTGCCGGCCGGCGGTATCACGGCCGCGTCAAGGCGCTTGCAGACGCCGCTCGTGAAGGTGGTTTGCAGTTTTAACTGACAAAGAAGCAACGTATGTCCGACCAGACGAATAATCCTGAATCGCAGAAAACCGAACCGCAACCCCAACAGGCCGCGCCCGAAGCCGCTGCGCCTGAAGCACCGCAGCCCGCAAGCGCGCCGAGCGCCCCACAAGGTCATCGGGGCGGCGGAGGCAGTGGCGGCGGTGGTGGCCGAGGCGATAGCCGCGGCGGCGGGCGGGGCGGTCGTCAAGGCGGGGGTCGAGGTCGCGGCGGTCCGCGCCGCGAGGACCGTGACGACGGAACCGGTATTGAGTCGTCGCTCGTCCGCGTTTATCGGTGCGCTAAAGTCGTCAAGGGTGGGCGAACGTTCTCATTCGGCGCGCTGGTCGTCGCCGGCGATCGCCGCGGCAATGTCGGCATCGGCTACGGCAAGGCCAACGAAGTGCCCAATGCCGTCGAGAAGGCTACCAAAGATGCTCGCAAGAGCATGATCAAGATCAACCTTAAAGGCACCACCATTCCGCACACGGTTGAAGGCCACAGCGGCGCGAGCAAAGTTGTGCTGGTTCCGGCCCGACCGGGCACCGGCGTTACGGCGGGCAAGAGCGTCCGTCCGTGCTGCGAACTGGCCGGCATCACTGATATTCTCACCAAGGCCTACGGCTCAACCAGCCCGAAGAATCTGGTGAAGGCGACTTTGGCGGCATTGGGCCAGCTTAAGGTTCGCGAACAGGTGGAGACCATTCGAGGCGTGTCGCTCGATAAGAGCGCCGGGGAATTGGCTTCGGTATAGGCGGAAAGTTGCCAGTGGCCAGTTGCCAGTTGCCAGTGATGGCGCTGCGGCAATGGGTCCTGTCAACGGGCAACTAACGACTGGCAACTGTCATGAGCATGCAACACGTCATCACGTCCGCGGTCAAACGGTACAAGCGCCATCAGCGCAAAGGCCGGGGTGACTCCAGCGGGCGAGGTAAGACCTCCGGCCGCGGAACCAAGGGTTCCGGCGCCCGCGTCGGCACTTACATTCGCCGGGGCTATGAAGGCGGACAGACTGAAATCTACCGCCGGTTTCCCAAGCGAGGTTTCAGCAACTTCAAGTTCGAGCGCAAGTTTCATGTGGTAAACCTCGTCGACCTTGATGGGTTTGACTCTGGTTCAACCGTCGATCATGCGGCGCTGAAGGAAAAGGGGCTTGTCCCCGACGCCAAGCAGCCGGTCAAGATCCTGGGAAATGGTACGCTCACCAAAAAACTGACCGTCGTTGCCGGGTGGTACAGCAAGAGCGCGCACGACGCGATCACCCGCGCGGGCGGCGAGGCTCAGAATGCCAAAGGCGAACCGTTCGCATTCCCCAAGCCGAAGAAAAAATTCGTCCTGCGGGAAAAGGTTGCCAAGAAGAAGGTCGCCGACGACGCGCCCGTGGAAGCTGAAAAGAAGGCTGAATAGCCGTGGGTCGATTGTAGTTTGTCAGGTGGTGGGTTGTAGGTTGTGGGTTGTGGGTTGGTCGAGTAAACCAACATCCGACCGCCGACCCACAACCCACGTTTCATATGGTTAAGACATTCATCAACATCTTCAAAGTCCCCGAACTCCGCAACAAAGTGCTGTTCACTTTTTTCATGCTGGCGATTTACCGCATCGGCTACCATGTGCCGCTTCCGGGCGTCGATCAGGACGCGTTCGCGAAGATGGCCGAGTCGGCGGCGCAGGACAACTCGGCGGCGGGGCGGCTGGCTTCGTACGTTTCAATCTTTTCCGGCGGCAATCTCAGCCAATCGACCATTTTCGGCCTGGGCGTGATGCCATACATCTCGGCGTCTATCATTTTTCAGTTGCTCACGACCGTTGTTCCTTTACTCGAAAAATTGAAGAAGGAAGGCGAAACCGGCCAGCGCAAAATTCAGGAGTGGACGCGTTACGTCACCGTGCCGCTGGCGCTGGTGCAGGCGATCTTCTGGCTGAGCTACATGCACAACTCATCGCCGTCACTGGTGCAGCCGACGTTCGCGCACAGCGCCAGCTTCTGGATTCTCGGCACCGCCGCCCTGACCGCAGGCAGCGTGTTTCTAATGTGGCTGGGCGAGCAGATTGACGAATACGGGCTGGGCAACGGGGTGTCGCTCATTATCCTGGCGGGCATCGTCTGCCGTATGCCGGCGGCGATTACTGAACTGATCAACCTGAGCAACCTTTCCGGCCCGCCGGATGCTTCCAAACCTATCGGCGTCGGGCAGATTCTGTTCCTCCTCACTTCGTTCATTGCAGTCGTTGCCGGATCAATCCTGGTGACGCAGGCGCAGCGCCGCATTCCGATTCAGCAAGCCAAGCACACCCGCGGCCGCAAGGTTTACGGCGGGCAGAAGCAGTACCTGCCGCTGCGCGTAAACCACGGCGGGGTGATGCCGATTATCTTCGCACAATCGCTCATGCTGTTCCCGGGCGTCTTGTTCGGCTGGCTGCACGGTGTCGTGAACGCCGGCGGCGTGGCGACGAACCCTTTTGGCTCGATCATCTCCTTCCTCAACACCGAGTTCGCCCGCGGCGCGTTCGTGTACATCATTACTGAAGTGGCCATGATCTACTTCTTCGCCTACTTCTGGACGACGGTTCAATTCCAGCCGAAAGAAATGGCCAAGCAGCTCAAGGACTACGGCAGCTTTATCCCGGGTTTGCGTCCGGGCAAGCGCACGGCCGACTACCTCGAGCGCCTCATGATGCGAATGACATTCGTCGGCGCCGCGTTCCTGTGCGTCATCGCCGTCGTGCCCACCGCCATCAGCACCTGGATGAACATTCCATACACCATCACGGCCTTCCTCGGCGGCACGGGGTTGCTGATTGTGGTGAGCGTGGCGCTGGACATGGTTCAACGCATCGAGGCCAACTTGCTCATGCGAAACTACGGCGGCTTCCTGGGTGAGGGCGGAAAGAGGATCAAGGGAAGGCAAGGTTAGTTGCCGGATTCCAGTTGCCGGTTGCCAGTGCTGTGCGGCTGAAATGAAGGGTGTCTTTCTGGCAACGGATCACTAACCACTGGCAACTGTTTCGATGCCGATCATTCTTAAAACCCGCCGCGAAATTGAGATGATGCGGCGAGCCGGTCAGATCGGTTGTGAAATTCTTGCCGCGATGCGCGAAGCCGTTCGTATTGGGGTGACGACTTTCGAGCTGAACGAGATCGGTCGCGAAATGCTGGCATCGCGGGGCGCGATCGGCATGAGCAAGAATTATCCGTCCTACACCCCCGGCGAAGGCTATCCCGCCGAGACGTGCGTCAGTATCAATGAGGAAGTCGTCCACGGCATTCCCAGCCCGCGGCAGTTGAAGGAAGGGGACATTGTCACGCTCGATCTGGCTCTGCGTGTCGACGGCTATTGCGCGGATACGGCGACGACCGTTCCCGTCGGAAGAGTAAGCGACAAAGTGAACAAGCTGCTGAACGTCACGCGCGACACGCTGGCGATCGGCATCAAACAGATCAAACCCGGGCGCAAGTGGACCGACATCGCCCGGCTGATGCAATACAACGTGGAGAGCAATGGCTTCAACGTGGTGCGAGAATTTGTAGGCCACGGCGTGGGTCGGAGCATGCACGAAGACCCGAAAGTCCCCAACTTTGTGACCGCCGAGCAGTTGAAGGGCGATTTTAAGCTTCGGGCCGGGATGACTTTTGCGGTCGAGCCGATGGTGGTCATCGGCCGGCGCGATGTGCACCAATTGCCCGACGGCTGGACCATCGTCACCGAAGACGGCCTGCCAGCGGCGCATTTTGAGCATACGATCGCCGTAACCGACGCCGGGGCCGACATTTTGACCGACGGACGCGCGCCGTGGGGTCTGTAAGGCTTCGAAATTGGCTGAATATTGCCGATGTCCCGTCGAAAACCGCGATTTCGGGCGTTCAATTGATAATGGTTCTTCGGCAATTGGAATTCAAAAGCATTTTTTGCTACAATTTCCAATTCCCCGCTCCGAAGCAGATCCATCGGATCAAACGGATCGTGGAACTTCGATGAGGTGTGAACATGAAAGTAAGAGCAAGCGTTCGGCGAATTTGCGAAAACTGCAAGGTCGTCCGCCGCAAAGGCGTCGTGCGGATCATCTGCACGAATGTCAAACACAAACAGAAGCAAGGATAAGTGAGCGGATGGCGGATCGCGGATAGCGAATAGAAGAGACTTCTATCGGCTATCAGCTATCGGCTAACGGCTCTTCAATTGGAGCAACAATGCCCCGTATCGCAGGTATCGATATTCCGCCGGATAAGAAAATTAAGATCAGCCTTCGCTATTTGTTCGGCGTCGGCCCGTCGAACGCGATGGTGATTTTGAAGGAAGCCGGGATCGACCCGGAACGCCGCGCCAAAGACTTAACCGAAGACGAGATCGCCAAGATCATCGGTATCCTGGATAAGGATATCCTGGTTGAAGGCGCGCTTCGACGGTCGATTCAGCAGAACGTTGCGCGCCTTCGCGAAATCGGCAGCTATCGTGGCACCCGTCACCGCCGCGGCCTGCCCACTCGCGGTCAGCGCACGCGATCCAACGCTCGCACGCGCAAAGGCCCGCGAAAGACCGTGGCCGGCAAGAAGGGCGTCAAAGAATTAGGTAAGTGAGTGATTGAGTTGTGGAGTGGTGGCGTAACGGTTCAACCACTCGACGACTCCACCACTCCGACACTGTTTGAACAACGCGGGTACGGCGTAGCTCCGGATGATCCGCAGGAGATTTTGAATCATGGCAGATGCAGGAAAACCAGCCACTGGCGCGAAAGCCGGTGTGAAGAAAAAAGTCCGCAAGGGCGTCACCAAGGGCATCGTGTACGTCAAGTCGACGTTCAACAACACGATGATCACCATCACCGACACCAACGGCGAAACCATTTCGTGGGCCAGCGCCGGAACGGTCGGCTTCAAGGGCGCGCGAAAAAGTACGCCCTTTGCAGCAGGTCGCGCCGCTGAAAAGGCCGCGAACGAAGCGAAAAAGCACGGGATGATCGAAGTCGATGTGAAGGTGAAAGGCCCCGGCGCCGGCCGCGAGCAGGCGATTCTTAACCTGCAAAATGCGGGCTTGAAAATCAGCGGCATTGAGGATGTCACGCCGCTGCCGCACAACGGCTGCCGCCCGCCGAAGAAGCGGCGCGTCTAGCAGCAGTGGCGGAGTGATCGAGTGATCGAGCGGTTGAATCACTCCACCACTCAACAATTTAATAACAGCATTTTGAGCGCTTCGTAGCAGCGAGGCTGGCGTACAGATGGTCCTCAACGTCGAGGACGGGAACTGCCGGCAATCTGGAGACGAAGCGAGGAGATTAAGTTATGCGTATTCGATGGCGTGGTTTGGAGTTGCCTTCGCGCGTCGTTCGTGACGAGCAGGCTTCGACCGACACCTTTGCAAAATTTTCCGCCGAGCCGTTTGAACGCGGCTTCGGCACCACGGTGGGCAACAGCCTGCGCCGCATTCTGCTGTCGTCGCTCGAAGGCGCCGCCGTCACGCACGTGCGGCTTAAGGGGGCGGAACACGAATTCACCAGCCTCACCGGCGTGCAGGAAGATGTCACCGACATCATTCTGAACGTGAAGAGCCTGGTTGTGAAGCTCGATTCCGACGACACCAAGGAAATGCGCCTGCATGTGAAGAAGGCCGGCCCCGTCACCGCCGGCATGATTGAGGCTGACCCTTCCATCACCATCATCAACAAAGACCTGGTGATCGCCACGCTCACGGAAGACGTGGTTTTTGACATGACACTCCGCGTGCAGAAGGGCCGCGGGTATGTCACGGCTTCGGAAAACATTGGCGAAGAAAATGATGAGCAGGAGCTCGGCCTGATCGCGGTCGACAGCATCTATTCGCCCGTTACGCGCGTCCGCTATGCAACCGAAGATGCCCGCGTCGGCCAAAAGACCGATTACGACCGGCTCATCCTGGAAGTGTGGACCAACGGTACGCTGTCGCCCGAAATGGCGCTGGTGGAAGCCGCCAAGATTCTGCGCAAGCACCTCAACCCGTTCGTGCAATATTTCGAGTTGGGCAGCGACGTCGCCAGCGACGATGCCGTCGCGGCGCTGCGCGATGCCAACAAGGCGCTGATCGATCCGGACCTTCGTCAGAAGCTGAACATGACCGTGCAGGAGCTGGATCTTTCGGTGCGCGCCAACAACTGCCTGGAGTCGGCGCGGCTTCAATCCGTGCGCGATCTGGTGCAGAAGACCGATTCTGATTTGCTCAAGGTTCGCAGTTTCGGCAAGACGAGCCTGCGCGAAGTGAAGCGTCGTTTGGCTGACATGGGCCTGAGCCTCGGCATGGATTTGAATCAGGTCGGCGTCGCCGAGGAAGTCGGCGGCGGGGCAATGGAGTGATCGAAGTAGTTGCCGGTGAGCAGTTGCCAGTTGCCAGAGAAGGCAGCAGGTGGTTCGGCTTCACTGGCAACTGACAACTAGCAACTGGCAACTTGGAGTTCAAATGAGTTCACATAGAATTTTCGGCCGACAGCTCAGCCGGGATACGGAACATCGTCTGGCGATGCGGCGTAATCTCGTGCAGTCGCTGTTCGAGCATGGCAAGGTTCGCACGACGCATCCCAAAGCCAAGGAAGTGAAGGCTTTCGCCGAGAAGCTGATCACGATGGCACGCAAGGGCGTCGCGGCTAAGGGTGAAGATGCCAACCGGCTCAAGCTGATGTATCGCCGTCGGGTCATCGCGCAGCTCAGCGATCGGCGATTGGTCGATGAAAACCAGGACTTTCTCACCGGCGACACAAAGACAGTCGTTCAGCGGCTGTTCAATGAGATCGCCCCGAAATTTGCCGATCGCAACGGCGGATACACCCGCATCACCAAAACCGCCGAATACCGCATTGGCGATGCCGCAACTTTGGTGGTGCTGGCGCTGGTTGACGACGGCGAGAAGCCCAAGGGCACCATCCGCAAATCGGCCGGGCTTCGCGTGAAGCGGCAGGCCAAGCGGCAGGAATTTGCCAAGAAGGCCCTTAAAACCCGTGCGGAACCGGTAGCGGCATAACCACTGGACGGAGACAGCACTCGATTGAAGGCTTCCCCCCGCGCGGTTCGCCGAGGCGGTTGGAAGCCTTCGGGCTTTTCCTGAGGTATTATTCCGGGCGGGTAACCTTTGCTAACGGTGAGGCCAGTCTTAAAATAGTTTTGTGCGATTGATCGGTACCCCTTGCGGTAGCGTCTAGCTGCAGTTGGAACACCATCTGTTGCGATTGACAGTCGAGTCGTAACGAGCGTACACTCCGTCTTCCTCTTGGGAATTTCCGCGAGAAAGCAAGTGAGCTGCCAGCATGTGGGAAGATTTCAATCTCCTTAAAGCCGTTTTCATGGCGATGTACATCGCCATTTTGCTGCTGGTGACGCTTTACGGGGTGCACCGCTACATGCTGGTCTTCCTCTACATCAAGCACCGCAAGAACACGTATCAGCCGAAGGCGATTTATCAGAACCTTCCGGTGATCACCGTTCAGTTGCCGATGTTCAACGAGAAGTCGGTCGCCGAGCGAATCATCCGCGCCACTTGCCACCTTGATTACCCGCTCGACAAGCTCGAAATTCAGGTGCTCGACGACAGCACCGACGAATCGGCCGACATCGCTATCGCCGAAGTGGAGCGCTGGCGGGCGAAGGGTTTTCCGATCAATTACATCCATCGCGGCAATCGGGTGGGTTTCAAGGCCGGCGCGCTGCAGGAAGGGATGAAAGTCGCGCGAGGCGAACTTATCGCGATCTTTGATGCCGATTTCGTTCCGCCGGTGGATATGCTGCGCAACGTCGTTAATTTCTTTACCGACGACAAGGTGGGAATGGTTCAGGTTCGCTGGGATCACCTCAACCGCGACGCCTCACTGCTTACCAAAAGCCAGGCGATGTTCCTCGACGGCCACTTTGTTATCGAACACACCGCACGCAACCGCAGCGGCCGGTTTATGCACTTTAACGGCACCGCCGGAGTATGGCGCCGCACCACAATTGAAGATGCCGGCGGCTGGCAGCACGATACGCTTACCGAAGACCTTGATTTGAGCTACCGCGCCCAGCTTAAGGGCTGGCAGTTTGTCTACCTACCGCAATATGCCGCCCCGGCCGAACTGCCGCCGGAAATGATCGCATTCAAGCAGCAGGCCCACCGGTGGACCAAAGGCAGCGCTCAAACCGGCCTAAAACTGCTCCCGAGCATTCTCAAAAGTAAGCATCTTCCCTACACCATCAAGAGCGAAGCTTTTTTCCACCTCACCAACACCATCGTCTACCCGTTGATGGTTCTGCTCACCCTGCTGATGTACCCCGCGTTCATCTATTCCGACGGACCGTGGAAGCACATTGGCTGGGGCAAGGTGCTGTTCAGCGTAAGTTTGTTCGTGCTTGCCACCTGCTCGGCTGGCACGTTTTTCGTCTTTGCGCAGCGGGAACTGTTCGGCAAGCAGGCCACGTGGAAATCGATCGCTTGCCTGCCGATGCTGATGGCGCTGGGCGTGGGCGTGTGCATTAACAACACCAAGGCGTTCATCGAAGCGATCTGGTCGTATTACGTCGGCAAGAAGGAGAGCGGCGAGTTCGTCCGCACGCCAAAGTACGGGGTCACCGGCAAGCACGGCCGACATGATTTCACACCCGTTGCCGTCTTCACCTTCAAACGGCTGACGATTCCGATCATTGAGATCGCATTCGGAATCTACATGTGCTGCTTTATGTTCATCAGCGCTTATTACAACTACGCCGTCATCAGCCTGCCATTTCTGATGATTTTTGCCGGCGGGTATCTTTACGTCGGGTGCAGTTCGCTGATGGTGCTTTGGCAGATGCATCAACAGCAGCGGGAAGCCGTTCTCACCGCGGCGACGGCGGAAGCTGAAATCACTGTTTTGTAAATGGAACCCGCGCGGCCGACATTCGGTCGCCTCTGTCGCCGATGAAGTCGGCGGCCGATCCCCCGCCCGTTCACAGCCAGCGCAACCGCCGGAACATGTAGAGCAGCCCGAGGATGATCCCGACAATCGTTCCCGTCGAAACCCAGAAAGCCGTGTTCGACTTAAGCAGCGACTGAAACCACGGCGTGTCAAAGTTCTGCCCATAGAAGCTTGTGATCACCGTCGCCGGAAGGGCGGTCACCGTGATGATCGTAAGCGCCTTCATGACCTTGTTCAGGTTGTTGCTGACGCTCGACATGTAGATATCGCGCGCGCCCACCACCAGATCGCGGTATAGCTCGATCATTTCGACCGCGCGCACCAGATGATCCAGCACGTCGCGCAGATAAACCCGTGTTGATTCGCGGATGAACGGCACCTCGCCGCGGGTGAGTTGCGCGATCACTTCACGCTGCGGGCCGATCACCCGGCGAAAGTTCAACAGGTCTTTCTTCTTCTGGGCGATCCGAGGCAGCACGTCGGGCTTGGGGTCATGAACGGCCTGCTCTTCAAGTATATCGATCTCTTCCTGCAACCAATCAAGAATCGGCGTGTAGTTGTCCACCAGCAGGTCGAGAATGCCGTGCAGCAGCATGTCGATCCCGCCGTCGAGCACCAGGCTCGGGTCGGCGTCGGCGCGGCCGCGAATCTCCCGGATTGATCGGTGCTCTTCCTCGTGAATCGTCACCAGGTAACGGGCCGAAATGAACATGTCCAATTCTTTGGTGCGTAGGTTCTCGCGAAAGGTTTCTAAGTCCGGCCCGTGAATCACCATGTAAAAATAGGCTTCGTTGCACACTTCCCCGGTGTGCCGATACGCCTCCACCTTCGGCCGCTGCGAATACTGAATGCTGTCCTCGATCGCCAGCGGGTGAAAGCCGAACACCTCGTCCAGGAGGTACAGTTCTTCATCCGTGGGCTTGCTCATATCGAGCCAGAACACGGCCTTCTGATCGCGCATGGCGCGAATGAGGTTGGTCTCTTCCGTATCGCGGCTGATGGTGCCGTCGCCGAACTTGATAAACGCTGTAAGCATACGAGGTGTGTTGTAGGTTGGAGGTTGTGGGTTGTGCAAGCTTCCGACCGGCAACCTACAACTTACAACGCACAACGTACTACCAACAATCCTCCTCTGCGGCTAAAAATGGAGATATGATCGATCGCGTACTTGCCACTATCGAACAGCGTAAATCTCAGTCGCTCGAACTGCTTAAGGAATTCCTGCGAATTCCGTCGGTCAGCACCAAGCCCGACCACAAGGAGCATATGGTCCGCTGCGCCAACTGGCTGGCCGATCAGCTGAAGTTTGCAATGCTCGATGCGCGGGTGATGCCCACCGGCGGACATCCGGCGGTCGTGGCCAAGAACAAGCACGTGCCGGGCCGGCCGACGGTGCTGTTTTACGGCCACTACGACGTGCAACCCCCCGAACCGCTTGAACTATGGAACAGCCCGCCGTTCCAGCCAACCATTCGTAAAACCGAAGCCGGTACCGAGGCCATTTTCGCCCGCGGGGCGGTGGATGATAAGGGACAGGTGTGGTGCCACGTAGAAGCCCTCATGGCCTGGCAAGCGCATGGCGGCCTGCCGGTGAACATCACCTGCCTGATCGAAGGCGAAGAGGAAATCGGCAGCGAAAATCTGGAGCGATTCGTCCGCGAGCACAAAGATGATCTGAAGGCCGATATCTGCCTGATCTCCGACACCGGCCTGTTCGCCCGCGGGGTGCCGGCGATCGGCTACGGCCTGCGCGGGCTGGTTTACGAAGAGGTGCGCCTTGACGGCCCGAGCCACGACCTCCACTCCGGCGGATGGGGCGGCGCGATCCAGAACCCCGCCAACGCGCTCGTTGAACTCCTCGCTTCACTGCACAATAAAGACGGCAGTGTGAATATCCCCGGCTTCTACGACGAAGTCGCCAAGCTTACCGACGCCGAGCGAGATGCCTGGCGCAAGCTGCCGCACGATGACGAAGCCTTCGCCCGCGATCTGAAACTTAAGAAGGAAGACCTGTTCGGCGAAGCGGGCTTCAGCACCATCGAGCGCATCTGGGCGCGTCCCACTTGCGACATCAATGGCCTGTCGGGCGGCTATCAGGGTCCGGGCGCCAAGACCGTCATCGGTTCGTGGGCGAGCGCCAAGGTTTCCATGCGGCTCGTGCCGAACCAGGATCCGAAGAAAATTCAGGCCGCATTCCGCAAGGCCGCACTCGATCGCGCGCCCAAAGGCGTGAGGGTGACGTTTACGATGGACGATCACATCAGCAAGCCGATCGTCACGCCAATCGACACGCCCGCGGTCAGGCTCGCATCCGAGGCGATTTCGCAAGGGTTCGGCAAACCCGCCACGTTCACCCGCACCGGCGGAACGATTCCCGTTGTCGCCACGCTCAAAGAAGTGCTCGGCGTCGACTCGCTGCTGGTCGGTTTCGGATTGCCCGATGACCGCGTGCATTCCCCCAATGAAAAATTCGATCTCGATTGTTTTTACAACGGCACGAAAACGGCGGCCATACTTTACGGCAAACTTGCGTCGCTGAAAGTGTGATGCGCGGCACGACCACTACTTGCTCCGCGGAAACTTGCCAACCCAATCAACGCTTATCCCGCCGTGCTCGCGCAATCGGGCGACCAGATGCGCGGTGTGGTGCTGTATGTGCCGAATGTTGTAAATGTGCGCCTCAAACCGGCTGAACTTCAGCCAGAAGAAGCCGCTTTCTCCGTCTAAATTGCACGCCGTGACGGCTGGCGCGATGCGATCCATCACGTGGGCGACGAACTCGAGCATTTGGGGTTGCGTCGTCGGCGCGCCGATTTTCGGCGGGGCGTCGCTGTCGCGGTAAACATATCTGCCAATGTGCTGGTGATCATCCACGTGCTTCGACCACGCCCGAAAAACCGCCTGCGAAGGCGATACGTATAGATCGGCAAACCAAAGCGTGTGATGCGCCACCCGCCAAAATGCCGAAAGATTCGGCGGCGGCGCTTCCCACAACGCGGCGGGGCAGGCGCTGATCGCGAGGCGCAAGGTTTCCAAAGCCGCGAGATATTGGCTGGTGAGGGCCGCGTGAATCGTGGCGTTTTCCATCGCCGATACGTTTAGTGATAGCAAGCCTCACGTCAAGCCGCATCACGATTGAGCGTGAGCAACTGCTCGATGTAATCCCGCTGGCCGTCGTGCTGGGGGTGTCGATTGAGCCAATGCTCGAAAAGCTTGCGCGCTTCGGCGGTCAGCACGTTCTTGACGATTGTAGGTTGTCGCGACTCGGGGCTTGACGGCGGTTTGATGCGCCCCGCGCCGCCGTCGGCCGGGGCGCGCATCGCATAGACCACGGTTGCCACGCCGCTGAGCATCGCGGCGCCCATGCACATGATGCACGGCTCGAGCGTGCAGACGAGAATGAGATCGTCGCAGTCGGCCGGGTATCGACCGGCGGCATCACGAAACGCCGCCATCTCTGCGTGAGCGGTGCGATCGCGTTTGGCGTTCAGTTCGTTCCAGCCCCACCCGACAATCTGCCCGCTCCCGCGCGCCACCACGCCGGCAATCGGCACTTCCCCAAGCTCGATCGCCTCTTCGGCGAGCGATAGCGATTCACGCATGAGTTGTTCGTACATCGTGGTTTTGCTCAATGGGCGCACTCCTCAAATGGAATTTGTAAGAGAATGATAAATCAGAGGGTGGCGTCAGCGGTATCGGGGCGGGGACGAAATGGATCAGCGATCTATTGATCACACAAGAGTTGTCGGATTGAAACGCGGCGGACGAAGCTGTCTTGATGGTTCACCGTGGGAAGCCCTATGCGGTCTTCAGCGTCAGCCCGACTGACGCGGGTGCGGCGCGACGCTAAATTCACACCACTATCAATTGTTCAGTTTACCCGTACCTGTCGTTACTCATTCGAAGTAGAGGACCATTATGAAAAAACCATCACGAACAATCATTCTCGCCGCCAGTTCCGTACTGTTGTTTGCAACGACTGCGCTAACGCCCGCGTTTGCCGCACACGATCCGCTGGTTGCCGCCAAGAATGTCGAATCGCAGGACCGGGAGCAGATCATCACGCTGCTTTCGGATGCGACCGATCGCGCGTTCAACGGTAAGGGTTTGGGGTCAATTCTGGAATTGGTTGCCAAGGCCGACCGCGAACGCGTCGGGCGCACGCTAGATAACACCGAAAACCAGACGTTTATCGCCGCCGCCGATGAGGTGGCCCGGCTGTGGCGCGAGAAGTACAATCACAACTTTGATGCGTCTGAAAACAAACAGGCCATGAAGAATCTGGGAATCGAACGCTCCCGCGACGACCAGGGCCGAGAACGCGCCACCGTGCAATTTCCCGCACAAGGCGGCCGAAGCAGTTTCGATATCCGCCTCGTACGCGAAGGGACCAACGATTGGCGCATCCTCCTCCCCGACACCGTAACCCCCAACAACTTCGGCGGCCGAATGACCAAAAGCATGCAGCAGGTCGCCCGACAATCCGAAAAAGATAAATGGCCTGAAAACCGCAGCGACGCCTACTTGAACGTCACGGCGCAGGCGCTGCATACCCTTGCGAGCGAGACGGATCGGTCGTCGAGCGTGAAGGAGTAAGCGGATAAGATGCACTAAACGATCCGTGCCATCGTTCCGTCACTTGTCCTGCGGTGTGCGACTTGTAGTGATAACGAGCGTTGCAATCCCGCGCCAAAGCTGCACCCGCCGAGTATCTTGCCTGGATGGAACTCGATTGGGCTCTATGGATTAAGATCAGCATCGCAGCGACGATGGTCACTGCGGTCGTCGGCTTGGTTTCTCTGTTTTTTCTTGCGGCCTACTTCGAACAGAGAAAGCTGATCGCGCTCTCACGCGCCGGGTCCGACGCGCCAGCGCATCAAAGCGGCAGGGCCGGTGCTTGGCTTCACGCCGCCGAGGCGTTGGGCTTGAAGTCGATCGGATACTTCCTTGATCGCGAAGGGGTCAAGAGTAGTTACGTTACTTCGTTGCTGTCGCCCAACGATCGTGTGTTGGTCTCGGTTTCCCCCTGGCATCGCGGGAAAGTTCAAATTAATGAGCAAACTTTCGGACGCCCGGTGGCTCATTACAAGCGAGATTGCCGGTGAACCCAACCTGAGCGATCTCCGCATCGAGGCGCAGTGTCGCGGGACAATGGATCAGGCGCTGGCGCAGCACCTTCTTCGACTCTCCGAGGTCGGGTTTGCCGGCGTTCCTTTCGACCCAAATAGCGTGGTTCGCGACTTGCTTGAACACGATCGAACCCGCGCAGAACGTCTGATCGTTTCCGGCTATGCCAGATGGCGCTATGTCGACAAGGCCGTCTGGTCTTACACGATTACAGGCACTGTGAGAATCGCGATGCGATCATTGAGAAGCCTCGGCGCAACCATCAAGGCGGCGCGGGAGGCGGCAAAAGCGGGGAAGCAATTGCAATGAAATCGTCTGTCGGACGACGCCAGTTGATTTAATGCCGTTAACGTTGTGGCTGTCCCGCCTTCTTCGCCGGTGGTTGTGGTTCGACCGGGCGGCGGGCTGGGGAATAGACTGGGCGGCCGGCGCGGGCGGCTTCTTCAGTTCGTTTTTGGGCGGCTTTCATGAATGCCACGAGGTCGCCCTTGTACTCCGCGAGGAGTTGCTCTCGGATCTTGTGAATTTCTTCGACGATCGGGTCGACGTTCATGGTTGCACCTACGCCGCCCTTAACGGCGCGAGATCGGAACCCGAGATCACGGCCTGCCCATTCGCCGCCAGCAACTGATTTAGAATCGCCAGATCGATTGCCGCGACAGTGGTGAACTCGACGCCGATGATCCGGCCGTCAGCGCCGAAATCTATCACCGCGGAACCGTGGCGCTGGGTGCGCACGCCTTTATCGCCCGTTTGGCGGTCGAGGTACAGATAGGCCGCGAACGGCTTGCCCTGGCGATAAGTAACTTCGAGGTAAGGTCTGCTCATAAAATCAACCAATCGGGAATGCGGTAACCACAACCAGCAGTTCCATGTCGTCGTCCAACTCAACGATCACTTCCCACGGAAGGCCGTTGTGAGAGGTTTCTATAGACCACCGACCGGGGAGCGGATCGGCACGATAGCCGGTAGCCGATTCCAACATGACACGGAGGTCCGTTTCACTGAATGAGCGATCAATCATTCGCTTGGCGAGATGTGGGTTGGAACAATCTAAATCCCATCTCCACCATTCCGGCCATTGTGCCTGCGATTCTGTCATGCGCCACACATCATCTTAAATCGATGTTACCAGAAACGAAGGCGGGCTCGAAAGCTGTTTGTGCTTTCGAGCCCGCTGATTCATCGTTAAAGAAACCTCATCCCAACCCTCTCCCGGCGTACCGGGCGAGGGAGCGATGCTTAGTACATCCCACCCCCCGCGCCCGCTCCCGCGGGTTCGGGTTTATCTTCCTTGATTTCGCTGACGATCGCGTCGGTCGTCAGGAGCAGCGCAGCGATGCTGGCGGCGTTTTGCAACGCGGTGCGTTCGACCTTGGTGGGGACGAGGATGCCCATCTTGATCATGTCGCCGTACTCGTGGGTTAAGGCGTTGTAGCCGAAGGAAACGTCCTTGTTTTCCTTGATCTTCTGGGTGACCACGCTGCCATCCACGCCGGCGTTCTCGACGATCTGTTTCAGCGGAGATTCAACCGCCCGGCGAACGATTTCCACGCCCACCTGCTGGTCTTCGTTGGCGCACTTCCTCTTCACGCCGTCGAGGACCTTGGCCGCCGCGCGGACGATCGCCACGCCGCCGCCGGGGAGGATTCCTTCTTCGACTGCGGCTCGGCAGGCGTGCAGCGCGTCTTCCACTCGCGCCTTCTTTTCCTTCATGGCCACTTCGGTCGCGGCACCGACGTAAATCTGCGCCACGCCGCCGGCCAGTTTGGCCAGGCGTTCCTGTAGCTTTTCCTTGTCGTAGTCGCTGGTGGTGCTGTCGATCTCGTTCTTGATCGAATCGATGCGGCCCTTGATGGCTTTATCGTTTCCGGCGCCTTCGATGATCGTGGTGTTGTCTTTATCGATGCGGATTTTCTTGGCCCGGCCGAGCTTGGCAAGCTCCACATTTTCGAGCTTCTCGCCCAATTCTTCCATGATGGCCTTGCCGCCGGTGACGGTGGCAATGTCTTCCAGCATCGCCTTGCGACGATCGCCAAAGCCCGGCGCCTTGACGGCGGCGACCTTGATTGTGCCGCGCAGCTTGTTCACCACCAGGGTGGCGAGGGCTTCGCCTTCGATTTCTTCGGCGATGATGAGCATGGGCTTGCCGGCTTCGGCGGCCTTGCTCAGGATCGGAACAAGGTCGCGGGCGCTGCTGAGTTTCTTTTCGTGGATGAGGATGTAGGCGTCGTCAAGAATGGCTTCCTGCGTCGTGGCATCGGTGATGAAGTGGGGGCTGAGGAACCCCTTATCAAACTGCATGCCTTCGACGAGTTCGATCGTGGTATCAAGGCTCTTGCCTTCTTCCACGGTAATCACGCCGTCTTTGCCGACTTTATCCATCGCGTCGGCGATCATCTTGCCAATTTGTTCATCGTGGTTGGCGCTGCAGGTGCCGACCTGGGCGATTTCCTTGCTGGAATCGACCTTCTTGCTCTGCTTGGCCAGTTCATCCACGATCGCGGTGACGGCGGCGTTAATACCACGCTGAATTTGCGTGGGATTGGCGCCGCTGGCGACGTTCTTGAGGCCTTCGGTGAAGATGGCTTCGGCGAGAATGGTCGCGGTGGTGGTGCCATCGCCGGCGACGCTGCTGGTCTTGGAAGCAACTTCCTTGACCATCTGCGCGCCCATGTTTTCGTAGGGGTCTTCAAGCTCGATTTCCTTGGCGACGGTCACGCCGTCCTTGGTGACGGTGGGGGAGCCGAAGGATTTTTCGAGCACAACATTGCGTCCGCTGGGGCCGAGGGTGATCTTGACGGCCCGCGCCAGCTTGGCGACACCGCGACGAATTGCTTCGCGCGCTTCCTGATCAAATGCGATTTTTTTTGCAGCCATGATTATTCTCCAGATTATTGATGACGTATTGCGCGTTTTCTTAATCGTCAATCGTCAATCGTTACGACGGGGTGACGATTAACGATTGACGATTAACCAGAACGCAGGATCGAGCTATTCCACAACAGCCAACACATCGTCCTCGCTCATGATGATGATTTCTTCGCCGTCGAGTTTGATTTCGGTGCCGGCGTAGCTGGTGAAGATGACTTCGTCGCCTTTCTTCACGCTGAACGGGGCGCGTTCGCCGTTATCGAGGCGTTTGCCGTCGCCGATGGCGAGGATCTTGCCGCGTTTGGGTTTTTCTTTTGCGCTGTCGGGAAGGACGATACCAGACTTGGTCTTGGTCTCGGCCTCAACGCGTTTCACAAGAATCTTGTCGCCGAGGGGGCGAAGCTTAGCCATAACGAACCTCCGTGGGAGTTGTTGGTTGCCAGTTGTTAGTTGCCAGAGAAATCATTCATCCGGTCGATCAGTCCTGGCAACTGGCAACTGACGACCGGCAACTGTTTTATCTACACCGGCCAGCGCCCTTCGTAGTGACGCCGCATGACCCTCGCCAGCGCGTCGAGCAGCAGGTTGAAATCAACCGGCTTGCCCAGCACGCTGAACACCTTCATGCCCAATGCCTCGTGAAGAAGCTGGGCCGAAAGCTGCCTGGCCAGCAATATCGCCGGCGGGGCGGCGGTGAGCTTTTGCATGCGTTTGATCACCTGTAACCCGCCCAAGCCGGGCATATCCACATCCAGCACCGCTACGTGAACCTGATTGTGTTCGATCAGATCCAACGCGTCTCGGCCGGTGCGGACGGACAAGGTCTTCACGCCCATCGGCCCGAGCAACCCATCCACCGTCGACCGCCACGGATCGCTGGAATTAGCGAAGAGGACGGTGAAGCGGTTAGGGTCTAGAACGTCGGGCATGTGCTAATGGGCGATTAACAACTGGCGTGCCGACATACTGTAAAATGCAAGTAATTGCAGGGTAAGAGCTTAGAGAATGGTCGGGGGGTGAGCGGTCGAGTGCGGGCTGTCAAATTCGATCGCGTGGAGCGATCTAACTGTCAGGATGGCAGGGTTTCGATCATGCAGCCGACCGCGATCTTTGAACCGCGCGCTTCTGCTTCGGCGCAGGTACTAAGACGATGGCCCAAACCGCCCGTGCATAGTCTTTGATACGTCGGTGTGTCGCGATGGGTTTTGGATGCGGAATCAGCAATCCTTCCTGGCGGAGCCCGTCAAGGTGCAGCACGATTGCCTCACGAGCCAGATGAATCGCTTCCTCAATCGTACGGCCGGCCGAGAAACATCCCGGCAGATCGGGCACGGTCACGCCGTAGTCGGATCGTCGATCTTTGTGTATCACTAATGGGAAGATCAGCGTCGCGTCCATTGCACTCCTGCTTGCCTGAAGATGCTCCGAAGTATTCCGATTTGGCAAATCGCGCTTCGGGTGCGGAACCGTTACCAGACCCGGCTTAACCGAATGTTTGTATTGCTTATGCGATCCACGCTGCCGCACTTCGATCCAGCCGTGGCGCTCCATCAGGGCGATCACTTCGCGACTTGACACACGACGATGATAACACTCTTTAAGCGGAGTTGCGCATCAAAAAGGCAGCGGCACATCCAGCAGCTTGAACCGCAGCATTGCCAGGGCCATCTTCGCGGCGCGGTCTCGGATGCCTTCGCGGTCGCCGGGGAAATTAAACGTGCGCGCCAGGACGAACACTTCATCTTCTCGGTCGACGTTTTTCATGCCGGGTCTCGGCGCCTTGGGCAGATGCGCTAAGGCGATGCACACGGTGCCAACGGGCTTGGTTGGCGTGCCGCCATCGGGCCCGGCGATGCCGCTGACGGCCAGGGCGTAGTCGGCTTTGGCGAGCCGTCGGGCGTGTTTGGCCATCGCAATCACCACCGGTTCGCTCACCGCGCCGTGCACGTTGATGATGTTCTCGCTCACGCCGAGGCGCTCGGTTTTGGTCTGGTTGCTGTAGACGATGAAGCCTTGTTTGAAATAGGCGCTGGAACCGGGGACGTCGGTCAGGTATTTGGCGACTAAGCCTCCCGTGCAGCTTTCTGCCGTGGTCACTGAAGTGACCACGCCGCTACAGGGGTTCAACAGACGCGATACCGCGATTGCTAGCGATTCTTCGCCTTCTCCATAGATTACATCGTTGAGCTTCGCTTTGCATGCGTCAAAGGTTTCGCGCAATGCTGCAGCGCCTTCGGTGGCGGTCGCGAACCGGGCGTTGATTCTCAGCGAGACCACATTGTTGCTAACCGTGGTGCCAACGGATGGATTGCGTTTGCGGTCCATCAGGTCGCCGAGCATTTCTGCCAACTGGCTTTCGCCAACGCCGAACGTGTGAACCGTCTTCTGTAGAATCACCGCGCCGCCGGAGGATTGCCTGATCCACGGGAGGACGTAGTTCATAAACATCGGCATCATTTCTTTGGGCACGCCGGGCATGGCGTAGAGGCGGGAACTGGGGAGAGTGAGCCAGAATCCGCAGGCGGTGCCGACGGGGTTATCAAGCATCTCTGCACCGGCGGGAAGGTAGGCTTGAATCTTGTTGCGATCGACCATGGGACGATTGCGTGCTTTGAAGAAGGCGGTCATGCGATCCAGCCAACCCTGATTGAGCTGCAGTTGCACGCCCAGCACCTTGGCGACGGCTTGGCGGGTCAGATCGTCATCGGTCGGCCCAAGCCCGCCGGAGATCAGCAGCACGTCACACCCTGCCGCCGCAGAAGCGATGGCCGCTTCAATGGCGGCCTGGTCGTCGCCCACGGTTCGATGTTCAGCGATATCGCAACCCACCGAAGCCAGTTGCTGCGCGAGCCATTGGGTGTTGGTGTCGAGCGTTTGGCCGAGGACGAGTTCGTCGCCGATGGAGAGGATGCTTGCTCGCATAAGTTTTTAACGCGCGGGGTTGAAGTTGATTCAATTCAGGGTGGACTGCAACCCATCCACCGTTTTGAGCAAGCGGCGCTGTTGCGAGGCGCTGATCTGATGATCGCCGTAGCGAACACGGTAAAAAACATCGGTCAGGCGATGGACGACGTCGTACGCACCGGGCGGCAGAAACGAGATCGACTGCGCAAATTCCATCGGGGTGGCGTGCGCCGGCCGGCGCATTCCTCGCTTTTCGAGCATCTGCGAAAGGCGATCATAAAACTCCAACTGGCGCGCCAGGCGGAGCTGGTCGGATTTTGGCAGCGAATCCAGCCCGATCCGCCGCGCGCGTTGCCAGAGCCGCCATCGTTCAAACACGAACCAGCCCAGTGCGGCCAGCGTGAAGCCGATCATGAGAAACACCAGCCCGGTGAGCACCCTGGCGCTCACGGAATAGAACAACGTGGGGTTTTTCAGCCGTTGCTTGAGCGCCGTGAGCGCGCCGGAGGTTTGTCCGGCGGTGTTGACCAGCGCGGTGTCGGCGGCGTTGATTAAGTTGGTGCGAGAATCGCGGTCGTAGGCCACCACCGATTCGGCCCACATGTATTCAAGGTAATTGAACGCGTGCATGAAATTCTGCCAGGCAGTCTGGGCGGCGGCCGCGCCGTCGGCCATTCGGCTGCTGGTGGGGTCGAAGGTTTCCCAGCCATCGGGCCCGCGTACTTCCACCCATGCGTGGGCGTGGCTTTGGCGCACGATGTAGTAACCGTCGCCCCAGTTATTGTATTCGTCGCTGCGAAAACCGGTGACCATGCGCGCGTCAATGCCAAGCGATTGCAGCGCCAGCACCATCGCTCCGGCGAAAAACTCGCAATGGCCTTTCTTTGATTCGGTCAGAAACACGACGAGCGGGTCGCGGTCTTTGATCGATGAGATGTCGGTCAGGTCCAGCGTGTATTGGAAGTTGCTGCGCAGATACGTTTCCACGTTGCGCGCGATCTCCAAATCCACTTCCGACGGCGGCATATTGGGGTTGAACTGATTTGCGAGAGGGCCGGCGGCGTTGGAACCGGAAACGTCCGGTTGGCGCACGAACTGAGCCACTTCGGGCGCGATGACCGAGCCTTTGACCTGCCGGCGCATCTGCCCGGCGGCTTCACGGAACCGGCCGACAAGGTCGCGCGCCGGCCGAGTCACCGACCGCACCGACCGATCCAGCGGCAGCCGATCAAGTCGCCTTCGTGAGGTTACTTCATAACGCAGTGTGGACGAGAGCGGGTCCTGCAGCTCCAGTGTTTCGTCGCTGGGGTGATAGAAAATCGCACGCTCGCGCCCGAGGCTCACGGCGGTCACCCCGGCAATGGCGAACAGCGCGCGGCTGCCATTGGGGTCGAGCGTAATTTGCTGCCGCCAAGTGTCGTCGCCGTCGTAATCCAGCAGGTTTTGCGTTTCATCCTGCCGCACGGCCACAAGCGATTTGTCGTCATTGGGCAGCGGCAGTTCGTTGCTCCACTGCCAGGCGGCGCGGGAAGCGCCTTCGTTGCCGCTGTAAGCGTTGTAAGTCCGACCGCGGAGCAGCAGGGGCATGGTGCCGGCGACGAGCTGGCCGTTATGAAAAACGCGCGCATACGCCACCTTCTCGGTGTTCTGCGTAATGCGGGCGATGTTCTGGAAGGACACTTCGTCGCTAAAGCCCGTCAGGCTCTGGGTCCCTCGCGACTGCAACGGCGAAAAGACGTTGGCTCCACTGCCTCGGGGGAAAAACAAAAATACCAGCACCGCCATCGTGATCGACGCGACCGACACCAGCACCGTCAGCCGGCGCATGGATCGGCCGAGGTAACGCTGATCCTGCCGAAGCGTTTCTGGCGGCACGTTGTCTTCACTGAGGCCCAGCAGCGCTTTCGCCTGGTCGGTCTCCAGTTTGAGATGGAACAACAGACACGCGTAAAGCGCGACAAGAATGTGGGCGATCAACACCAGGCCAAAAACCAGACTGGCCGAGTTGATGGCGGCGGCAACCACCAGCAGCACGCTGAGAACCAGCAACTGCGCGTAATCGCGGTTCCCGCGGACCTCGAATAATTTCACCAGTTGAAGGAAGATGAGAAACTGACCCAGAATGAAGACCGCGCGGCTTTGAATCTGGTCGTAAAGAGACAGCGCGGTGTAGAGAAACAGCACCGTCGTCACCAGCCCGGCGAGCCACCGTGGCATGGGGGTGAAGCGCTTGGTGCGCACCAGCCAACCGTGCAGCGTCAGCGCGCCGACCGATAGCACCCACGCCTCAACCGATCCCGCCGCGATCGCGAATGCGCTAAAGCCCAGGAAGAGGAGCAGGTACAACGTGGGTCGAAACTGGCGAATGTCGTACATAAACGTCGCTCTATCAGTCGGCGCAGCCGCTGGCACGCTATTGATGGCTCAGTCGAAGCCATCGTCTTATCCAGTTCACTCTACGCCATCACATTCTACACTGTGTCGTCCACCGGAAACCCTTGAAAAAGTGGCGGCTGCTGCTCGACCGGCATCGTGTGGGCAAAATCGATCCGCGCATCGAACCGGAACCACCGCAGCGCCTGCGGGGTGTGCGGGCGAATCACCAGCATCGACGAGCCACTGGTTTCGCCGGCCAGCCCGCGGCCACCGGCCGATGGCGAAAACAGCACAGGTGTGGCGGCGGCATCCATCTTTTCGTAGGCGGCGGCGATGAGGTCGTCGGTCCCGCGACGTGTGTTCAAAGGCAACGCGGCCAGCAGAGACAAAATCTCACGCCGATGCCGCTTGCCCCGCGCCGGCGCGACGAGGGTGAACCCGTCGTTCCAGGCGACCAAGCCCACCGGCAGATCGGCCTCGATGGCGTGACTCGCCAGCGAGGCGGCCATTGCAATGCACATTTCAACATCGGCGTGGGCGGCGGGGTTGCGGTTGGGGATGTAGGTATCAACGACCAAGATTAGGCGCGGCGGAGAAACGTGCGTCATCTCCCGGCTGACCAGCGTGCCCGTGCGCGCCGACCGACGCCAATAAATAAACCGCGGGCTTTCCCCTTCCCGATACTCTTTCAGCCCGTAAAATTCATCCATCCCCCCGCGACGAGGGCGCACGCTTGGGCCCACCGTTTCCGCCGACCGTGCCAGTTGCAGCAGCTTCGGATCGACCTGCCCGATGGGCGGATACACCATCAGCACATCCCCCTTCGTTCGCTCGACCGCGCGCTTGATGAATCCGAACGGAAAACTGGTGCTGATCTGATGCTTGCCCAGCGTGTGCCGGCCGCGGCGCTTGGGGACGAGTTCCACCGGAATCGAAGCCGTCCGCCCGGCGGCGGCGTGGAGCAGGTAGCCCTGCGGCTGCTTTAAGAAACCTTCGACACCTTCAAGTTCGGAAACGGTAATCGACACGCTCGGCCAGAATCGCTTCTTATTTTGAAAATCGTAAGCAACGCTCGTCGGTTCACCCACCGTCGCATGATCGGGAAGCCGCCGGGCCAGATCGAGCTTGCGCAGCACCGCGCCGCTGATCCAGTAACTCACCAGCACGATTCCGATCATGAGGCCGAACACGCCGAAAAGCAGATTGGCTTGTGTGTTAATGGCGGCCAGACCCATGAACATCATGAGCGACAGGTAGATCAACCCCGTCAACGAAAGATCCATAGACGGCCGCCGCCGAACCGGCGTGGTTTCAACGGCAAGTTGGCGCTTTCGTTTGAAAAGCATCTTACGTCTCCCTCTCCCGGAGTACCGGGAGAGGGAATAAAGGTCATCTCCGAATCGGCACGGTATCCAAAATCTGTTGCAACACGCGCGCGGTGGCGTCGGCGTCGCCGTTGTGAAGGAACGTTTTGCTGATCACGCGGTGGGCGCACACGGAAACGAACAGCAGTTTCACGTCATCCGGCGTGACGAAATCTCGCCCGTTGATGACCGCCCACGCCTGACAGGTGTTCGTGAGCGCGATCGAGCCGCGTGGCGAAACACCCAAGTGCAACTGCTCGTGATCGCGGGTGGCATCGACCAGATCGAGAATGTAATCAACCACCGACGCATCCAGCCGAACCTGCGGCACCAAATCCTGCAGCTTGACGACGTCGTCAGCGTGAATAACGGGCGTGAGCTGTTCTAGCGCGCCGCGCGACGGCTGTTGTGTAAGAATTTTCTGTTCCGACGCGCGATCGGGATAGCCGACGCTGATACGGAGCAGAAACCGGTCGAGCTGGTTTTCGGGAAGTAGATACGTGCCTTCGAATTCGAACGGGTTCTGCGTCGCCACGACCATGAACGGCCGCGCAAGCTTGCGCGTTTCATTTTCGATGCTCACCTGCTCTTCGCTCATCGCTTCGAGCAACGCCGACTGCGTGCGCGGGGTGGTGCGGTTGATTTCGTCGGCCAGGACGATGTTGGCGAAGATCGGCCCAGGCTTAAAATCAAACGAGCCGGCCTTGCTGTTGTAGACCGCCACGCCCAGCACATCGCCGGGGAGCATATCGGGCGTGAGCTGGATTCGGCTGAATTTGCAATCGATACTTTTCGCCAATGCCTTGGCGAGCACGGTCTTTCCCACGCCGGGCACGTCTTCAATCAGCACATGCCCGCGGGCGATCAAACCCGTCAGCAGCAGATCGATGGCGCGTGGATGGCCTAGGAAAACTTTCTGAATATTCTGGCGGATTCGATCGACGTCGCCGTGGGACACTGTTCACCTGTGCATTGGAACTTAAGTGATTCACCGTTATGGACGCAGACAAGTCTATGCGCGAACAAGGATCAATCAAACGGAGCCCGGCGTTCAATGCGATCGAGCCCGTCGGCGGGGGCGTGGTCGTAAGGGCAGTGGCGGCAGCCGGAATTGCAGCATGAGCCTCGCTTGAGATGAAAGGTCGACGTGAAAACCCAGCGGCCGGCTTCGATGTAATAGTCGACGCCTGCAACGAGCGGCGGCGGGGTGTCGGTTTGTTTCGGCGGGGGCGTCATGTCAATTGGCGTTGCCGCCGTCAGTTCAGGTCGTGTCAGTCCAAGTCGTAAAGTGAATTGTCGGCCGAGAGGAAGCCAGTGCGCGGCGTGAGTTGTGATTGATCGGGCGCGTAGGTTGCGGTGAAGCGCTGCCGCATCGTTTCGGCGTGACCGTCGGCGAATGCCACGTTGGTTGCCGAGCGGTGGCGAAAGCCCTGCGTGCCGGCGTATCGACCGAAATCGAACAACTCGGCCGGCGAACGAAACGGCGAGCGCATGAATTTGTTGGCGCCGCCGGAATATTCGCCGTCGCCGAACACCGCGGTTTGCGTCGGCTTTCGCACCTGCGACAGTTTTGCCGGCGGCGCGATGAATCCCGTCGCCGCCTGCTGCTCGCCGCCGAGGTAACTGGTGTTGTAGTTGTAGCCGGTGAACGGGTCATCCAAGTAACCCTGTGATTGGCGATCGAAGCTGGGACACTGCTGGACTTTTTTCGTCGCGCTCGCCCACCAGAGCAGCCCCGGCTCGATGCGTTTTTCGTT
Organism: uncultured Tepidisphaeraceae bacterium; assembly: GCA_964641895.1. Classification (GTDB taxonomy): domain Bacteria; phylum Planctomycetota; class Phycisphaerae; order Tepidisphaerales; family Tepidisphaeraceae; genus UBA2421. Next base: position 34,844 of record CAZXLA010000016.1, read on the forward strand.
CGTCGCGGTGTTGGTGATGCGAATGTAGTCCCAGTCGTAAGTGGTTCGAATCGGCGCGCGATAGATCGAGTATGTCGCCATCGCAAAACGCCCCCCGTTGGATTGTTGATACATTTCCGTGGCGAGCATCATTTGGCGGAGGTTGCTGAGGCAGTGTACAGAACGCGATTGCTCGGATGCGCCCTTTAACGCCGGTAAGAGCATGGCGATAAGTACGGCGATGATGCCGATAACGACCAGCAGTTCGACCAGCGTAAACGCGCCGCGCGCCTCCCCCTCCATGTACCCAGGGAGGGAGCCGGGGCGAGGGTTCTTTTGCGCAGTCATGGGCCTGTGCGCCTGTCCCGGCGCCTCTCGGGTCGACCGCCGCCGCTGCACGATAAAAAGCCACAATCCCCCCAGCGCCATCGTCGCGCACGTCGGTTCAGGAACCGCCGGCATGGCGCGCCGGGCGATTGCATCGCCGGCCAATGCCGCATCGATGCGATCGTAGTTGCCATAGGTCGGCGCATCCGGCGGCGACGTTTGCGCCGCCGTCCAGACCCAGCCGTCGCTTTGGCCGTTGTGCAGCGTGCGAACGCTCGCGCCGGCGCCCGACAGCGACCACGCGGCGCTATCGCGCCGCCAATAGCTCCAATAATCGTTGCCGGCGATTCCTTGCCCGGTTTGCAAAAAGCCATCGGTAGAAAGCGACGTGACGAATTGGCTACTGCCGAACGCGATCGATTCCATCTCCAGCGGGGTTTGGTCATCAATCAACTGCAGCGCAGCAAAGCCGGTGATCGAGTTTTCATACCGCACATCGAACCAGAACGTGCGCGGGCCGAAGTCGACGTAGATAAGCGAAGAGTGGGCACCGTCGCCCACGCGCACGGCGGGCGCCACGCTACGTATGTGCGCGGAGACCGCCGACGCGAGCAGCAGGGATGATGCGAGGATGCCCATGGCGTTATCGTCGACGAAGAACGAGGCCTGCCAGCACGGCAGCGCATGCGATCGAGGCTGGTTCCGGCACGGCGGCGTTGGCGGCGTACAGGGTGTCGATAAACAGCTTGCCGTCGGTGCCCGCAATTCCGCCGGTGGGAATCGACAGTCGCACGTATTGCAGCGACGCCTGTCCGAGCAGCGGCACGGCGGCGTCGGCGTCAATCCAAGTTCCGCCGGCGCTGCCGTTGAGGAGACCGAGCGTGG
>CAZXLA010000017.1:0-27498 GCA_964641895.1 uncultured Tepidisphaeraceae bacterium
CGTAGTCGGCGGCGTACTTGGCGGCGCCAGTGACTTTCGCTTTGCCGTCGACGCGAGGGATGGCTTGGCCGAGTTTTACGGGTTGAGTGGTCATGGCATTCATTCAATTGGCCACAGAGACGCAGAGGCATATAGAAAAAACACAAATGTGAACTTGTCATCCCGAACGGTTCGGCAGAAGGGTTTGCATGATGTTGTCATCGCTGTCGTCAAGTGCCGCGGCGAATCGTCCAACCGCCGGACAGATTCCTGGCCAGTACCGTTCGAAATGAAAGCCATCCGCGGCCTCGCTTTCCTCTCTTCTCTCAGTGCCTCTGTGTCTCTGTGGCAAAAAGCATTGTCAAACCAACTTGCCCGGCACGATCGGCAAATCGCGCACACGAATTCCCGTAGCGTGGTAGACGGCATTGGCAATCGCCGCCGCCACGCCGGTGATGCCGATTTCGCCGATGCCGCGCACGCCCAGCGGGTTAAAATGCGGGTCGGGTTTGTCGGTCCACATCACATCAATTTTTGGCACGTCGGCATTCACGGCGATGGCGTAATCGGCCAGGTTATCGTTGATGCAACGGCCGGCGCGGTCGTCCCAATGCGTTTCTTCCGTCAGCGCCATACTGATGCCCCACACAATTCCACCGGCCAATTGGCTGTAGGCGGTTTTGGGGTTGATGATCCGGCCGGCATCAAACATGGCCACGCAGCGGCGCACCTGCACGCGCGGGTCGAGCGGGTCGATCGCCACTTCGACAAACTGCGCGCCGAAGGAGTGAAAGGCGTATTTTCCCATCTCGGCGCCGGGCATGGCCGTGCCGTCGGCTTCGATGAACGGTTTGCCCGAACGTTGAACGATCTCGTTGACCGCCTGCTTCCTCTCTCGATTTTCCTTTGAGACGACAAACTCGCCAACTATTTCAACGGCTTCCAGCTTCATGCCTTTCAGCGGAGATTGCGCGTCGCCGACGGCAGCGCGCATGAGTTTCTGCTTTAAAGCCGTCGCCGCGACGTTGATCATCTGGCTCACGGTCGCGGTGGAGTTGCTGCCCCCGGCGATCGGTCCCGGCGGGAGGTTGCTGTCTCCCATTTCGACTTTTACTTTGTCATAAGGAACGCCCATTTCGTGGGCAGCAATTTGCGTGAAGACCGTGTACGCGCCCGTTCCCAGATCATGTGCGGCGGTGGAGACGAGCAAGTTGCCGTCGGCGAAGAGGCGAATCTTGCACGCCCCGCCGAACTTGCTGCCTGGAAACGTTGCGACGGCCATGCCGTGGCCGATCATCAGGCGGCCTTCGCGCATCGATTTAATCTCGGGGTTGCGCTTCGACCACCCGAATTTTTCCGCCGCCGTCGTGATGCATTCATCAAGGTGATAGCTGCTCCAAGGCAGGCCCGAGTGCGGGGCTTTTTCTTTCGGCAGGTTTTGCAGGCGAAGTGTGACCGGATCAATCTTGAGCTGGTAAGCCAGTTCGTCCATCGCGCTTTCGAGCGCGAACGTGCCGGATGCTTCGCCGGGCGCGCGCATGAAAGTGGGGCTGGCGATGTTCACCTGCGATATTTTGTGCCGGTATTGCACATTGGGCACGTCATACACCAGCCTTGTCGTGCCCATGGCGGAGGGTTCGAGGAACGTGCTCAGCGCCGAGCCGGTCATGCTGGTGATGTGCCGGATGCCGGTGAGTTTGCCTTCTTTGGTGGCGGCGAGCGACATCTCCTGTTTCGTCGGCGGGCGATGGCCGCAACTGACGAACTGCTGAGCGCGCGTCAGAACAAGCTTGACCGGCTGGCTCGTCAGCTTCGACGCCATCGCCGCCAAAAGCGTGTGCGGCCAGATGAATCCTTTACACCCAAATCCGCCGCCGACGTAAGGGCAGATCACGCGAACACTGGTGCGCGGAATGCCAAACGTCTCGGCCAGCACCGCCGCCGTGCCGTTGAGCCATTGCGTGCTGTCGTAAACGGTGAGCTTGTCACTCTCCCACACAGCGGTGGTGTTGCTCACCTCCATCGGGTTGTGGCTTTGCGGTGGGGTGAAATAGGTGGCGTTGAATCGGACGGCCGAAGCGTCATTCAGCACCGCCTCCACATCGCCGCGGCTGTCTTGCAGCTTTTCGCCGAAGAAATCCGGCGGCTCCACCACCTTCGCGGCCGGATCGGTCATCGAGAGGATGGGCTTCTGAGCCGCGTACGAAATGTTGATCAATTTCGCCGCGTGTCTGGCCTGTTCGAGCGTGCGCGCCACGACGACGGCGACGTGCTGCCCGGCGTGGTGAATTACGTCATCAGAAAGCGGCAGCCGGCTTTCGGCAAAGATGCCGCCGGTCATAAAGTTGGGCGTAGACGGTTTGATTTTGGGCGTATTGAGATGCGTCAGCACACCGACAACGCCAGGCGCCTTTTCCGCCGCCGAACAGTCGATGCCACTGATGCGGCCGCTCGCGATCGTGCTCGACACGATCACGCCGTGGCACGTTGCCTGCACCGGCGGTTCGGTGCTGTAGCGCGCCGCGCCGGTTATTTTGGCCCGCCCGTCAACCCGATCCATCGGTTTCCCGATCACAGCTTCCATGTTCACTTCCTCGCGAAGATGCCGGGCGAATCGTAGCCGCAATAATGGGCCGTAGTCCAACATTGATTCGTGTGGGACAGAAAAATTTTCTCTAGAATATCCGGACGCATGCAACCCCACGCAGCCATTTTGATTCTCGCCGCCGGCGCTTCGGGGCGTTTAGGCCAGCCGAAGCAAAGCGTGCGGTATCGCGGCGAAGCGCTGGTTCGTCGGGCCGTTCGCGTCGCCGTTGAGGCCAATCTTGGCCCGGTGATCGTTGTGCTGGCCGCCGGCGACGAATTGTCGGCGCTGGAGATTGCCGATCTGCCGCATCGGGCCGTTGTGAACGCCGACTCGCAGCGGGGAATGGGTTCGAGCATCAGGGCGGGCGTTCACGCGCTCGATCAGTCGATTGCCACGTTGATCATCATGCTTTGCGATCAGCTCGCCGTCTCCGCCGACTTGCTTCGAGCGCTGGCCGATGAATTGAACCGCTCGCAGGCGCTCGCGGTGGCGAGTGTGTACGGCGGCACGGTTGGCGTGCCGGCGATCTTTCAAAGATCGATGTTTGATCACCTCCGAAACCTTTCCGATCACGCCGGCGCAAAGAGCCTGCTGCAAGGTCTTGGCGATCGCCTTTCGACGGTCGATTTTCCAGCGGGCGAAGATGACCTAGACACGCCCGGCGACCTGCAAAAACTGCTCTGAGATCACCCCCGCGCGGTTCGCGGGCTAAATGGCAATTCTGCGCGTTATCCCGAGAATCCGCCCGCAGATGGAATTGGATGACGGCAAGGAACTGATCCCGGTTGTGCCCGCCGCGCCTTCGCTGGCGGGCCGGATCGCGTCGGGCACGATCTGGCTGGGCGGGGTGACGGCGGTCAGTCGGGTGCTGGGGCTATGCTCGCAGTTTGCGCTCATGTGGCTGCTCATGCCCGAGCATTTCGGCACGCTGGGGTTGGTGCAGACCATCACCATATTTGCGACGCACCTGACCTCGCCGGGCACCGATGACGTCCTGCTGCAAAAGGGCGCGCATCTGCATCGATGGAGTTCGGCGGCATTCTGGCTGAACCTGGCTTGCGGTTTCGCCGGCGGCGGGGCGATGGTGCTGCTCGGGCTGGCGGTGGTGACAACCGCCGGCGCGCTCGGCAACAACGCCTATGGCAGCCCGATCGTGTTGAAGATGATCATCATCTACGCAATTGGCGCGCCCATTAACGCGATCTCGAGCCTGCCTTTTGTCATGCTCCGCGCGCAGCTTCGCTTCGGCCGACTGGCCATGATTCAATTCCTGGAAATGCTCTGCCAGCACTCATTAATGGTGCTGTTCGCCTGGAAAGGGTTTGGCGCATACAGCTTTGCACTGCCCATGCCCATTATCGCCGTAGCAAGAACGACGGCGTTGTGGTTGATGGTGCGGCCCAAGGTTCAGTGGCACCTGGGATTGCACCGCTGGCCACATCTGGCCGTTTCGACCGGCTATGTGCTCGGATACCGCATTCTGCAAACAGGGTGGCACCACGGCGATCAGATTGTTCTGGGCGTCACCTACGCCGACAAAGTCATCAACGGCCACTACCAGTCGGCGGTGCAGCTCACACAGCAGATCGTCCGGGTGGTATGCGAAAACCTGCTGTTGGTGCTGGTGCCGGCGCTCACCCTGATTCGCAACGATCAGAAACGACTCGAAGGGGCCGTCGCAACCGCTTGCAGGGCGCTGGGCAGTATGATGATTCCGCTGGCAACGTTACAAATTTTCCTGGCCGGGCCGGTCATCCGCATGATGTTCCCCGAACGATGGGCCGCCACGATCCCGTTGGTGCAATGGCTTAGTTTCTCGCCGCTCATTTTTGCCGCTGCGTATCCGATGATGGCCATGATCACCGCCACCGGCCGTTTCAAGGCGGCGTTCCGTCTGGCGGTTGTGAATGTCCTGCTGTTTTACGCGATTGTGATTCCTGCAACCGTGATCGGCGCGGCACGGGGCGCGGCGATCGGCGTCGCTATCTTTTACTGGACGATCGCCCATCTTTATGCCGCCGTCGCATTCCGGTCGATGCGCGGCATCAAAGTGCTTCATCGGGCGATTGCACGGACCCTCGTGTCGGCCGCGGTGGCAGCGCTTCCGGCAATGGCGCTGGTCCACTACATGCCCACTGAGACGCGCTTGAACGAGGCATGTACGGTGGCCGTCGTCACCCCCATTTTTCTTGGCGTTTATGCGGCAATGCTCCACCGGCTCGACCCGCAAGGGTTCAGCCTCCTGCGCCGCAGGCTCGGCGGGGCCATTGTGCCCATCATTCGACGATTGATTTCGGTCGGCCGGCGACCCGACCAACCGGCGCAAACCAAATAATCGCACCGGTTGATCGTAACGCGCAACTGTTCTACTCTGAACAAAGAGGCACCTATGTTAAAACGTGAGTCATGATGAGCAGGGTCGAAAGTGCGACAACGCATTCCGACACTGCGGAATTAATCATCCGCCGGGCCGTTCTAGTTTAGTTCGCAGCCGATGCTTCAGCCCTTGATCGACGAATTGCCCAGCCGCTTGAATTCCGGCGCCGGGCGGGCCGGCTCGACACCGAAGATGCGTTCGTATGCCGACCACTCGCGCTCAGGAAACTCTCGCTTCGCGTGCCACCTCCAGCGCCGCCTGGATGGCGTCGCAAACCATTATCACACGGGTCACCGGATTCCTCGCGCAGATTGCCATTGCCAAGTTGCTGGTGCCCGACCAAGTCGGACTGATTGCGCTGGTTACATCCATCACCATCATTTCCCGCCACCTGCTGAACCCGGGCATTGATGAAATCCTGCTGACAAAAAAGGGTCGGATCAATCGATGGCTGTCGGCCGCATTCTGGTTCAACCTCGCCATGGGTGTGTTGGGTGCCGCGGTGCTCGGCTGCACGGCAGCCATCGTCGTGCGGGTGGCGCAGCATTATGGCAACACCGCTTTCGGCGACCCGATGGTGCTCAAGATGTCGCTGATCATGGCGATCGCATCGCCCATTGCAGCGATTTCGTGGATCCCTTTTACGGTCTTGCAGTCACAACTGAGGTTCAAAGAAATTTCTGTCATCATGATTCTGGAGTCGATCGGTCTGCACGCACTCACCATCGTGCTGGCGCTGTTGGGATATGGGGCGTACAGCTTCGTGATTCCCATGCCGGTGATCGCCTTGCTGCGGTTCGTAGCCCTGATGATACTGGCGAAACCCACTATCCACATGCGGCTTTCGATTCATCGTTGGCCGGCTTTGTCAGGATCGACCGGGTGGCTGCTCGGCCAGCGCATATTGCGCACCGGCCGCGACCAGGGCGACCAGGTGGTGCTGGGCGCGCTGTTTTCCGACACCCGCATGAACGGCTACTACTGGTTCGCGGTGCTGCTCTCCTCCCAGGTCGTGCGATTGATGTGCGACAACCTGCTCAAGGTGCTGCTTCCCGTTATGAACACAATACGAGACGACATCGAGCGACTCGAGGGCGCCACGATCCGCGCGTGCCGGGTACTGGCTGCGGTCATTATCCCGTTGCTGATGTGCCAGATCGTGCTGTGCGGGCCGATTATCCGCCTGTTGTTCGGCGTGATCTGGTCGCCGGCTATTCCGCTGGTGCAGTGGCTCAGTCTGGCGCCGCTACTCTACGCATCAACCTATCCCATGAATGCCATGATCAGCGCCATGGGCCGCTTTCGTGTGGCGTTTTGGCTCGCATTGGTGAACTTGGTTTTGTTTTTCGCCGTCGTTACGCCGTTGGCAATCGTCGGTAGAGACCAGGGCGCGGCGATCGGGGTAGCCATCTGGTCGTGGCTGTCGGCGCTCATGACCGGGATCGTCGCATTCCGATCGGCGCGCGGCGCAAAGATCGTACTTGCAGTGGTGGTGCGCTCGCTCATGGCCGTGGCGCTGGCATCGATTCCGGCGACGCTGATGGTGCTGATCATTCCCATCGGCCCGACTTACGCGGTCGTGAAAATCGGCATCGGCATTCCGATGCTGCTGGTGTTGTACTACTACATCATGCGACGGCTCGACCCCGAAGCGATGGAATTGCTGCATGTTCGCTTCGGCGCCAAGTTGCAGGCGATTCTCGCCGGTCGACGCAATGGCCGGGTGGTCGAGCCGCCGGAACTCGCCGGCGCAAGTCAGTTGCTGGAATAGCCGCCCTTCGCTGACAGATCGCCCAAGACTTCGTATGATCCTCGAAAATCGTTTCGAGGAGATCGCACGCTTGTTCACCCTTAACCAACGCAGTTCAACGTTCATCACTTCGGCAATCAGTGCATTCATGTGCTTGATCGCCGTCGGTGCCGCCGCGCCCGGCGACGACCCGCGCCTGGCGATGCAGGCGCTGATGACGGCCATGGCGCAGCAGAACAGCGCCGATTTGCTTGCCGCCTGCGACATTCCCACGCCGGCCGACCGGCCTTACGTGGAAGCGGTTGCGAACATGCTGCTGGCCGGACGAAAACTGTCGGATGCGGCCACGGCAAAGTTTGGCCCGGCCGGCGATGCGATCGGCAAAGGCCCCATCGCCGCCGCGGATGAGGCCGATGTTCCGCACGCCGCCGTAACCATCACCGGCGATACCGCGGAGCTGGTTATGCCCGGCCAAACCCTGCCGCTTCGGTTTCGCAAGGTGGATGGTGTTTGGAAATTTCGGGTGATCGACTTCGGTGGCTCGCAACCTCGCGACATGCAAAAGCAAACCGTGCTGACAGAAATGTTCGGCGACGCCATGGCTGAAGCGGCGCATGAGATCGAGCAGGACGGCTTCGCCAACGCCGCCGACGCCGAAGCGGCCATTCGCCAGAAGCTGAACAATGTGCTGATGAAGAGCCTGGCCCCGGCCACGCAACCGACAACGCGGCCTGCCAACTGACGCACGAAATCGCTGCGCCGCCTGACCACGCCGTCACTCCACCCGTTTCACTCCGCCGCTGGCTTCGATGTCGGCACGTTGACGTCGAGCTGCCTGCGAAGCGTTTCAAAATCGGCGCGCCATTTCCTGCCCCCCACGCGATCGCCCCAGCGGATGTACTGCTCGCGGAGATAGTTCTTGTTTTCTTCCGGCTTCTCGCCGAGTTTGGCATTGGCCTGCACAAACCGCAGCACGGCTTCCCAGTATTGATCGTTATCCATTTCGCGCGGGCCGATGCCGGTGCCGTCATCCGTGTTGACGACCGCGGCGCCGAGTTTGCGGTCGCTCAAAAGACGCGCCAGCCTGTCGCGGGCTTCGGCGTATTGCTTAAGGTCGAAGCAAAGGATGGCGATACCGACGCTGACGGCCGGATCATACTCGGCCGTCGCCCCCGCGGTTTTTCCCGCGCGAGCATCCAGCGTGCCGCGATAGAGCGCGACATTCTCGGCCGATTGCAGCGAGCGGTACAGTTCAAGCGCCGCCTCCCGCGCCGAGCGCTGCGCCGCCGGGTCGGTCTCCGAATCTGCGGCGAGTTGTTTGCTCGCGGCGTCGAACACCATGTAGCGATAGGCGAATTTGCTGATGTTCGCGTCAGTGCTTTGGCGCGCCCACTTCACCAGGAAACCGCTGAGATCGGCGCGGTTTCGCGCGATGGTGCGCACGCGATCCGCATCACCCGCGGCGCGGGCGGATTCCAGCTCTTCGTTAAGCTTCTGCAAAAGCGAGTAAACGATCGCCGCGCCCTGTCCGCCGTCGCGCTTGGCCAGCAATTGCACCAGCGCCGCCGTCGCTTCATCGCTCTTGCCCAATGCCATGAATGATTGCACACGCACCAGAAGCACTTCGGGCAACAACGCATCGCTGCCTGCCAGTGAAGCCAACGCCGGCTCGATATCGGCCAGCATGGCGATCGCGCGCTGCGGATCCTTCTGTTCCGTCCGAGCCAGTTCCGCCGCCAGAAGTTTGGTGCGGATGAGGATCGAAAGCGCCGAAGGCTCGTTCGATTTGGCGGCCGTCTGGTTGATCACATCGGCGAGGCGCTGAATCTCCGTCAGCATCACGCCGCGTCGGCCGTCGGTTGAGGCGAGGGCATCGAGCCGCTGCTTTTCGCACAACATTTGCAGGAACGTGGCCGACAGCGCGCGAGAATCATTCGCCGGCACAAGGCGGAAATACCGTACCGCCTCATTGAGCTGGTTGAGCAGTTGCAGCCGGCGGGCGTATTCGAATGCAAACTCACGCCGATCAAACTGCTCGATCGCCATTGGCAGAAAGCGATCGTAAAGATTTCGAACGTTCTCTTCTTCGGCACGATCTTTCCGCAGCGCCGCGACGGCGGCTTGCGCGTTATCCAGCGCGATCACCCCGCGCTCGGTCGTGCCGGCGGCGGCGGCGTAATCGAGGAAAGCGCCGGCGGATTGCTGGTCGTCGCCGGCGCGCTGAAGCAGAAACGGGATGACAAACCGGCAATTGTCCAGTAGCGCCGGATCGACCTTTCCCCACGGCTCTCTGGAAACGATCTCCCGCGCCGCCGCGATGCCGCGCCGCAGCAGTTTTTCATCGATCTTTTCGTTCGCCGGGCGCAGCCGCTGCTCTTCGCCACGGCGCACCAGCGCCTGCAGCAGGAGTGGATCGAGGCTGGTCAGCGGCGCGTCATCGGTGAGCCGCGCGGTGAGCAATTCGTTGATTGGGCCGGCGAGGTCGGGGCGATCTTTCAGAAGCTGCGACAGCGTTTCCACCGCGGCTTCATTGGCTTTGCGGCGATCGTCGGCATTGCCGGCAAGCTGCGCCGACAGTTCATGCACGCGATACTGCAACATGGTCGATGCCGCCTCGGCGCTGGCGCGCGTACCAACGTCGATTGGAAGGTTACGCGACTGCCAGTGTTCCAATTCATCCAGCTGCGCCTGCGCCGCTTTGGCGTTTCGCGCCGTCAATTCCATCACCACCAGAAAGTAGTTGGCCTGATACCTTTCGATGGGCGTCGGCGACGGCTTGAACGCCTCGTCGGTGGCGATGGGTGCTAGACTCGCCTTCGCGCCGGCGAAATCGCCGCGTGTCAGTTGAAGCTTCCCGATGCGCAGGCGAACCGCCACGCGAATCGGCTGCTCGGGCACGTCGAGTTCCTTCAGGTAGGCAATGCCGCGATCGGCAATCGTCGCCCGCTGCGCGTCGCCCGGTTCCTGCGCCGCCGCCAGCAGGTAGTCGCTCATGCGCGCGTTGAACGTGGCAAGTTGCTGGAGGTTGTACATTTTTTCCAGCCGTTTATCGTCGGGGTTGGGCTGGTTGCCGATCGACTCGACAAGCTGACCCGCCGCCGTCGCCGCACGGTCGTATAGCGCGACGATTGTTCGTGCCACCGGCTTGAGCGCCTGCCGCGCGGCGCGGTTGTCACCCCACAACTCCAACGTATCCACCTGGCGCGCGGCGGCGGCATCGATCAGCGCGCGGGCCTGCTGCATCATCGCTTCGGGGTCTTTAAGATTCGGCAGGGCGGCATCAATGCCCTGCACGACCTTCGCAACGAGCGCCTGCTGCTGGTCGCGCGGCAGTTTCGATGTGCCGTCGGTGAGTTGCCGCAGCGCCAGCATCGTCCGCCGGGCATCCTGCTCTGCCGGCGGAATTTTGTTGACCTCGAACGCGCGATCGAGCAACGCCGACAACCCGCGCGCCGCCAGTTCGTTCATCAGTTTCTCGTCCGACAACGCGGCCAGTCCGGCCGGCTGCGTCGCCTGAGCGAACGAAGCGTTGGTTGGCCGCAGATGAACGCAGATGAACGCAGATAAAAGCAGAAGGGAGATTGGCAAGCTCCCCCTCCATGTACTCAGGGAGGGGGTTGGGGGGGAGGGTTCTGCTCGGAGCGATTTACACGCCGTTCGGCGCCTCGCCCTCTCCCTAGCCCCCTCCCGGAGTACCAGGAGGGGGATTCTGGCCCATCGCGCAAATTCAGATATCAACTTTCCCAATCTGCGATATCTGCGATATCTGCGGTTCATACGTCTTTCTTATCCGCGTCCATCCGCGTGCATCTGCGGCAAGAAAAATCAGCGGGTGGTTGAGAAGCCGACTTTCTGAAAGCCCGCCAATTGCGCCGCCGTGTAGACGTCGATGAGGAATTTGTACTTCACCGCGCGATCCGGCGCGATCACCACCTGCAGGTCTTCCGGTTTCTTGCCCGCCTCGACCAACTGCGTTTGAAGTTGCCGCAGCGCCGCCTGCAACTCGGCGGCATTCTCGGCCTTATATTGACCTACACGCGCCACAAATCGATCGGGCACCGGCGAAGTCACTTCAATTTCCAGCGGCTCATCTTTGGGAAACCCGCCCGGCGGGGGAGTCGCGCCGCCGGCGCCGGTTTGGCGCAGCGGCAGATTGCTCACCAGGTAGCGTTCCTGCCCGGTGAATTTGCCGGCCATCATCAGAAAAATCAGCAGCACCATGACGACATCGACCAGCGGCGTCATGTTCGGGCCGGATTCGTAATGAACTTTGCTGCTCGTGCGAAGTTTCACTTGGCACCGCCTTCCACAAGCTCATTCCGTGATTTCGTTTGATAGATCACCCGGTTCACGTTCGCCTCGGCGCACGCCACGAGCACGGGTTCCAGGAAGCGATACCCCATCTCCTTATCCCCGCGGATGATCACACGGAAATCATCGTTGTCGGCATTCGCGCCGCCGCCGCCGGTTTTGCTGTCTTTGCCGAAGCGCAGACGTTTTAACACTTCAAGCAGCGGCCGCTTTCCGGTGGAAGGATCGACCACACGAATTTCCTGCGCTACCGATGACGTGCCATCGACAATCGCCGTGACAAGCGGTTCATCCAGCGGCTTTTTCTCGCGGACGTTAAGGACGATGGTATTGCTGAGCGAATCAATCTGCAGCGCTCGGCTCAGCGCCGAAACCGGCACTTCAATCGTCGGATCAGCCCCCGTGGTTACGCCGATTTTGGCGACCAGCATGAAGAAGATTACCAGGCACATCACGATATCAATCAACGGCGTGACGTTGGGGTGACTGGTATGAACTTGTGGCAAGCCGCGACGTTTCATGATTCCTGATGCCTTTCAGGCATCAATCGGTAAATGGTTGATGACTTGCCCAAGCGCGTTATAGATCCCCCGGCGACGGCATCGGATTCGGCGGCTTGCGCGGGCTGGGCATCGCCGGTTGCGGCGTCGTGACCGCGCGCGGCGCCGCGGTTGGCGCTTTAGCGTCGCTGCTCTTCAGCAGCAGCAGCAACTCTTCCGACAGCAATGCACCCTGCATGGTCAGGCGGTCGATAATCGTTCGCAGCACGCCGAACGCCGCCAGACACGGCACGGCGAGCACCAGACCGAGAAATGTGTGAGCCAGCGCCTTGCTCACGCCATACGCCAACTGCGCCGGCGACGCATTCCCGCCGGCGGCGTTCATGTCGCTAAACGCGTAGATCATCCCCAGCACCGTTCCGAGCAAACCCAGCAACGGTCCGAGGTTGCCGATAATGTTGAGATACTCAATTTTGCGAAACTGCTCCGCGGTCTGCTCGGCCACGCTGGTTTCCATCGCTTCTTTCATGGCAGCGAAATCGGGGGCGCGCTTGATGGCGGGGTTGATGGCCTTGCTGATAAACGTGGGATCGCTGGCGGTGAAGTCAGTCAGCTCGCGAAACTTCCGCTGGGCGATCAACTCGCGAATGGTGTTGATCGATTCATCAGGCAGCAGCACCGAACGGCGGTTTTGGATGAATCCCTGGATAATCAATGTCAGCCCCGCCACCGACAGAATGCCGATCGTCCAGAACACCGGGTCCATGTTCTCCATGACGATGGTGAACACGCCCTTGCCTTTGGCCGGCGCGGCATCGGCATTCTGTCCGGCGGCGTTGGCGTCTTGCGCGAAACCGGTGCGCGTGATCGCGACGACGCCGAACAGCATGATCGCGAGCAGTGCGAGTCGAAAAATCGAAGTGTTGTAGTTACGGGGCATTGTTATCTTTCTCCCTCGCCCGGTACTCCGGGGGAGGGCCGGGGTGAGGGCTCTTCTGGCAAACCTGAAACCGATCGATTTCTCAAGCCTCCGTTCGAGACACACTCTTCGGCGAAACACCTCACTCGGTTCGCCACAAGAACCCTCACCCTAGCCCTCTCCCGGCGTACCGAGAGAGGGAATGGAAACTAAAATCCATTTCTCTCAATCGGCTTATACACGCCGCCGTTCTTCTCGGCGATTTGCTGCATCACTTTTTCGAGTTCAGGGTCGCTGCGCGACCGGATCAGCAGTGTGTTGACCTTCACCTTGCCGCCCTGGTTTTGCTTGACGAACTCATCTTTCACATCATCGAATGAGGCGATCTGGTCGAAGCCGTCGGTGAGAACATAAATCAGTTCGGGCTTGAGCGCAAATGCGGCGCGGATGGCCGACATGGGTTCGGTCGATCCGCTGACGGTGTATTTTTCTTCGATCCATGCAAACGCCTTGCGCTTGTTTGCCGTACTGGCGCGGAGCATCGCGCCTTTTTGCAGCGACACCATATCGCCGTCGCTGAAGATGACGATGTTGAATTCCTGGATCGGCACCAGCTTGTCGATGGAACTGGCCAGCGCGGCTTTGAGGCGTTCGCGGGCATCGATCATGCTGCCCGAGGCGTCGACGAGGTAAACAATCCTTCGCGCATTCCCGCCGACGCCGATGAATGAAACACGCGGCCCCAGCGCCCCCGCGCCGCCGCCGGGCACGCCGAACGGGGCGAGTTGAGCACCGTCGGGTGAACTGCTGCCGGCGCCGGTGGATCGCCCAATGGCGGCCGCGCCGCCGATGCTGATGACGCTGTCGGCCTGCGTGTCTTTGTTGTCGCCCATCAGCGTCTGGGTGAGCGTCTGGCTGGGCCGCTCGGCCCAACCCTGGCTGGCGACCGCGACGTCCAGCGCGTCTTGTGCCGCGGCGCGGTTCGGGTCGTCGCCGAGGCCGGGGTTGGGAATCCCGCCGGCGGGGCCGGATTCGGCCAGCGTGCTGTCGGGGATGATCACCTGCTCCTGCGTGAGATTCTTATAAATCTTTTCCGCGGTCGTGAGAAATGCATACCCCAACCCAATGACGGCGGCGTGAACGAACAGCGAACTAAGGAACGGCACCACCGTTTGCACCGAGCGTTTCTGCCAGAACGTAATATGGGGAACCACCGGCGCGCTCGGCTCAACCGATGGTGCAGACGAAGGTGGGACGGACGCGGACGACATACGAAGCTCAGGCGCGACATCTAGATGTTACAACTAAAGTTAGGGCGAAGCCGCAAGCGGCACCGTCTCGCGCTTGGCAAACTTGAGCGCTTGCGGCTTCGCGACAATTTACCTTTTCGTTAGTTGTAGCTTCGCGCAACTAACAGCGTCAACCATCTTTGTGCCGTGCCCCCGGGGATCGACTACACTATTTGCCGTGCCGGATATCGTCCTGACCACCCTCAACGCCAAGTACGCCCACGCGGCATTCGGATTGCGGTATTTACTGGCCAATCTCGGCGACTTGGCGGCGCGGGCGACGATTCTTGAGTTCGATATCAGCCAGCGGTCGACGGATGTCGTCGAAAAGATTCTGGCCGAAATTCCGAAGATCGTCGGCCTGGGCATCTACATCTGGAACGTCGAACCCGCCACGCGGGTGGTGGCCGAGCTAAAACGGCTGCGCCCCGACGTGACGATCGTCCTGGGCGGGCCGGAAGTAAGTTACGAAACCGATCAACAGGAAATTTGCAACCTCGCCGACTTTGTTGTGACGGGCGAGGCGGATCTGGCGTTTGGCGATCTTTGTCGAAAAATGTTGGGCGGCGAAGAGTGTCCTGCGAAAGTGATTGCTGCCGAGTTGCCGGAGTTTGCACCACGAGGGCGAATCATCGTGGAGGGCGAGGCTCCCGCCGAGCTATTGGCGCGAACGGTATCACTCCTGGGAACGGCTCGGCGGGAGCCTCGCCCGCCACAGGTCGTTCCTGAAGCGCTACGGCTGCCGTACCACTTGTACACCGACCGCGATTTGGCGCACCGCGTCATTTATGTTGAGGCCAGCCGGGGGTGTCCGTTTTCGTGCGAGTTTTGCCTGTCGTCGCTCGACGTGCCGGTACGGAATGTTCCGCTTGAACCGTTTCTCGCCGATATGCAAAAACTGCTCGACCGCGGGTGCAGGCAGTTCAAGTTTGTCGATCGCACCTTCAACCTGAACTTGAATTTCAGTAAGGCGATCCTGCAATTTTTCCTCGATCGGAATTTCGAAGGGCTGTTCGTGCATTTCGAAATGGTTCCGGATCGCCTGCCGGAAGGCTTGCGCGAGTTGATCCGCCGATTCCCACCGGGGGCATTGCAGTTTGAGGTGGGAATTCAGACCTTCAACCCCGACGTGGAAAAACTCATCAGCCGACGGCAGGATCATGCGCGGCTGGAAGACAACCTGCGCTGGTTGCGCCGCGAGACGGGCGTTCATGTGCACGCGGATCTGATCGTGGGCCTGCCCGGCGAAGACCTGGCGAGTTTTGGCGCAGGCTTCGACAAGCTGGTTTCGCTCGGCCCGCAGGAGATTCAAGTCGGCATCCTCAAGCGTTTACGCGGAACGCCCATCGTCCGGCACGATGCCGAGTGGCAGATGGTTTATTCGCCCCACCCGCCTTATGAAGTCTTGCAGACAAAACTGGTTTCGTTCAATGACATGCAGCGGATGCGCCGATTTTCGCGCTACTGGGATTTGCTGGCCAACAGCGGCAACTTCGTCGCAACCACGCCGCTGGTTTGGGTCGATGAATCGCCATTCGAATGGTTTTTGAAGTTGAGCAATTGGCTTTACGACACCACCGGGCAAACCCACGCGATCTCGCTGACGAACTTGAGTGAGCTGCTGTTTAAGTTCCTTACGCAGCAACGTCATCTTGAAGCGCAACAGGTTGCCGAAGCGATCTGGAAAGACTTCCAACGCGTGGGTCGCTCGGATCGTCCGAAGTTTCTGCAACCTTATGTGGAACGTGCCGATACCCGCACGATGAAGTTGCTTGGTCGATCAAGACAGTCTCGACACAATTCAATAAACTAAAAGCCATGAAGAGAATGGATGGATCGAAATGACCAACCCCCTCATCCTCATCGTATTTGGAATCCTCGTCGGTGTTTTCTCGGGTCTGATGGGCCTTGGAGGGGGAAGCATCATGATTCCGATCATGGTGCTGCTGCTGGGCTTCTCGCAGGCCAAGGCGCACGGGATGAGCCTCATGGTCATGTGCGTGCCGGTCATGCTGCCGGCGGTGGTCGGCTACTTTAAGCGGGGCATGATCACGCACGACGACATCTGGATCGCGGCGTGGATTGCGCTGGGGTTTGCCGGTGGGAGCTACTTCGGGGCGCAGATTGCCTTTGTCATCGATAAATACAAAGGTGGGCTGCAGATTACCTTCGGGCTGCTGCTGATTTACGTGGCGGCGTACACCGCGTTTGGGAAGGAAAACATCGGGCGAAGCCTGGCATTGTCTCTGCTCATCACATTCATCGCCGCCCTGATGATTTTTGGTGTGAAATGGCTTGATATAAAGAACTCACACGCCGGCGCCGACGGCGTTGCGCGCGTGGCGGACGGCGTTGCGGAAAATCACTAAGCCGGCGCCTTCCTCGGGTAGCGCTTTCAATCGAGTCCACGCCGGGTGCTGCAACGGCGAAGTGAACCGCTCGGGGTGCGGCATCATGCCGAACACCAGCCCGCTGGCGTCGCACACGCCGGCGATGTCGTCGATGCTGCCATTGGGATTGTGCGGCCCAACGCCGGCGGCGGGGGAGCCGTCGGGTTTGACGTAAACCAGCGCGATGCGGTCGTCGTCCCACAGGGCATTGCGCGTGGTTTCATTGGCGGGGACGAACTTGCCTTCGCCGTGTGCCATCGGGCAATCAAAGTCTTCCACACCGGTCGTCCAGACGCACTTCTTACTTTTTGATGCGAGGCGCACCCAGCGGTCGTGGTACCTGCCTGAGTCGTTGTTCGTGAGCGTTGCCGTCTGCCCCGCGCGATTCCCCACCGGGCCGGGCAATAGGTCGGTTTTAATCAGAACCTGGAAGCCGTTGCAAATGCCGATGATCGGCTTGCCAGCGTTGCGGAAGGTGTAAAGCCCTTCCCCCAAATGATGCATCAACTGGTTGGCGAGAATCTTGCCCGCCGAAATGTCGTCGCCGTAGCTGAACCCGCCGGGCACAGCCAGGAGTTGAAACGCATCGAGGAGCGCCGGATTTTCGATCAATCGATTTACATGAACGATCTGCGCCGACGCGCCGGCGAGCTCAAACGCGTGCGCCGTTTCGGCTTCGCAGTTCACGCCGGCGGCGCGGAGGATGAGGGTGTTGGGCTTCATCGTATGCGCAGAGTTTAGCGACGACGGGCCGAAGTTGCGCGTGCTGAAACCGCCTGATTTATCGGGCTTGTTAAAATTAAACCCACGCGCCAATCCTAGACGAGTTATTAGACGTGAAGACGTTGTACCCACGAGCATCAAACCGAGTTGCGCGCGGCGTTCGCGCACAAATTCAACCTCTCGAACCGCGCTGCCTGCTGCACGCCGGCCATGGTGGCACTTTCATCAACGCCGGCGGCACGGCGGCGGTCGACGGCGGGGGGCATGCCTGGCAGGCCGACGCGTTTTTCACCGGCGGTCAGACCAAGCCCGCCGGCTACGATGTCGCCGGCACCAGCGACGATGCCATCTACGCCAGTCGTCGATTCGGCGCCACCTTTGGCTACGCCATACCTGTTTCGGCAGCGGGAACGTATCGCGTATCGCTGCTATTCGCCGAGCCGTGGTTTACGGCGACCGGTCAACGCATTTTCAATGTCAGTGCTGAAAACGCAGTAAAGCTATCGAACATCGATTTGATTGCCGCCGGCGCGGTGAAAAGCGCCATCTCACGCAGCTTCGATGTTTCCGTGAATGACGGAACGGTGAACCTGCAGTTTGTCAGCAGCGTTGATGCGGCGATGGTCAGCGGTATTTCAGTGGAGAAGGCGGCACAGGTTCCACCGGCGCCGGGCGCGCTGAGTGCAACACCCGTCTCGGCGACGCAGATCAACTTAAAGTGGACCGATTCGTCCGCGGCAGAAACCGGCTTCGCCATCGAGCGGTCGGCCGACGGTGTATCGTTTACACAGATCGCCGTCGTGGGAACCAACGCCACGGCGTACAACAACACCGGGCTAACCGCCGGCGTGAATTACACCTACCGTGTTAAAGCCACCAGCGCGGCGGGGGCGTCGGCGGCATCCAACACCGCCTCGGCGCGAACCCCCGGCGGAAGCTCGCAAACGCCGTTCGGCAACGTCGCCATTCGCCTGCCCGCGACGATCGAAGCCGAAAACTTCGACAACGGCGGCGCGGGTGTGGCCTTCAGCGATATCACGCCCGTCAACGCCGGCGGAATGTATCGCGAGACGCCGGTCGACATATATCCGATCACCACGACGAGTTCCCTTGGCAACGCCCCGTACGCCATCGGCAGCATTCGCGCCGGCGAGTGGGTGGAATATTCGATCGACGTGCCTTCCACCGGCAGCTACACGCTGCAACTGCGGTTCGCGTCCGGATCGACGGGCGGAACCGGCCAGGTGCTTATCGACAATGCCGCGTGGAGTGGCGCGATGTCTTTCGGCAACACCGGAGGATGGAGCACGTTCGCACTCGTTTCGGTGCCGGCCAAATCGATCTCCGCAGGGCGGCATGTGGTGCGTGTACAGTTTGATCAGGCAAGAACGGCGGGGCAGGAAATCGGCGTGTTGGATTGGATTCGGTTCAGCAACACCGGAGGGCAACCCGTCGGCCCGATCGCGCCCACGCGATTCGCGGCGCGCGGCGTGGGCGATACTCAGGTAAACTTAAGCTGGGACGACGTCAGCACGAACGAGCAGAGTTTCACCATCCAGCGCAAGCGCGCCACCGATGCAAGCTTTGCCACCGTCGCCACGCTGCCGCCCAACACCGAATACTATATTGATACCAATGTGTTGCCGAGCACCAGCTATGTCTACCGGGTGATCGCGCAGGGTCCCGGCGGGGCGGGGTTGAGCAACGAGATTCCGCTGGGCACATGGAACGCCGACAGCTTCCGTTGGAAAACCGCCGCCGCCAACCCGCTGGCTCGCTACGAAGCGATCGGCGCCGCCGCCAACGGCAAACTATTTGTGTTCGGCGGGTACATCAATAATAGAATTCAGGCGACGGCGCGCGTGGATGCGTACGACCCGGCGGCCAACACCTGGAAGCAATTGGGCGACATGCCCGAAATTGTCACCCACGCCGGGCAAGCGGTGGATGGGCGATACATCTTCATTGCTGGCGGGTTTTTGGGCGATCATCCCGGCCTGGGCACCAACAGCGTTTGGCGATACGACACCACCGGCGATCGCTGGGACCGCATGCCCTCGCTCCCCGCCGCCCGCGGCGCGGGGGCGCTGGCGCGGGTGGGAACGGAACTGCATTACTTCGGCGGATTGACACGCGCGCAGTTTGTCACTGTCAACCAGGCGGAACACTGGGTGCTCGATCTGACCAACCCGTTGATCGGCTGGAAAACCCGTGCCGCACTGCCGAACGCGCGCAATCACCTGGCGGCGACGGAACTCAACGGAAAAATCTATGCCATCGGCGGGCAGGACGTATGGAACGAGCAAACCGGCGCAAAATCAAATGTAGACGTGTTCGACCCGATCACCAACACCTGGACCGCCGCCGCGCCGTTGCCGATTCCGCGGTCGCACACATCGGCATCGACGTTCAGTTTGAACGGCAAAATCTATGTCATCGGCGGGGCGACGAACAACCTCGCCACGCTGCGCGATGTGACGGTGTACAACCCAGCCGCCAACGCCTGGAGCACGTTCCGTGAGTTGACAGCGCCACGACTAACTCCCGTCGCCGGCGCGATTGGCAAAATGCTGATCGTCAGCACCGGCAGCGCTTACGGCCTGGCGCCGCAGGGCGAAACATGGTTTGGGCTTTTGGACTAACGTAGCACGGGTTTCCAACCCGTTCTTCTTCGTCGAATTTTGAAGGACGGGTTGGAAACCTGTACTATGTGAGTACCTCAACCACCCTGCAATCCGGCAGCGCATTCAAAAACATCTTCCCATAACGCTTCGTTTTCACGCGGCTATCGAGAATTACCACAATCCCGCGATCGGTTTTGCTGCGAATCAGCCGGCCGAAGCCCTGTTTGAGCTTGATCACCGCCTCGGGCACGGAGTAATCCATGAACGGATTGCCGCCGGCGGACCGCACGGCTTCAAGGCGCGCCTCAATCACCGGCTCATCCGGCACCGCGAATGGCAATTTCACGATGATTACATTGCGCAGCGCGTCGCCTTGCACGTCAATGCCCTGCCAGAAACTGCTGGTTCCAAACAGCACGGCGTTCGGGGTCGATCGAAACCGATCGAGCAAAACCTTGCGCGGCGCGCCCTGGCCTTGCACGAGCAGCGGGAATCCCAGCGCCTCGATCTCGCGCGACAATCGGGTGGCGCAATCGGTCAGCATTTTGTAAGAAGTGAAAAGCACAAACGCGCCGCCGTTGGTCTGTTTCAGGTAATGAACGATGCGCTCCCGCGCCGCGTCCAGAAACCGGCGCTCGTCGGAAGGCTCGGGCAGCTTGCTTTCAATATACAACGTCGCCTGTTCGGCGTAATTGAACGGCGAGCCAAGCTGCAGCGTGACGGGGTCTTGCAGGCCCAGGCGTGTGGAAATATAGGAGAAAGCTGCCCCCGTGCTACGGCCGGGCCGCACCTTTTTCTCCGCTGCTGTGCTCAGCGTCGCGCTGGTCATGACTACGCTGCTGACTTTTTCGAACAGGTGTTTGCGAAGCCCCTCGGCTACGTTGATCGGGGCGGCGTGCATGCTTACGCGCTTGGGCGCGCGCTGGCTGACGTCGAACCAGTAGACGGCGTCGGGCATCGCGTGCGTTAACAGCGCCTCGATCGCGCCGGCGGTGGCGCTCACTTTTTCGATGTTGCTGGTGAGTTCGCTGATTTCTTCTTCGTTTTTGATCCCCGGCAGCATGGCTTTGAGATTGGCCACCAGTTCGTGCAGCTTCGGCGACAGATCGTTTTCGATCCCTGTCGGTTCCCGCACCCGGCCGTTGCTGCGGCCGCGGGTTTCCTGCCAATCGGCCACGCGGCCGAAGAAATCTTCAACCGCCATCTGCAGATCAACAATCGATTGAATCGCCGGGTTGGCGCTCGAGCCGTGCGTGCTCAAAAACCCCCGGCCGCGCTTCGTGTCGTATAGGTGACGCAATTGATAGCGCACCGAGTTCTCGCTCATCCGAATGCCGAAATGGTCGGCGGCCACGTCTTCCAGCGTGTGGGCTTCGTCCAGAATCGCAAGATCATACTTCGGCAGATAGTTCACCCCGGCCATGCGCAGCGCCAAGTCGCTGAAGAACAGCGCATGGTTGACGATGAGAATATTCGCCCCCTGCATCCGCCGTTTGGCCGCCTGCCAGTGGCATGGGTCGTAATGCTTGCATTGCTTGCCAAGGCAATTGCCATGCTCGGCGCAAACCTTATCCCACACATTTCCGTGCGGCAGAACGGGCAGCGACGCCAGCGAACCATCGGTGGTGGTCTGCGCCCACTGTTCAATCATCCAAAGCGACTGCCGCTCGGCGTCAGTGTCAAACAACATGTTCTGCCGGCCCTGCGCCTGCTCCAGCCGGCGCTTGCAGATGTAGTTGTTGCGGCCCTTCACAAGAACTGCGCTGAATTCATCGGGATAGACGCTTCGCAGCAGCGGAATGTCTTTCTCGATCAACTGTTCCTGCAGCGAAATGGTGTGCGTGGAAATGACGACGCGCTTCTTCCGCTTCACCGCGGCTTCAATGGCCGGCAGCAGATACGCGAACGATTTGCCGACGCCCGTTCCCGCTTCCACCAGCAGATGATGCGGCGCAGTGAACGCCTCTTCGACCGCCGCCGCCATTTCGAGCTGCTGCGGGCGATGCTCGTACTTATCGCCAAGCCTGCGGGCGATTGAGCCTTCGGGGCCGAGGATGGTGGAGAGGGTGGAGGTCAATTCGAACGCATTGTAGCGAATACGGCCTATTGTTCTTTGCCCATCGCACGATTCACGGCGCGGGCAACCCATAGCAATTCGGCCTTGTCGCGATTGGAAATTATTGTGTTGTTGGCGACCCAGGTTCCCACGCGCAGGCTAGCGAGCATCCGACCGTTGATTGCCGGTGACCCGAATGAAACACTAAGAGGTCGAATATCGGCAACCCGCCACATTCGTTTACCGGAAATTAGTGAAGGTCGTACGAGTAGCAGCGACTCGTTATTGACACGAATAATCGTTGGGAGTCTCGCGTTCCTCCAGATGTGCCACGTAGTAAGGCACAACGAAGCGAATAGAAACGCAATTGCGATGCCGAACACGATATAGGCGGCCAAGTCATGGTGCGACTCAACTATTCCAAGGACTGCGACCGAGCCGAGCCAGAAAAAGAACACTATCGAAAGAAGAACAGTGAAAATGGAACGGAGTTGGCCCACGGGAGGAATGACCACAACAGTATCCCCGTCAGACACCTGAATGCTCACGGAGGTGTGCGGCCGTGGAAGGTCGCGCGGATTCGCGTAATCAAGCGGCGATGTCTCCTCAGACGCGGCCATCGTCAAAACTCCAACCGCTTCCCCGCCTTGGCGTCGGCGACGAGCTTGAGGATTTCCTTGCCGCCGCCGGGGTAGACGAGGTCGCCGAGTTCTTGCAAGAGGCTTTCATCGATCGCGTCATTGGCTTCACAAACGCGGATGAAGTCACCTCCATCGATCATCTTGTCGGGCATTCGTCGACCAATGGATACCATTGCCGAAAACTTGGCGGCAAGCACTCCCTCAACCGTCGGAACGCGTAGTTTGTACTGATCGACGCGAAGCAGGGTTGAGTGCTTAAGTAGCGCCGGCCAGAGCTTCGACGTGTTCGACTTCATCAAGTCAATGGCTTCCTGGTCGTCGTCAAAAAAGCGGATGACCACTGGCGTATCTTTCATTCGAAGGTGCGGAAATGCTTTAGCTATCGCTTCAGAAGCCTTCTTGGGGAACTGCACGATCATGTCCACATCGACCGTGGCTCGCGGCCGTCCGGTGTATCCGTTGGTGGCGTGTGCGCCGACAAGCACGTATTTGACGTTGGCGGCATCGAGCACACGAGCAACGTCGATTGGCCCGATTTCTCGATTCTGCATTTTTGCCAACCTTGCCCCTTGTGCGATGTCTTGGGCTGTCCGGGGTTTGCGGATGATCGTCGGCAGCATGTTGGTATTGTACCACAATCTAATCAGCAACTTCCGTTGCTGCGTGAAGCGCGGCTCGCAATAAACGCTTTAATCCACCCCAATATCCTCATTCCAAAGCGTCGGATGATCGCGGATGAAGTCGGTCATCATCTGGATGCACTCGGGATCGTTCAGGTCGATCACTTCGATGCCGTTGGTCTCCAGAAACTTTCGTGACGAGCCCCATTTGCACTCGCCGCCGGGGAAGGTGACGTCTTCGCCGATGACCACTTTGGGCACGCCGAACTGGATTACCGCGCCGGTGCAGAGGTAGCAGGGCATGAGCGTGCTGTAGAGCACGGTGTCTTTGTACGTTTTCTGGCGGCCGGCGTTTTTTAAGCAATCGATTTCGGCGTGGGCCATCGGGTCGCCGTGCTGCACTCTTCGGTTGTGGCCTTTGGCGATGATCTGGCCGTTACGCACCAGCACGCTGCCGATCGGCAGGCCGCCTTCGGTGAGTCCTTGTTTGGCTTCGTCAATCGCGGCCCGGAGGAATGGATCCATAACTTTTTCCATAACGCGTCCATCCGCGTTCATCCGCGGCTAAAACTAGAAGTCGAGCTTGCACGCCGCGGCTTCCTTCAGCATTGCGGCGATCGCTTTGGGGTCGAGGTCGTCAAATTTTTTGAAGCGGACGCAGCACTTGCCGATCGAGGCTTTGGGAAGTTTATCCTTGTACCCCGTGGCCACCAAGCCGTTGTCGTCGCAGCCGCAAACGTACAGGGAAATGTATTGCTTGTTGTTCGAAAGCACGACCCTGGCGGCGTCACCCTCGCGGCCGGAGGGATATTTATAGTGGTACGGGCCGTAGCCGAGAATTCCCATAACGATGCACGGTTCAAGCTTCGGCACGGTTTTGCGAATGAACGCGTCAATCCGCGCGATTTCGCTTTTGCGCGGCTCGTCAAGAAGGGCAATGTATTGCTTGGGCGTCGTGGCTTTGCTTTGACCGAACATGCCCGCGATTTTACCACGGCGGCGCGACGAGGAAACAGAAATCACCCGCGGCGTTCAATTTCAATGATGATGTGGCTGCGGCCGGGCAGGTTGGCTTCATGAACGATTGCGGGCAGACCGCGAAAGTGTTTGATCGCCGGTTCGGCCGAAGGCAGCTCGTCGCGGCCTTTGGGTCCTTTCATTGCAAGCAGTTTTCCGCCGGGCTTGACCAGCGGCAGGCACCAGAGCACGAGTTGCTCCATCGGTGCCAGCCCGCGTGCGGTAACGATATTCCACTGCGGCCCGCGGATGAGTTCCGACCGCTGCGGCAGCACCTTTACGTTTTTCAACCCGAGCTGGGCCGCGGTCTGTTCAAGAAACGCGGCTTTTTTTAGGGTTGCGTCGATCAAGGTCACTCGGACATCGGGCCGCACGATCGCCAGCGGCAACCCGGGCAGCCCGCCTCCGGATCCTACATCGGCCAGTGAATGCGGCTCGCGCGGCATGAACGGCAGAAGCGTGAGCGAATCGGCGACATGCAACAGCTCGGCGGCCTCGGCACTTTCGATGCGCGTGAGGTTCATCTTTTCGTTGGCGGCGGCGAGCAATTGCAGATAGGCGTGGAGTTGATCGATCTTGGGTTGATCGAGGGCAACATCGGCTTTGGCGGCGATATCAATCCAGAGTTGGCTCATGATTGATTAACGCTTGGTGGGCGCGAAGGGGCCTTTCTTGTCGCGTTTAGGTGCAAATGAGACGACCTGCCGCAGGTTGACGGCTCGCGCGCCACCTTCATCCTTCTCATACAAAGCCGCCATGTCACCACGCGGCGAGATCATGCAAAAATCGGGGTGAAATACATGGAACGTATCGCCGTCGGTCGTACGTATATCGAAGGGCACGAACGGACTGGCGCGCAACAGATCTCGAAGCTGACCGGTAACGCCGAGTTCTTGTCCTTTCTTCGCCATGACACCTACTCTCCGGGAATATAGCTTATTACACCCTCAAAAGTGCTGCTTGCCGTCGCATATCGTTTCTTCGGTATTCGCCCCGCGCGATAAGAATGGTAGCCCGCTTCGAGTGCGTGCTTCATGGCGACGGCCATCATTACCGGGTCTTTGGCATGGGCGATGCCGGTGTTGAGCAGCACGCCGTCGGCGCCGAGTTCCATGGCGATGGCGACGTCGCTGGCACATCCCACGCCGGCATCGACGATCACGGGATAGCTCGTATCACCTTCTTTGAGCAGTTCGAGACACAGGCTGATATTGAGCGGGTTGAGAATGCCGTGCCCGCTTCCGATCGGCGAACCGGCGGGCATCACGCTGGCGGCACCGGCTTCCTTGATGCGAACGGCGCTGCGCGGGTCGTCGCTTGAGTATGCCAGAACCGTGAAGCCTTCCTTGACCAGTTCTTTCGTCGCTTCAATCGTGCCGACGGGATCGGGCAGGAGCGTTTTCTTGTCGCCGAGCACTTCCAGCTTTACCCAGCCGGCGCCTTTGTTCTGCTGTTTTTCCAATAGTTCGCGCCCGAGCAGCGCAACGCGGATCGCATCGTCGGCGGTAAAGCAGCCGGCGGTGTTGGGGAGGATGGTGTATTTGTTGAGATCAAGATACTCGAATAGCGACTTGCCTTGTTTGTCGATCAACCGTTCACGACGCACGGCAACGGTGACGACCTCGCACCCGCTGGCGTCGAGGGCTTTTTGCATGATGTCGTACGATTCGTACTTGCCCGTGCCGACGAAGAGGCGGTTGCGGCAGGTGAAGTCTTTGATGCGGAGGGGGTTCATAGATGTCTCATAATATCATGAATTGAAAGCAGAAGCCGGGACAGAGCCTTGGCGCCGTCCCGGCTTTTTCGATAGACGACGTGATCACCCTCCACCCACAAACGTAACGATCTCCACTTCATCACCGTCTGCCAAGGGATGATCGTATTTGTCCGAACGCGCCAAACGCTTGTTGAGTTCGATCGCGACTTTCTCCGGACTCAAATTTAGCTGCGCAAGAAGCTGCCGGATGGTGGCGCCATCCGGCAGCTCTTTTGGTTGGCCGTTAACGATGACATTCATCGCGTATTGCTTCCCATCGGCGTCGCCACTTCGCGGTTCCCGCGCGAAATGGGGAGCGACACTCGCTTGGTCGCTTCTTCAGGGCACGCGGCAGAAAACTCGTCGTAGTATTTGTTGATGAACGTGCGCGTCGCCCACGCGGTGCCGTCGGCCAGGCCGCAGATGGTGGTGCCGGGCATGCTGCCCATCGTCTTTTCAAGTTCCATGAGCATTTCCAGGTCGCGCGCCTTTCCGAAGCCGTCGACGATGCGATCCAGGATTTTTTTCATCCACGCGCTGCCTTCGCGGCAGGGGGTGCATTGGCCGCAGGATTCGTGGGAATAAAACCGGACGCAGTTGCGGAGGGCTTTGACCATATCAGTATGCTCGTTCATGACGATCATGCCGGCCGTGCCCAGGCCCAGGCATCCGCCGCGGAATCTCACGTCATCGAAATCGAGCTTGACGTCGAGCTGGTGTTGCGCGAGCACGCCCATGCTGATTCCGCCGCAGATCGCGCCCTTGAACGCGCCGCCTTTCATTCCGCCGGCTAAATCGATCGATTGCTGAAGCGTGATGCCCAATTCGTCTTCATAGACGCCGGGCCGGTTCACGTGCCCGCTCATGCCGTAAAGTTTTGGACCAGGCGACGAAGGTGTGCCCATCGTCTTAAACCACACCGGGCCGCGCTCGATGATGTGCGGCACGCAGGCGAGGGTTTCAACATTATTAATAACCGTCGGCCGGCCGAACACGCCGGCAATCGCGGGGAACGGCGGCTTGTTGCGCGGCCAGCCGCGTTTGCCTTCGATGGCTTCGAGCATGCCGGTTTCTTCGCCGCAGATGTACGCGCCGGCGCCGCGGTGCACGTAGCAATCGATCTTCTTGCCGCCGCCCAGAACATTGTCGCCGAAAATGCCGTGGTGATACGCCTCTTTGATTGCCTGCTCGACCACCTTCGTGCCGTGGTGAAACTCACCGCGAATGAACACGTAGGCGATATCGCATTTCGTCGCGAGGCACGCAATGGCGATGCCTTCGAGCATCTGGTGCGGATCCCACTCCATCAGATGACGATCTTTGAACGTGCCGGGCTCACTCTCATCGGCGTTGACGGCGAGGTAGTGCGTGGTCTTTTTATCTTTAGGAATGAACGACCACTTCTGCCCCGCGGAAAACCCCGCGCCGCCGCGACCGCGCAGGCCAGAGTCGGTTACGGTTTTGATGATGTCGTCGCTCTTCATCTCCAGAGTCTGCCTCAGCGCCTTGTATCCGCCGGTGGCGACGTACTGGTCGTACCACACCTTTTTGCGGTCGGCGGGGTTGAGCGGGATACGCTTGGTGAGAACGGGTTCGTTGAATGCCATCTTATTTCAAACCTCAAATAGTTCGCGAGACACTTGCCGCAGCCTAGGCAATGGTGACCTCGAATGGTTCTACCGCGATTTCCGTCGGCAGGCGACGGCGAATTTCCGACTCACTGGCGCATTCGAAAAACAGCTCGACTCCTTCACGAAGATTGGTTCGAGCTTCATCCAGGGTATCACCCTGGCTGGCCACATCAATTTCCGGACATAGCGCGCCGTACCCGTCGGCGTCTTTTTCAAGGATTGCTGGGAGTTTTATTTGTCGCATTGATCGCCTTGCTCACAATTACTTCGTCCGTCGTCGTCCGCCGCAGGATGATGTTCGGGTCATCCGGCAGCGGTTGTTCTTCTA
>CAZXLA010000017.1:27598-33382 GCA_964641895.1 uncultured Tepidisphaeraceae bacterium
GTCGTCGTCCGCCGCAGGATGATGTTCGGGTCATCCGGCAGCGGTTGTTCTTCTACTGTTTCATCACGATACACCGTTTTCGGTCCGCCGACATTGGCTTTCATCGCTTTTGTCACGTAACCAACCTGCCGGCCGAGCCAGCCGAGAAAACCTTTGCCGGGAGGGTTGTCTTCCATTCTATTAATAAACCACAGAGGCACAGAGGACACAGAGAGAAAAAGGGGAGAATTTGAGATCTAGAGTTACTGCCGGCAACAATCAACGCGTTGCCCAATCCGTCGCATCTAATTTCTCTGTGTCCTCTGTGCCTCTGCGGTTTCATTCTTTGGATTGTTCCAGCGATTCCGTCATCCGTCGCGTCGCTGGATCATACACATCAATGAACCGCTGCACATCACGCACGGTTCGTTGGCTATGGCCGAAGGTGAGCACTTCGGCCTTGGCTTGTTCTTTTGACCACCCGAGCATGTTTAGTTGGTACGCCGCCACCATCATCCCCGTCCGCCGGACGCCTTGGGCGCAGTGGACGACGACGGGTTGCCGGATTGCATCGGTGGCGATGGATAAGAACCGCGCGATGGCCGCATCATCCGGCCAGCCACCAAGTTGGACGGCGATTCGCTCGAACGCAACAGCCGGCTGCGTTTTCAAAAATGCTTCTTCGTGAGCAAACTCGGGCTTGGTGCGATCGACGGCTTCTTGATCGTCGATCAGCGAAACCACCGTCCGCGGCTTCACCCGGCGGAGCATGGTTTGGTATTCACGCAGACCACGATTGCCGTCGCGAAAAAACTTGCCGGGATCGACGGTGGCGAGGTGGTAGGTTTGGAACCATCGCCGCCAGATGAAGAACGCGGCAAGTAACACCACAGAGGCACAGAGGACACAGAGGGGCAGAGGATCAAGCAGCGACGAGAGAAGTTGGAAATATGGAGGCGTGTCCAAGCGGTTGCTACCCTCGATCCAAATTCATTCAATCTCATCTCCCTCTCTGTGTCCTCTGTCCCGCTGTGGTTCAATCAATGCCCGGTCGAAAAGTTGAGGCCCGGGTCTTTGTAATCGCGTGGATCGTCGGGCAGTTTGTTCAGCTCTGCGTCAAGCGTTTCCGGCGTGAGGTCTTCGTGCATCACGTCGTTAATAAGCGCACACGGCGCATTACCGCAGGCACCCAGGCATTCAAGCTCGACGACGGTGAACCGCTGGTCGGCCGTGGTTTCGCCGACTTCCAAGTTGTATTTTTTGCACACATGATCGGTGAGCTTGCGCGAATCGCAGATTTCGCACGACAGGCTGCGGCACACCTGAATAAGATATTTGCCCTTGGGTTTGAGCCAATACTCTTCATAGAAGGTGGCGGTATCGATCACCTCCGCCGGGGCGATCTCCAGAAATTCGGCAATCTCCTGCATCGCCGCGAGAGGAATCCAGCCGTATTCGTGCTGCACCATGTGCAGCGCCGGCAGCAGACACGCGCGCTTATTGGGGTAACGCGGGAAATAGGTGTCAGAAATGCTCGTCTTGAGCGCATCGGTAAGCAGGGGCTGGCCTTGTGCGACACGGGTGTTGCGACGGTCTTCGGTGATCCATGCCATAGTTTGCTTTCAATTACGGTTCAACGCAGATTGTGTTGCTTCAGCCCACGATTGCAACTATTTGACCGCTTTCCAGATCAACTCCAGTTGATCAAAATGCTTGTCTCGCGACAGCAGTGCGACGTCGTGTTGCTTTGAACAACAGAATATTAGAAGGTCTTGAGACGGGAACTGGTAGCCCTTGGCGCGTCCGAGGTCCGCGATACGGCAGGCGGTGTCCCATGTTTCCTGATCAATCACCAGGCAGAGCAAGTCGGCTTCAAGTCGGCTTAAGTGTTTTCGATCATCCACAGACCCAACGCCGCGCCATAATTCGAGTCGAATCGGCTCGCACCATGCAGCCCGTCCCGAACGCATAAGCATCTCCACTTGCATACGGTCCGTTGCATCGCCGGATCGACGCAATGTGCTGTTCCACATCGAAGTATCGATCAGAATCGGGTCACTCACTCATAGCTCCGGTTCTTGTCCGCTTCACGCATTTTCATCAGTTCTTCGAGCGACATGAAGGTGTCGCTCTTTCCCATCTCATCCGCCAGCCGCGCAAGTCGCTCGCGGCGATTGTATTCCGTCATGGCAGTGATGACGGCGTCGCGCTTCGTCGACGCTTTAGTCAGCCGCATGGATTCCTTGAGAACTTTCTCAGGAATATCAATTGTTGTCTTCATATTCCAATTATTGCATCGATGGAATACGAAATCAAGGAAAAAGGATTCTCAAGTTTTATGAATATAGTTTGGATTGATGAGAAACTCACCGACAATTACACCGCTGTCGTCCACTTTCCAAGCACGTCGAATAGCAGAGGGTGGAACAGCATCGTCCCGGCCGTAACCCGCGTCGATTTCATAAACCCAGCCGCCTGGGTTGAGCTTTCCTTCAGCAATTGATGCTGCAGTCGGTTCCCTGGGTGCACTAAATGGGGGAGGCGAGCGAAATTCGTCACTCACCGATCCAACTCCGCCGCAATCACGTTGATGCTGCCCAGCACCGCCACCACATCGCTGATCAAATGCCCTTCAATCAGCTTCGGAAACGACTGATAGTTGACATAAATGCAAGGCCGCGTGCGGACGCGCCAGGGGACGTTTTCGCCGCTGCTGACGATGTAGTAGCCCAGCTCGCCGTTGGCGCTTTCGATCGCGCTATACACTTCACCGATCGGCGCTTCAAACCCACGGTTGGTCATGATCATTTCAAAATGATGGATCAGGCCCTCAATACTTGAATACACCTGATCCTTAGGCGGAAGAACCTCTTTGCCCTCCGGCGAAACATTGACCGGGCCTTGCGGCAGTTTGTCGATCAATTGCCGGATGATGTGCATACTCTGCTTCATCTCTTCCAGCCGGCAAAGGTAGCGGGCGTAGCAGTCGCCGGTGGTCATCACCGGAACCTTAAAGTCCACCGCGGGGGCGCCTTGGCCGTCCCAGTTGTCTTTGAAGCACAGGTATGGCTCGTCCTTGCGAATATCGCGCTTCACGCCGGCGCTTCGCGCCATCGGGCCGGTGAGGCTCCAACTTACGGCCTCCTCGGCACTGATCACGCCGATGCCCTTTGTGCGCTCGATGAAAATACGATTCTTGTTCAGAAGCGTTTCAACCTCTCCCAGCGCGGTGGGAAGCTGTTCGTTGATGAACTTCTTCACCATCGATTTAAACTTTTCCTCGTCCGGCAAATCCATGTTCAAGCCGCCTACGCGTGTCCAGCTTGTGTGGTAGCGCTGGCCGGACATGAACTCGACGATGTCGTAAATGCGTTCGCGTTCGTTGAAGCCGAACAGAAACGCGGTGAACGCGCCCAAGTCCAGCCCGGCAGCGCCGACGCACAATAGGTGCGATTGGATGCGCCCCAGTTCACCGGCGATCGTCCGCAACGCCTTGCAGCGCGGCGTGAGTTCAATCCCCATCAACTTCTCGACCGACCCGTGCCATGCCAGCTCGTTATAGATCGGCGCGCTGTAGTCCATGCGGTCGACGATCGTGACATACTGGTTGTAGTTCAGGTGCTCGCCGAGTTTTTCGAATCCGCTGTGCAGGTAGCCAATGTGCGGGATGGCGCGCACGACGCGCTCGCCATCCAACTCCAGCACGATGCGCAGCGTGGTGTGCGTGGCGGGGTGCTGCGGGCCGAAGTTGAGCGTCCACCGCTCACCGGCGGCGGGCTCGTTCACAGGGGAAAATTCCGGCGCAACAGGGGCAAGCGTGTAGGGCATCGTCTTGGGATCCTAAGAACTCACTTCAGCGCATCCACGCCCACGGCTCTGCCGCGGGACGATTAACCAAATCAGAATGTCTCAAGCTTAAAAGATCGTTCCATCTTTCACAAACGCCCGAAGTCCGCGCCGGCCGCGCGCTGCGCCGGCGACCCCTCGCCGGCGCAACGCCTCGCCGAACAAAATCCAAAAATCTTTCTCCCGTTTTGCGAGCATTCCACGCGATTTTTTCCCGCGCGTTGCGCCAGCAAGCGCGCGCTGGCGCAGCGCGCCGGGATAGGGCGAGAGGTTCAAAACAACGGCAACGCAGGAGCAAACATGAAAAGCATCACCCGTAAATCGATCGACACGCATTTGGCAACGCTGGGTATGACCGGATCAGATTTCCGCCGTCGGCTTGATCAATTACTCACGGTCGATGCCGCGCGGCTGGGTCGGCTTTGGTCGTACTACCGCAACCCGATGCGCGCCGGCTCGACCACCCAAGACACCGCCTCGCCGCAGTACCGCCAAGCGCAGGAGTGGGGCCTGCCCCGGCGGATCAAAGGCGACGACACGAACACCGACGTCCCGCGCCGCGAAGTGGTGATCGAAAACGATATCGCCTGGCGACTTGATGCAACGATTGATTTCCTCTTCGGCAAACCCATCGTCCTCACCAGCGCCGCCGCCAACGAATCGCGCCGTGCAACGATCACGCAACTGCTCCGCGCCATCCTCGCCAACCACGGCGGCCTGGCGTTTCTGCAGCAGCTCTCACTCATCGGCGCGGTTTACGGGCATGTTGACGTGCTCGTAAAACTGCTTCCGAGCGACGAACCGCAACCCATAGCATCCACGCAATCCACCCAAAACTTTGGTTCCAAGCCGACCTCTGAACGTAGCGATGAGTCGGACTCTGCAACCCAGAATTCAGCACCGAAGCCTACGGAGAAGCCCACCCCACAGCCCGCGCCGCAACTCGACGAAGACCCTTCACACCCGGGCGCGATCACACCATCGCCCGAGGCCGTCGCACGCCTTGCCCGACAGGTGCGATTGGAAATCGTCGAGCCGGCGCGGGCGCTTCCGGTGCTTTCGTCGATCGATTTTGCTGTGGTGGAGGCTTATGCGCAGGTTTATCGCATCCACAAAACGCACGATGTGTTCCGCGAAACCGCAAGCGACGCGCCGAACGCATCGTGGTTTCGAAAACTCTTCGCCGCTCGCGGCTTGGCTGCAGATAACAACGATGAAACCACCGTCATCGATCTCATCACCCCCACGCGCTGGATGACGTTTCACAATGATCGCGTCGTCGCTCAAGGCAACAACACGCTCGGGCAAATCCCGCTGGTTCATATTCAGAACGTCGCGATTCCCTTCAGCTTCACGGGCGCCAGCGACGTCGAGCCGTTGCTTCCGCTGCAGGATGAACTCAACACGCGGCTGAGCGATCGCGCCCATCGCATCGCGATGCAGTCGTTTCGCATGTACCTGGGAAAGGGGATCGACGGCTTCACGCAGCAGACCGTTTCGCCGGGCCGGATGTGGATGAGCGACGACCCCGACGCGCAGATTATCGAGTTCGGCGGAGATGGCGGTTGCCCGAGCGAAGACGCGCACATTCGCGACCTGCGCGAAGCCCTCGACAAAATCAGCGGCGTCTCCCCCATTGCCGCCGGCGCGATCAAGGGCCGCATCGGCCGGCTCACCAGCGCCGCGGCGCTGCGTGTCACCATGCTTTCCTTGCTGGCCCGCACGGAGCGCAAGCGCGCCACCTACGGCGCGGGCATCGCGCGCCTGTGTGAACTGGCGCTCACCTGGCTCGACCACGCGGGGCTGTTCAAAACCTCGCCCGATGAACGGCGGATCGAGCTCGATTGGCCGAATCCCATTCCCCTTAACGAACTCGAACGCCTCGATGAAGCAAAACAAAAGCTCGAAGTCGGCGTGCCACGCGACATCGTGCTGAAGGAACTTGGATATTGAGTTGCT
>CAZXLA010000017.1:33482-35889 GCA_964641895.1 uncultured Tepidisphaeraceae bacterium
AACACGCGGTTCTTAACCGAGTACCTGCGCCTGCGTCGCCTGCTTCGTTCGTAATTTATGGTTTTCCAACAACTGACAACTGACAACGACTCAAAGGAGATTCCCATGCCTTTCACTGGAAAAGCCTCGTATTCCGCCGGTGCCACACTGCCGGAAATTGCCGAAGACGTGAGCGATTTGATCGCCATCAACTCCCCGCACGACACGCCGCTGCTCGATGCGCTGGGCGATCCGGCCCGGCCGGCGCGGTCGACGGTTCACGAATGGCTCGAAGATTCGCTGCTGCCCAACGTCGATTCGGTGTTTGATGCTTCGATCGCCGATCCGTTGACCGAAACCACGTTCGGCGTGAACGACCCCGCGACCTTTCGCGCCGGTGATCAGGTGCGCAACGGTTCGAGCGCCGAAGTGATGCTCGTGATCGGCGTTGATGCCGGCGCGGGCACCATCACCGTCACCCGCGCCTACGGCGGAACGACGGCGGCGGCGCTGGCCAACCTGGCAGCGCTGGCCATCGTCGGCAACGCCTCGCTCGAAGGCGCCGATGCCGACGCCGCCCGGTTCACCAACCGGTCGCGCAAAACCAATTACACGCAGATCTTTTCTGCAACGGTCGACGTCAGCGGGAGCGACGTGGCCGTGCGGCAGATCGGCGTACGCGACGAACTCGATTACCAGAAAGTGCAGCGCTCACGCGAGCTCCTGCGCGATCTGGAGAACTCCCTCATCAACGGCGTTGCGCCGGCGGCCAGCCCACAAGGCTCGACCACGGTTCGGCGAACCATGCGCGGCATTTTGTCGTTTATCAGCACCAACCAGTTCGTCCCGGGCGCCGGCGGGTTTCCGGCCGACAGCACACTCACCGAGGCGCAGGTCAATACCGCACTGCGTGAGATGTGGAACAACTCGGCGGGCAATATCGACACCATCGTGGTCGGTGGGCAGGAGAAGCGGGCGATCAATCAGTTCGTCGCCAGCAGCCGCCGTTTCACCGCCGGCGCCGACAGTTACAAAGATTTGGTCAGCACGTACGAAAGCGATTTTGGCGTGTGCCGCATCGTGCTGTCGCGCTACGTGCCGGCCGGCACGGTGCTGCTGCTGGATAGCAGCCGCATCGGCGTCGTTCCGCTGGCCGGACGCAGCTTCCACTACTCCCCGCTGGCCCGCACCGGCGACAGCGAAAGAGGCCAGGTGCTCGGCGAGTACACGCTGGAACTCCGCACCGAAAGCGCGCACGGCGTGATCAGCGGACTCGGTTGATTTCCAGGAGGCAGGGTTCGGGGTTCAGGGTTCAGTAGTCAGGGAGTCAAGTTCCTGTTGCAAAACCGCTGATTGAACTCGCTACCCCCGAACCCTGACTCTCCTTTCCCGAACCCTGAACCCCGAACCCTGACGGTGCCCCATGCCAACCTTCTCAACCGATATCGATCTGCTTCACTGGGAACCCAACATTCTCAAAGACGCCGAGTTCGCTTCTCAAACGCTGCTGCAATCGACGGCTGATTTATCGGAAACAACGCTATCGCTTCTCAGCGGGTCGCTGGTGGATGCGCAAGTGGAAGCCGGCCAGGCCGTCTATGTCGCCGGGGCGATCAACGGCAGCTTTCCGATCGTCACCATCGATTCTCCCACGCAACTCACGCTGAGCATTCTCTACGACAAACTGTACGACGCTCCCCCCACGCCGGGGCGCGGCGGCCCGGATGCCACGGGCGTTTCAATCGCCATCCGCACGTTCTGGGCGCAGCGTCAGGTGGTGACCGAACTGTTGCTTCACGCCGCCGGATTAACGGCAAATGATTTCGCGAAGGTGCTCAATTCGCAGTCGCTCAAACGCGCGTGTGTGCTGGGCACGCTGCAGATGATCTACAACGCCCTCGCCGCCGCCGCCGCGGAGTCTTCGATCTATGCCATTCGCGCGGCGCTCTATGAAAAGCTGTACCGCCGTGCACTGCGCAGCGCCCGCGTCGAGCTTGATCTGAACGGCGACGGCAAAACCGATTGCGTTCGAAAACTCAACACGCTCGAACTCATCCGTGGGTGAGTGTGACTAAAGGAAGTGTGGCACCCGGGCTTGTTGCGAAACACCAGAAACTAAACATCAAACACGAGACACTTATGTTCCTTCTCGAAACCGATCCCATCCTCAACCCCATCGCACAACTCGGCGTGGCGGGGCTGATGGGCGCCATGTGGCTTTGGGAGCGTCGCACCAGCCAGAAACGCGAACAGCAGATCGACGAAGCCCACAGCCGAATCATCATCGACGGCGTGCAGCTCGAAGAGCTTATCACCGTCGTCAAACACAACGCCAGCGCCATGACCGAACTATCGGCCACGCAACGGCAACTCATCGCTGAACTGAAGGAGGTGCGAAAATGAAATGCCACCTTGCCGCTTGCGGCTT
>CAZXLA010000018.1:0-4697 GCA_964641895.1 uncultured Tepidisphaeraceae bacterium
CACCGGCCGGCCGGTGATTATCAGCGACCAGGTCAACATCCATCGCGAAGTGGTCGCCGCCAGGGTCGGTGCCGTGGTGCCGACACAGATCGAACCGCTCACGCAGGAACTCACCCGCTGGCTGGCCGATGCCGAGTTGCGGGAAAGCACCTCCCGTCGGGCGCTTACATTTGTGCGCGAACGTTACGATTGGCAGAAGATCGCCTGTCGGTGGAAAGAGCATTATCACAACATTGCCAACCGCCTTCCGTGCGCGCAAACGCACGTCTCCACTTACGTTCAAAGCCGAACGGAGCCGATCGTTCCACCCATTACGTCGCCGGAGCGCGGCCAACGCTCCGGGGATGACTTTATGAGAATAATTCACGTCATCTCGAGCATCGATTCCCGGGCGGGGGGCACGACCAAAGCGCTGGTGGACCTCACCTGCGCTCAAGCGGCGGCGGGGTTGGATGTAACGATCGTCTCTTCATATCGCGACGGCGATGTGGTCGACGGCAATCGCCGTTTTCTTGAAACCGCCAACGTCAAACTGGTTCTCGTCGGGCCGGCACGGGGAAAGTTTTCATCGCACCCGCAATTGCAGCCGACACTCGCCCGCCTGACGGGTCGCGATACAGTGATGCACATTCACGCGCTGTGGGAAGACGCACAGCACCATGCCGCCGTCGTCGCGCACCGCAGTGGTACGCCCATCGTTTGGATGCCCCACGGCATGCTCGACCCGTGGAGCCTGCGTCAAAGCAAGTGGAAGAAGAAACTGGTGCTCGCCTGGCGATTGCGCCGCGAATTAAACAACGCCGCGGCATTTGCGTTTACGACCGACATCGAACGCGACCTGGTCGAACCGCTGCGGCTGCCGGGCCTTCGGATCGTCGAAC
Source organism: uncultured Tepidisphaeraceae bacterium (assembly GCA_964641895.1). Lineage (GTDB taxonomy): Bacteria > Planctomycetota > Phycisphaerae > Tepidisphaerales > Tepidisphaeraceae > UBA2421. Next base: position 882 of record CAZXLA010000018.1, read on the forward strand.
CGCTGGGATTGGATTTCTCGGAGTTTGATAGCGCCCCGGCCGCCGGCAGCTTCCGCGCGAAGTTTCCGCAGGCCGGCGACCGACGCATCGTGCTGTTCCTGGGTCGAATTCATCCAAAGAAGGGGTTGGACCTGCTTATCCCCGCCTTCGCCGCCGCCGCGAACTTGGACGACCTGCTGGTGATCGCCGGGCCGTTCGCCGACGGATATCGCCCGGTGGTGGAAGCGATGGTTGCGCGGCACAAGCTGGGTGATCGTTGCCTGCTCACCGGCATGTTGCATGGGCCTGAACGATTGGCGGCCATGATCGATGCGGCCGTGTTCGTGCTGCCGAGTTATCAGGAAAACTTCGGACTCGCGGTGGCCGAGGCCGTCGCCCTGGGCTGCCCGACGATCATCAGCGATCAGGTGAACATCTGGCGCGAATTGAGCGCCGCCGGCTGCGTGGGCGTGACCCGGACCGACCTCACCGCGCTGACGACACTGCTCAAACAATGGCTGGCCGACGAACCGTTGCGTGAGGCCGCCGCCGCACGCGGCAAGGCATTTGCCCGGCAACGCTACGACTGGTCACGCATCGCGCGAAACTGGGTCGGGCATTACGCAAACGTGATGCAGGCGGCGAAGCGAAAGTGAAAATTCGTCCGCTCATCGTCGCGTGTTTCTTGCTGATGATCGTATCGATCGGCCGGGCTGATCTTGCGTGGCTGGTGATCGCCGGGCCGTTCGCCGACGGATATCGCCCGGTGGTGGAAGCGATGGTTGCGCGGCACAAGCTGGGTGATCGTTGCCTGCTCACCGGCATGTTGCATGGGCCTGAACGATTGGCGGCCATGATCGATGCGGCCGTGTTCGTGCTGCCGAGTTATCAGGAAAACTTCGGACTCGCGGTGGCCGAGGCCGTCGCCCTGGGCTGCCCGACGATCATCAGCGATCAGGTGAACATCTGGCGCGAATTGAGCGCCGCCGGCTGCGTGGGCGTGACCCGGACCGACCTCACCGCGCTGACGACACTGCTCAAACAATGGCTGGCCGACGAACCGTTGCGTGAGGCCGCCGCCGCACGCGGCAAGGCATTTGCCCGGCAACGCTACGACTGGTCACGCATCGCGCGAAACTGGGTCGGGCATTACGCAAACGTGATGCAGGCGGCGAAGCGAAAGTGAAAATTCGTCCGCTCATCGTCGCGTGTTTCTTGCTGATGATCGTATCGATCGGCCGGGCTGATCTTGCGTGGATTGAAGCCGAAAGCCCCACTTCATCGAACTTTCCGCCGAAGAACCCATTCGCCCCCGCCGACGATCGACAGCGCGCCCTGCTGTCCGGCGGCGCGTGGCTTGGCGTCGACAGCCGCCGCGAGCAAACGCTCTTTGCCGAATACCGCTTCAAAACCAAAGACCCCGGCCCGTTTCAAGTCTACGCCCGGAAATTCTGGAAGCACGGCCCGTTCCGGTGGCAGATTGACGGCGGAGAACTGCGGTCCGTTGATAAAAATGTGGCGCTCATGGATCGGGTGGAGCTGCGCAAGAACATTGAGGCCAACTGGGTCGGCCTGGGCAGCATCGACCTTCCCGCCGGCGAGCACATGCTGCGGATCGAGTTGATCGAAAACACCGGCCCGGCGGCGTTCGATTGCTTTGTGCTGACCAACCGCCCGTTCACCCCGCGCGGGCTGCTCAAGCCGGGGCAGAAACTCGGCACCGCGCCCGACGGCTGGTTTGCGTTCGAGCCGGATGAAGATGCGTTCAACCCATCACCGATCGACCTGCGCTACTTGAACGAGAAACTCGCCGGCGAACACGGCCGATTAATCGCCCGCGGGGAAACCATCGTGCATGAAGGAACCGGCGAAGTCGTTCGCTTCTGGGGCGTGAACGCGCGGCCGGACGTTGTCAACTTCGATCGTTCCACCCTCGACCGCCTCGCCAAATCGCTCGCGAAACGCGGCGTGAACCTCGTGCGCGTCCACATGCCCGTCGGCGACCAACGCGGGCCGGATGTGAAGGCCATCGAACGCGTGCAAATCTTCACGCAGGCGATGAAACAGCAGGGGATTTACACCGCAATCAGCATCTACTTCCCGTTGTGGATCAAACTGAAAGCGGCCGACGGCTTCGGCGAATACAACGACGCCAACCCGTTCGGACTGGTTTTCTTTGATGAAAAGTTTCAGGCCGTCTACCGATCGTGGTTCAAAGAACTGCTGACCCGGCCCAACCCCCACGGCGGCGCGCCGCTGGGTAAGGAACCGGCGGTGGCGATTGTAGAAATGGTCAACGAAGATTCGTTGTTCTTCTGGACCTTCAAACCCTACGACCGCGTCCCCGCCGACGCGATGGAAAAGCTTGAGAAACAATTTGCCGCGTGGCTGATCGAACATTATCAATCGATCGACAACGCGCGCGATCGTTGGAACGCCGATGACGTGCGCGGCGACGATTTTGCCGCCGGCCGCGTCGGCATCATGCCGCTCTACGACATCAACCAGCGCAAGGACGCCCGCGCACAAGACACCGCGGCGTTTCTGGCCGACACGCAGCGGAAGTTCTTCGCCGGCATGCAATCGTTTCTACGCAATGATTGCGGCTACGACGGCCTCACCATCGCCTCCAACTGGGTGACCGCCGACGCACGCACGCTCGGGCCGTTGGATAAGTTCAGCAATACCGTCGCCGACGTGATGGACCATCACGGTTACTACGGCGGCAAGCACGAAGGCCCGCGCGCCAGCTTCGCCATCGACGCCGGCGATACATTCTTTGACCGCGCCGCGGCGCGGTTCGATCGTCAGGAAAACACCGGAGAGCCGAACAAGCATTCGTTCAACACGCCGGTGTTTGATTTTGCGTACAACGGCAAACCATCGGTGATCAGCGAAATCAACTGGCCGCACCCCAACCGCTTCGCCGCCGAGATGCCGCTGATTTCGGCGGCATATGGCAGTCTGCAGGGGACCGATGGGTTTATGTTTTTCACGCTCATCGGGCCGAGCTGGGACGCAACGACGATGAAGTTCTCACTTCAAACGCCCGCCGGCCTCGGCCAATTTCCCGCCGCGGCGCTGGTGTATCGCCGCGGCTTGATCAAGCAGTCGGAGGCGGTCGCGCAGATCAATCTCCCGCCGCAACATTTTCGCGAATTGCGCGGATTGCCGGCGAACAACCCGGGCAACCTCGACGCCCTCCGCGCCGCCGGCGTGCCCGCCGGCCAAACCGCCGAAGTGGAAGCCGTCAATCAGCTCGACCCACGCGCCCCGGCGGTCGGGCGGGTTGAAGTGGCGATGGCCGATAATGCGCCGAAGTCGCGCATCGTCGATCTATCGAAGTACATCGACGACCACGCCAAAACCATTCGCAGCGCCACCGGCGAGCTTACGTGGGACTACGGCCGAGGCGTGATCACGGTCAACGCGCCTCAATCCCAGGCCGCTTGCGGCTTCGCGGGTGCTGTTGGCCCGATCGAGCTAAGCGATTGCACGATCGATTTGAAGAACGAATTCGGTGTCGTCTGGCTCGTCGCGCTCGACGATCAACCGATCGCGCAATCAAAGAAGACACTGCTGCAAGTGATGACCGAGCAGAAGAACTTTGGTTTTGCGACGCGTGGCGATTTGAAGAAGACGATTGACACACTCGGCGAAGCGCCAGTGTCCGTGAAAAACATCGACGGCGCCATCACGCTGAAATCAGCACCGACAAAAGTCACGACGTTGGATGCGAACGGGTACGCGATTCAGGAAGTGAAAGCAGTACATGGCAGGATCGAGTTGCTTCCAAAGGTGATGTATTATTTCATCGAGAAGTAGCGTCGCCGGTTT
>CAZXLA010000018.1:4797-34433 GCA_964641895.1 uncultured Tepidisphaeraceae bacterium
CGAGTTGCTTCCAAAGGTGATGTATTATTTCATCGAGAAGTAGCGTCGCCGGTTTTGGCGGTGGCACAGACGTTCTTGTCTGTGTGTCCGATTCAAAGCCATAACCGGAAACACAGACAGGAATGTCTGTGCCACCAATCTCACAGGAATCTGCAATATAGCGCCCTGATTCGAGAGGATCATTTCCGCTTGATCTCGATCAACTGCATATCGCGCGGCACGGCGTTGGCGCCCGGCGCGCCGCCGGCGGGAGGGCCGCCTCCGCCCGGGCCGCCGCCTTGGCCGCGCTGGCGTTGTCCCGATTGTTCCGGCGGGGGAGTGTAGACATCGCTGGTTCGCACCGGATCGCGCCATGCAGCGAGAACCTGGAACTGGTACGGGCGATCCTGCACGAATCTTTTCAAGAATCGAGTGGCCTCGTTCACAGGCAGCACTGCAATCACGCGGCGGTTGGCCACGAAGGCGCGGTTCATCAGCAGGTTCTGTTGTTCGATAAGCTGCTTATCATTGTATTTGGCATACTCCTTCTGCGTCGCTTCGCGGCGGCGGGGTTGAAGCGGGTTGGGCTGGTCGGGATCATTCCCGCCGCGAGCGCCCATGAATTGGCGCAAGTTCGTGCTGAACGCGTCGTTGGCGTAAATTTCAAAGCCCGTGGCGAACTGCAGAAAGTTCGCCGACCCCGCCGGCCCGCGGCCCGCTTCGGCGAAGAGCACCACGTCATCGTTGGTATTGTGCTTCGTGTGCATCCTGATGATCGCTGCGGTGGTGGCCAGATTTTGGTTGCTCACGTAGTCGCGCGTCACGCCGGCCAGCGATTCGCGCACGCTGGCGCTTGCGGCGACGAGCACAATCAGGCCGATAGCGACCGGAGCAATCGACGTGGACAGTTTTGCGATCAACCCGCCGCTCGCGCCTTCGCGGGGAAAACCAATCGTCGACAATTTGGAAAATAGCCAGCACGCCCCAATCAATATCGGCGGAATAAGCGTGAGGAAAAACCGCAGGAACCCCATCCCCATGCGTTCGCCGCCCCAGTAGTAGGCGCTATAAAGCAGCACGCCCGGCAGCAGCCAGCTCATGAGAAACAAACCGATGCGCCAACTTCGCTGCCCGATGAGCAGCAAGCCGAGCAGGCCGATGGGCAGGATAAAAAACGCGCCGAGTTGGTAAAGCTGGCTGAGCGTCGTGCGCCATTTTTCGCCGAGCGTGCTGACTTCGAAGCCGGTGCTTTCGTTGGTGGTGTCGTAGCCGGTCCATGTGCCCATCGCCAGCTTGTTGAAAATCAGCAGGTAGCCCACCGGCACGAGCCACGCAAACAGCGGCGTGGCGCAACGCAGGTAACTCCGCGGCGATTTCCACCTTAGCTTGCTCAACGCCACCACCGCCATCGGCAGCAGCAATAATCCTTCGGTGTAGCGAATCAGTACCGCGTAACCCAGCAGCAGGCCGGCGATCGCTGCACGCCACAGGCCGTTGTAGCGCCACCACCAGACCAGAAACACCATTCCCCACAGCACGAACGCGGCATCGGGCACGTGCGACCAGGGGTTGTTGGTCTGCGTAAAAAAAATCGCGTTGCTCGCCAGCAGAATCGTCCCGAGCAACCCGAAGAAACTTCCCGCGATCTGCCGCGTGAGCAGATACATCGCCACCAGCGCCAATGCGGCGCACACCGGCGAAATGTAATAGGTGAGCAGCGGCCCGTTCGCGTCGCCGCCGATCCAAAAACAAGCCGCGGTGAGGATGGGGATTCCCAGCGGATATTTGGGATAGAGCCAGCCATCTTCGGCCATCACCCACATGGCGCCAAAATACTCAAACGGGCCGGCGGGCTTCACGCCGGTGGAAAACGTATGCGCAAACACCCGCCCGCCGACGAGGTAGCCGTTCTGATCAACGCCCGGATGCGCCGGCGCGAGGTAGCCGAGCATAATCCACAAATAGCCAATCGCAATGATGATCGCGACGCCGAGATACAGGCGCTGCTTCCAGATCGGTTCGTCAAGATCGAGTTGAAGCGTTCGCTCGGGAAGCGATGCGTACGCTCCGTGCGCGTAGTCAATCTGCGAGACCGATTGATCGACCCTGTCTTCATTGACCAGTTTCGATCCGTCAACAACCGGCGCAGCAACCACGCTCATCAGAAAACTCCGTTCCGCATACGCGCTGATCGTATGTTAGTTATCCATCCCGGCGGGTTTAGTCGATGGGGCGGATTTGAGTCTGGACGCAGTTTAATGGAGCAGCATTGAATCGGAAATCTTCCACGAATTAGCCGGGCTTACGTCTGTTATTTCGCTGGCGCTTTTCGTCGCCCCCTCGCCGCCACGCGCATGTTGTCGATCAGATTCGGATACTTCCGCCCCGCCTTCTTCGCCGCCGATTTTGCCGAAGCTATTTGCGCCGGCGAGAGTTTCGTCGATTTTTTCTTGGGGTTTGGCTTGTTCCAGGGAGCGGCTCGACTTTTGGTTTTGGTAGTTGTCATTAAACTGCTTCCTTCGAGTTAGTGCGATCACCCTGTCTTCGCCAACCTTCGCACCGGCCATACTTCGGTATCCGAAAGTGGCTCGATCGCCGATTCCGGCACGGTGACGACCGCGAGCGTGTTCCCAACCGCACTGAACATCTCTAGAATTACTCCACGCGGGCCGGCGGTGGGATGGGGCAGGATCTCGACGACAGTGCCGACATCGCCGGCCTTCAGCCGCTCATCGGGAATGTCGATGGTGAGAACCGCTTCTTTATAAAGCTCAATATTCATACCGGCTCCTTGAACGGCCGGAGTGTAACAAACCGAACCACGGATTCGCCAGAACGTTTTACCCATACCGTGCGGATTCGGACGCTGCCAGTCAACTTCTTCATCGCGATGATTGCATCCGCTGGAATCTTCATTCGGGCAAATTGAGTGTTCTGCAAATTTCAACCGACGCGGATATCTACGAGTCCACGCATAATGAACGATCGCAAAAGAACCCTCACCCCAGCCCTCTCCCGGTGTACCGGGCGAGGGGGCCGGCGTTACACCCCCGCGTGCGCCATCACCTGTTTCTCCGCGTGGTAGCTCGATCGCACCAGTGGCCCGGATTCCACATGCCGCAGGCCCTTGGTTTCGCCGCGGCGTTTCCAGTCGGCGAATTCATCGGGGTGAACCCAGCGTTCCACCGGCAGGTGGTTGTTCGTCGGCTGGAGGTATTGGCCGAGGGTGAAGATTTCGCAGCCGATGCTGACTAAGTCGTCCATCACGCTGTCGATTTCGTCTTCGGTTTCGCCCAGGCCCAGCATCATGCCGGTCTTTGTGGTGTGGCCCTGGTCTTTGGCGATCTGCAGCAGCTTCAGGCTGCGGTGGTATTTGGCCTGCGGGCGGACGCGTTTGTATAGCCGCGGAACCGTTTCAATATTGTGATTGAGAATTTCGGGTTCTTCATCCAGTACCATTTGAAGCGCGTCCCAGTTGCCGCAGAAATCGGGGATGAGCACTTCGACGCTCGTGCCGGGCGATTTGGCGCGAATGTTGCGGATCGTGTCCGCCCAGACCGCGGCGCCGCCGTCGGGGAGTTCGTCGCGGTTCACGCTGGTGATGACGCAATGGCCGAGCTTCATGATCGCGACAGCTTCGCCCACGCGGCGAGGTTCATCGGTATCAAGGTGTGGCGGCCGGCCGGTGGCGATGTTGCAGAAGCCGCAGCTTCGCGTGCATACGTCGCCGAGGATCATCAGCGTCGCCGTCCCGGCGGCCCAGCATTCGCCCATGTTCGGGCACTTTGCCGACTGGCAGACGGTGTGCAGTTTCTTTTCATTCACCAGTTTAAGAAGGTTGCCGTAACCCTCGCCTGCCGGCATTTTCATTTTGAGCCAGCTTGGTTTTTTTCCTAAGGTGGGTGAGAGACTTGCAGACAGGGTCGATGAATCGACCACGCCGGGAGTTAGTACCAAATGGTTGAGGGAGACGCTCATGATGGTCGAGCCATTATAGCAGGTTCATCAGCCGACCGAACACGTCGCTAAAATCTTGGTGGCACTTATCTTATGAATCAAACGTCACGCGCCGCGTTTGGACGTCATCGCCGTCGTACCAGCGGCCCAGCTTCAGGGTGATCTTGCGCAGGCCCTGCGATTTGCACGCCAGCAGAATCTGCTTTTCCAGCCCCGCCAGCAGCACCGTTTTCAGTTCGTAAAGGTGCGATGAGCTGTCCACCAGCACCTTGAGCGTGCCGGCGTGAAAGGTCTCCAGGCAGGTGTGGTCCACCAGCGTGCTGGGGATCAACTGTTCCCACACCGTTGCCACGTTGCCGAAGCGGGCCTGCTTTTTCTGAATGTCCTTCTTGAAGAACGCGATCAGGTCGGCACCGAGGGTTTCGAATTTGGCATGCACCGTCTGCTTGTGACGGGCCATGCGGCGGAAGGTGGATTCGGGGATGGGGTCGTGCATGGATCCCTCGCTCCAATAAAACAAAATCGTGTGGTCTACAAACTGCTACGATTATTGGTTCGCCGCAAGAACCCTCACCCCGGCCCTCTCCCGGGGTACCGGGCGAGGGAGAGGAGCCTACTGCAAATTCACGGGCATAATCACGTAGCTGAAATTTGCGCCGCCTTTCAATAAGCCCGGGCGATTGGCGGTGGTCATTTCCAGGCTGATTTCGTCGCTGTCTACTACGCGCAGCGCATCGACCAGAAACGTCGGGTTGAAGCCGATTTCTACATCGCTGCCTTCGAATTTGCAGGCGAAGTTCACCGTCGCTTCGCCGCTTTCCGGACTGCGGCTGGAAAGCACCAGGCCCTTCTTGCTGAACGCCATGCGCACGCCTTTGCTTTCTTCGGTGGCGAGCAGGGCAGCGCGTTTGATGGCCGAAAGAAAATCGGCGGTGCTGGCGGTCATTTTCTTGTCGGCCTCTTTGGGCAGCACGTCTTCATACGGGGGGAACTGCCCTTCGACCAGATTGCTGGTGATTGTGGCGTTGGGGGTGCTGAAAAGGATCTGGTTTTCGCGAATTTGAATGCTCACGGTTTCTTCCGGATCGCCGATCAGCTTCTCAACGAGTGTCAGCGCCTTGGCGGGGATGATCGGCTGCGTCAGCTCCTTCTCACTCTTTTTCACCGTTTGCGGATCGCCCTTGGCCAGCGCCAGCCGCCGGCCGTCGGTGGCGATGAGCAGGAGCTTTTTGTTCTTGATGACCATCAGCACCCCGTTGAACGCAAAGCGTGTGCTTTCCTTTGCCGCCGCGAAGAGGGTTTGGCCGATGAGCTGCTTCAACTGTCCGCCGGCCACTTCCAGGTCGGCTTCACCCGTGAACTCGGGCACGGGCGGGAATTCGCCTGCGGGCTGGGTATAGATTTTGAAGTACGAATCGTTGCCCTTGATGTGGGCCTGCTCTCCGATGATTTCGAGAGACAGCGTGTCGTCGATGCTTTCGCGAACGATGTCACGGAACTTTTCCGCCGGAAGCAGCGTTTCGCCGCCTTGCTCGATCTGCACCTGGCTGTCGGAATACCGAATGGCTACTTCGAGATCGGTAGCCGCCAGCGTAAGCCGATCATCGGCCGCCGTGACTTTGATGCACTTGAGCACTTCCTTCGGGCTGCGTGCGAGGATGACGTTTCCAATGACGTTGAGCGCTTCAAGCAGCGCTCCGCGATTGCAGATCACTTTCATGGCGTTAAAAACCTTTCCTGCCGACGGTCAAATTTGAGCCTTCTCTGGGTCGGGTTGGATACTTTACCGTCATCTTCAATCTATTAGTATTCTAAATACATATAAGACAGTAGTGATGATGATGATGCCTGTCGCAATGTGGATATCTTTCGGCGCAACTTTCTAAATCACTTCCTCGAAATGACTTAGATGCATTATTATTGGACTGTCGGTGTGCACGACCTGTGAACAGGCTTCGAATAAACTGAAGCGGGCGAGGCCATTTCATGACAGCCGACCAATCGTGGTCGAAGCACCTGTTGCCAGGCCCGCCGATGCGCAACAGCGGCGCGTCAGGCTGCCCGCGGGTTGTCCACGGCTTATCCTTATTTGCTGGCGCGAAACTGCCCACCGGTCGTGAACAGGGGGACAAAAAAGTGGATAGCCATCGACGCAGCACGCATCCACCATAACTTTGAACTTGGTTGATGCAACCCGTACTGTCTCAATCTGCTTATGTGTGGCTTGGCCGGAATCATCACTTGGGACGACCGCTACCGCATCGGCCATGCCGTGCTCGAGGCGATGAGCCGGCGCATCGCCCACCGCGGGCCCGACGGGCAGGGGTTGTATCTTAACCACGACCAGGCCGTCGCTCCGTTTCACCCGCAATGCGGGCTGGTACACCGGCGGATGGCGATTATTGACCTCGACGAACGATCGCTGCAACCGTTTGATGATGGCAAGAACAGCAAGTGGCTGGTTTACAACGGAGAAATCTATAATTATCGCGAGCTACGGCAGGAATTATCTTCCATCCGCCCGAGCTACCGCTGGCGCACCGAAGGCGACACCGAGGTGCTGCTGCTGGCGCTGGAAGAGTGGGGCGTCGATGCGCTGAAGCGCGTCAACGGCATGCTGGCCTTCGCTTTATGGGATGAGGGCGCGCAATCGCTTCTGCTGGCGCGCGACCGCATGGGCCAGAAGCCGCTATACTATTGCGCCATCGACCCGGCTGGCCGGCCGTGGAACGGGTTTGTTGCGCACGAGACCGATGATCTGCAGGTGGAGATTTTCTCCAACGCCTCCTGCCCCGCGGCGATCGCGTTTGCCAGCGAGCTTTCGGCGCTGCGCGAGGTGCCGTGGTTTGATCCCTCGGTCGACTATTACGCACTGGCGGAATACTTGCGCTGGGGCTACGTGCCCGGCGCGCTGACCATCTACCGCGGCGCCGCGAAAATGCCGCCGGCGGGCTGGATGCGGCTGCACCACCGCGGGTGCGATCGCGAGACGTACTTCGACCCCAACCTCTCCGCCGGCGCCGCCGGTTCACACTTTTCGAATGATCAGGCCGTGACGCAGACGCGCACGCTTGTACTGCAATCAGTTAAGAAACAACTGGTCGCCGATGTTCCGCTGGGCTGCTTCCTTTCCGGCGGGATCGATTCATCGATCGTGGCGGCGGCGATGACGCAATCGGTCGACGCCGGACAGGAAGTGCGCACGTTCAGCATCGGCTTCGATGATCCGCAATACGACGAAACCGGCTTCGCCGCCGCCGTGGCCAAGCACCTGGGGACGAAGCACGAGAAGTTCGTCGTCCGCCCCAACGCCGCCGAAGACCTTCCGCGTCTGGCCGCGGTGTTCGGCGAGCCGTTCGCCGACTCCTCAGCGCTGCCGACCCACTACCTGGCCCGCGCGGCGCGCCCTCACGTAAAGGTCGCCCTTAGCGGCGACGGCGGCGATGAACTGTTCGGCGGATACGATCGCTACCGTGCCATGCGCATCGCCGAACGCATCCGCCGGCTGCCCGGCGTGGTGCGCGAAATGGTGTCATCGCGCATCTGGCAGGCTTTGCCCGGCACGCACCCCAAAGGCCGTATCACACGCCTTAAGCGCCTGCTCCGCACCGCCATCGAAGAACCGGCCGATCGGTACTCGGCATACATGCGCCTCTTCGACGAGCGCACGCTGCAACCGTTGCTGGGCGTCACCGGCGGAATTGTCGACACGCTTGACTCGCTGGTGACGCTGTTCAATCGAGTAGGTACGGTCCGGGATGAAGTGCAGACGGCGCTGGCGGTCGATCGATTGAGCTATCTGCCCGACGACCTGCTGACCAAAGTCGATCGCGCCAGCATGCTGCACGCCCTGGAGGTTCGCGCGCCGTTCATGGACCATGACTTAATCGGCTTCGCCGCCGGGTTGACCACCGATCAACTGCTCAAAGGCGGCGGCAAACGGCTGCTGCGGCAGGCTTTCGCGCGCGATCTTCCCGTTGAAGTCTTCCGCCGAAAAAAGATGGGATTCGCACTGCCCATCGGCCAATGGCTTAGAGGCGAATTGCGCCCGATGCTGCACGAGTTGCTGTTCGCCGGCGATTCGTTCCTCACCCAGAACATGGTTCCCGCCGAAGCGCGGAAACTAATCGAAGCCCACGAAACCGGCCGCGCTGATCATTCGCAGCGGCTGTATGCATTGCTGATGCTGGAACTGTGGTGGCGCAGCGCGCGATGAGCGATGCACCCGAATGACGAGCCGCGAGCGTCAAGTTGCGGGAAACGCAATTCGCCTTGTTGCAAGTCACGAGAATTGTGCGTGATCAGCTTTTCTGCCGCCCCTGTCGTCACCAACGGCGGCTTCGCTGGACGAAGATTTTCCTCCCATAGGTCCCCTTGAGAAAATCTATTCCTTCGCCGGTGGCCCGACGAGACGAGCAAGAAGAGTTTGGCGAAATTCCGGCTTCGCAGAGGTGCAATAAATGTGCTTCACCGCGTTGCCTTGATGAGGCTCGGCGATCAAATACGGTTTGGTAGGCCGCGTGGCCGCCAGCCCTGTTCCTGCACGGTCATCCGGCCCGGTGGTAATGTGGGCCGACACTTCGATGGTTTGCAGCAACCCTGGGTGGGTAATGTAGCCGACGCAAAGCGTATCAAAAGGATTGAACCCGCGCGGACCGCGCATCGATTCCCAACGGGCGATCCAGTCCTGGCTTACATCGCGCACCCACTTGCCCGATTCACTTTTGCCGGCAATCGATTCGAGATCCTCTCGTGACAACCACGTGTCGCAGCTCGACTCGTACCCGGCAAACACGATCTGCACCCCGCTATCCAGCAGCAGTTGCATCGCCGGCGCATCTTTTTCAAAGTTTGCATCGGGTAGTACCGCCTCGGGCCGGTCGGGCACGTAGAAACCGAAACCCGGGCGCCGCGCGGCGCAAACGACGATCTGGCGCACCTTGCCGCGGAGATCGGTTCGATTCTTCAAGACCGTGGCGACGTTGGTGACCGGACCCAGCGCCAAAATGGTAAGTTGGCGCTGCTCCAATTCTTTCGCCAGCGCGCGGGTGGCATCGTTCTCAACGCCAAGATCGGCCGCCGCCGCCGCGCCGGAGAATACACCAAGACCGCTCGGGCCGAAGCGGCGCGTGATCTCCCGGGCAATCGGCAAGGCTTCGGCGAGCGGGGCGTTGCCGAAGCATACGCTCACCCCGCGGATGTTGATTTCCGGCGAGTGGAATGCCTGCACGAGTGCGAGGCCGTCATCAACATCTTTCACGCGCGGCTTAATCAGCCCCGCCGACGTATCGACGTCGAGCCAGACATTTATCGGCTCACGCGCAACAGCAAACGAAGCCAAGCAGCAAACAATCACGATTAGCTTTGCCATAACCATTCCCACTTTCTTTCTAAAACAGCCCGATGACTTCGGCGCAGCAGCGCCACACGATCGAGCGATTGACCTAGCGGCAGTTGTGCCACGCCAATGAGCCGGCGCATCACTTCGATGCCCGCATTGATGCCGAGCCGCGCGCGGTCGAACGGCTCTCCATATGATTTCAAAAAAGTTTCCGCCGTCGCGCGCGGGGTTTGGGCGAGTGCGAAGTGTGCCACCGCCACGCCGAGATCAAACTCAGCCTCGCCGAAGAAACAGAATTCCGGATCGATCACAAACACGTCGCTCGTCGCCCCGCCGTTACCGGTTTGTAGCCAACTTCCCGGAAAAAAGTCGCCGTGTAGGAGGCACGCGCCGTCGTGAAGATATCGCTCGCCCGCTCCGGCTACGATCTGCCTGTAATTCGCATCGCCGCGAAGTTCCGCCGCCGCTTCGGGAAGGTCGGAATCGAACTGCGCCAAGTTCATCGTCGTCGGATCGGTCAGCGGGATGACGAACATGTGCGCGTGATTTAATCGCCGCATCTCTCGATTCACTAGTGCGGCATCTTGCGCTCCGCGAAAAGTCATGTGTAACGTTCCGAGCCACCGCGCCAGAGCAGCGAGCGTCTCCGGGGCGATGGTTGCGTCTTGATACAAGCTAAAAAAATCGCTTCCCGCGCCGAGGTCGTGCATCACCAGCACGCGCGCGTCAGCGTCGGCAGCGATGACTGCGGGCATCCGTGCCGCCAGCACCGGCACCGTGGCCACCTTTTGCAAAAATGCCGCTTCGACATTGGCCCGATCCCACGGCGCGGCGATGAAGTCATACTTCTCCACCCAGGGGCGCGACTGCTTCACAATCAACGTTCGCTGCCCCGCTGGAGAGGCAAGCAACACGCGGAGCGTGAGGTTCATATTTCCTTCGCCAGCCTTGCTGCACGAAGCAACGCGCTCGCCGTCGCGCAGCGCTTGCATGTGCGCGAGCAACGCTTGAACCCCATCGCAATCGTCCGCGGCGAGCCAAGGGTGAGCGGGATGTTTTGTTTTCCAGTGTTCGGGTGTCATGGGGTGTTGAGCATTAAGTTGGTAAGGTTAATTGTGAACAAAGCATCCTGACGAGCCGCGAGCGTCCGCGAGCGGAGGAGTTGAATCGGTGAACGGGTTGTTGAGTGGTGGCGTGATACTTATCGGTCGCGGCCGAATGAATCGGCGCATGACTCCACCACTCAACTACCCAATCACCTTCACCGCGCGCCCGGCCGCCCGGCGGGGGAGAGATCATTCAGCCGCCAGTCGTATTGGAAGAAACCGATTTCAAAACCCGACACATCCGTGCCGGTGTATTTGTTCACAAGAGCCGGCAGTGTGTCCGGCCCACCGAAGTCTTTGGCGTACCAGCGGAAGATCTTCGACAGCGTGACGCGCCGTGCTTCCACGTCGATGCGCGTGTGGCGTGGATCGGTCAGCCAATGTTTCATACACGCATCGAGCTGTGCATCAACTGTGTTTCCCTCAAACGCCACCGAAGGCAGTGGCGGGCACGAAAGCCCCGCACACACCATCGCCGCATGCACGCGCGCATCGCCGAAGCCTTTGCGGATAAGTTCATGCTCGAGCTTATCGAGCGTGATCGTCTCCCCGCCTAGCCGAATCAGCGGCTCGGAGAAGATTTTCATCTTCCCCTCGACCACCGAATACTCCGGCGTATACCGATCAGCAACCGCAGCAATCATGCCGGCGTTGTAAAGGTTGAGATACAGCGCCAACTGCTCCGGCCGCGAGAGGCTGGCGACGTCAACTGCGGCCACCGAATCAAGATACGCCGCCAACGCCGGCCGGTCTGACCCTGCGAAGTTGGCGTAATTAACCAGGCCGTCTTTGACGTTTTTTTGGAGGAGGTCGTTCCAGGAGGTGTGCGACAACGTTGCCGCACCCGAAGGAGCGGTGGTTGGCGAGGGTTCCGTGACCGCGGTTGCGCAGAGAGTTATGAGGAGTAACGTGCATTGAAACAAAGGCATCCGAGCCTCCTGTTAAGATCAAGGTCAAACACCTGTAGAGGCAGCCGTCTCGGATGCGCAATCGGTGCCAATCGTCCCACAGACGAGCGTAGCTTTAACTCGTCACCAGCAGTTAGTTCACCGTACGCAGCCAATTCTCTGCGAGGAAGAATTCGGGATACGATGTCTCAAAACCAATCCCAAACCACTTCTGCTTAATTGGATTGTGCAACTGCGCGATATAGCCGTTTCGATCTTCATAGCGCTTGGTTTCGGCATGGCCATCGAGATAGGCGAAATTTCCTTGGTACTTCGTTTTGCCTCCCGGTGGAAGGTTGTACACATCCGCCCGGCTGGTCGTATGAAAGAAACTCTTATATTCAAGGAACGTCACAATGCGTGACGAACTTTGACCTGACACGGTTCGTGCCGAACCCGCTTTCAGACCGGCGACGTTCGCTAACAACCAATCCACCCGAGTGCCGTTGAATCCGGTGGCGGCGCGGTCGCTCGCGCCCAAGTTCAGCGGGACGAAACTCGTGAACGTCTTCGTGTTCATGTAAAAGTAATTTGGCAACCAATCGTTCTCTGGTGCGAAGCCTTCGAGTGGTTGAGGTCCCTTGATTGCGAAAGAGTCAACGCCGGCATTTCCCGTGGGGCACTCCCATATCCCAGTACCCTCATTCTTCAAATAGGGTCGAAGCAACTCACCGATCGTCGGCATGACATATCGGCCAACCGGCGTTCCGGTATCGGGCGACCAGGCTGCTTTTCCGCGTTGCCGCGGCGACCATGCCCCCCGGTTGTTGTACGTTGCTTCTGGCATCACGCCGCGATTTTCGACGAGGTATTGCGCAATAGCGGAATTAACTTGACGGATGTTCGACAAGCATTTGACTACGTTTGCTTGGTTTTTAGCTTTGCCCAGAGTGGGAACGAGAATGCCAATGAGAAGCGCAATAATCCCAATCACCACCAGCAACTCCACCAGCGTGAAGCCGGTAAACCGACGGCGAGGGAAGGGGGGGGAACTCTGTGTGTGCAACATGAATGATTCCATTCGGTATCCGGCGCATCGGCCGGCGGGGACGGGGCGGTTTTTTTGATTAGATGAAAGGCAATCGAATCGTCCGGTGCAAGGGATTCAATCAACTTGCAGGAACCGGCAATAACGAAACTTGGATCACGGGCTAGCAGCCCGTGCCACTTCGTCAACGCAATCGCCTTCTATAAATTGTTGTTGTTCGACGCGCTTAGCAGTGAACTACCGGGGGAGGGCATTGCACTTGGCGGCGCAGGAAATGCTGTTCTTTGGTGAGCGTCAAATGAACATTGGCACCCGTGGCGCGGTGCAAGACAAGAAACCGCAGGCACGCGAAGTAGGTGCGCAGCAGCCTCAGGTCGGCGGCGGTATCGACGTCGATGCGCGCGGGCAACATGGCGCACGCAGAATCGGCAAACCGCTGCATTAACTCGGCGGCATCCGTGTCGCACTGCCAGCGAACGCCGCGTAATTTCTCGCGGTCGGCGGCGTGGATGGCGATCAGCCAGCACCCGCCGCGGTGGTCGGGGCCGACCACTAAGCGGCGGGAATCGAGCAACTCAATCGCGCGGTTCACATCGTCGCCGGTCAATTGCGGGCAATCGCGGCCGACGATGACGATTTTTTCATAACCAGCAGCACTCAATTGTTCGACGGCGTTCTCGAATCGCTGGCTGAATGTCTTGCCCTGCTGGCGATGAATCGTGAGGCGATCCCGCATTGCCACACCGCGCACCGGACGATCGCAGAACCAATGCAGGTCCGCGCCCGGCACGCTGGCGTTCAATTTTGGCAGGGAAAGTAGCGTGCCGACGTTCGACGAAAGCCCCCGGCGGCGCTGATCGCGCTGCTGAGCCTGGGCGAAGATGAGAACCGCAACCTTTGGCTGCGTTGAGGCGGTTGCCATTTTTGATCGGTGCGAACACAACGTATTGCCCATTGAGATGCGGCAAACCAAGCGAACGGTACACCTGCACCATCGCCAAATCAATTCTCTCTGGAAATGTTAACTACTCGGGGTCGAACGCCGTTTCTTGGCGACGATCGCAAAAACATTTGGCTCAACACGAAGAAGCGAAGAAACGAAGCCGGGTAATCCCTATCCGACGCGGATCGACAAACCCTTATTCCGTCGTTCCGTGACCCGTGTCCAACAGGATGCAATCTGGGCCAGACTGGCCACTTCGTTTCTTCGTGTTTAACTTTCTCGTGACGCGTCAACCAACCGCCAAAAAGAAGCGTTAGACCCACTACTCGCCGCGCGCCTGCCTCAATCCGACGGCCAACTGTTCATAGTTGTATCGAAGCAGTTTTTCATAAGAGTCGAGGCCGCGCGATGAACTCGACCCCAGTGAATCGATTCGCACCACCGGCACGCCGACGCTGTTCTGTAAACTCAGCAGCACCGCCGGGGGAGAATCGGCTTCGACCAGCAGCAATTGCGCCTGCCGTTGCTTCAGTGTTTGTGGAAGGCGCGTTCGCTGCGTTTCGTCCAGGCTGACGAGGGGATCGCGCGTGATCGGTTCGACTGTGAAACCCATCTGCCGGCCGAGTGCGGCGTAATCATTGCCGATCGAGCAGACAACCTTGCCCCGCAACTCCAACAGCACCTGCGCGCCGTACGCGCTCAGCGCGTCAAGCTCCTTTGCGCACGCCGCAGCGCGGTCGCGGTAGGCTTGGGCGTGGGCGGGATCGATCGAGGCGAGACGGTCGGCCAACGCGCCGGCGGCCTGCTTGGCAACGGTCGCATCGAGCCACAACTGCGAATCGGCCAACGATTCATTGACGAAGCGATCAAGCCGAATCACGCGGCGGTCGCCGAATGCATCGGAAAACTGGTCGGTCACCTGCGCTTCGGCCAACCCGTTGGTGAGCACCGCCGCCGCACGACGCATCTGCTCTACCTGCTCGGGTGTGGGCTGGTGGCCGGTGAGGGCCTGGCCGCTTTCCACCCACCACACCACATCGACCCGGTCGCCGCCCACCTGTTTGGCGATGCTGCCCAGCGGAAACACGCTGGCGACGATGAGCAGCCGATTAGTCGGCTTAGGCGGCGCCACCGACGGCGCGCCGCGATCGCAGGCGAAGGTGAAAGTGAAGAAAATTAAACCGATCCATCGCATGGCTTGGCAGCTATTTGTTCGCATTCCCGACGGGCTGGGATTCATCATCGGTCCACTCACGTTGCCCCGCGGTCTGTCGATGATATAGTATCCTTGCATGCAAATCATGTGCCGAGACGGATTGATTTGTAAGTATTGGAGATGAATGAGTTTAAGTCAGTCCATGTCGATGCGAATGGATCAGCGGCAGGTGCTCACACCGCGCATGATTCAGTCGATGGAGATCCTTCAGCTCCCGCTGATGGCCCTCCAGGAACGCATTGAACAGGAACTGCAGGCCAACCCGGTACTGGAGCAAAGACAGGATGACCCGGACGCGCCGCGCGACGAACAATCCGCGGCCGACGCCGAGGCGTTAGCCGCGGATTCGTCTGAGGGAGAACGCGCGCTGGTTGTCGACGATGCCCGAACCGACGGTGCCGCCGATTTTGATCGCCTGAACAAGATCGCCGACTATCTGGAAAACGAAGAATTCGCCACGGATGCGCCATACCGCAGCCGTGCATCACAACGATTCGACGGCGACCGCGATGGCAAGATGGATGCGATGGCCAATTCGCCGTCGCGCGGGGAAAGCCTGGCCGAGCATTTGCTCAATCAATGGTCGCTCCTGGAAATCCCTCCGCACCTCGATGCCGCGGGGAAGGCGATCATTTCTCACGTCGACGCTTCGGGTTACTTGCGCACGCCGTTCGAAGAAATTCAGCGGCAAATGAAAAAACCCGCGTCATTGCCGGAACTGCATGACGCGCTGAAGCTGGTGCAAACGCTCGACCCCGCCGGCGTGGGGGCGCGGCATCTGCAGGAGTGCCTGCTCCTTCAGCTTGATGCGCTGGAAGAAGATGAAGAGCTGGCCCAAGGGCACGATTTTGATCTGGAGCGCATGCTGCTCCGATCGCATTTGAAAGATCTGGAGCTGAACCGTTATCCGCAGATCGCCAAGGCGTTGGAGCGGAATATTGAGGAGGTTAAATATGCGGTGAAGCAGTTGGCGCGGCTGCACCCGCACCCCGGCAAGATCATCGGCCGCGACGAAGCCCCTCCGATCACGCCGGATGCAACGGTGTACCTCGACGAAGACACCGGCAAATACGAAATTAAAATGGCGCGCGAGCGGGCGGAGGATTTGTACATTTCCGGTACTTATCGGCGCATGCTCAAAGACAAATCCGTCCAGAAATCGACGCGCGAATTCCTCAACAACAACGTACGCAACGCCAAGTGGCTCATCGAATCGATCATGCAGCGATCAAGCACGGTCAAGCGCGTGATTCGCGTGGTGGTTGATGCGCAACAGGAATTTTTCGAACGCGGCCCCGAAGCGCTCAAGCCATTGCCGATGATTCTGGTGGCGGACCAACTGGGCATTCACGTCGCGACCGTCAGCCGGGCGGTAAGCGAAAAGTGGATTCAAACCCCGCGTGGCGTGTTCCCGCTGCGCAGGTTTTTCAGCCAGGGCACCACCAACACCGGCAGCGGCGAAGACGTTTCGTGGGATGCGGTAAAGGAAAAGCTGAAGCAACTCGTCGACGCCGAGGACAAAACCAACCCGCTCAATGACGATGAGCTAGTCGATAAGCTGAAAGCTCAGGGATTGGATTTGGCGCGGCGCACGGTCGCGAAGTATCGCAAGATCCTCAATATCCCCGTAGCGCGCCAGCGAAGGCAGTTTTAACCACTGATTTCGCCTTTGAACGGTTCTTTAAAACCCCAAAAAGCTTTTTAAAAAAGTGGGGATTCTTTTAAAAGACTCCGTTTTCCCGGTATCATAGACGTTCTAAGCATCATGAACCCTGCAGAGTTCACATCTACTAGATCTGGTGTAGTGACCAAGACATCTACTGGCTATTGGGCATTTATTCCATCGCCAATGACGTCTGAGTTAAAACTCGATCAAACAAGCCAACTCCTGCTTTCGAGAGCGGACGCCTTGGTCGGCGAACTCTCCGGACTAGGACGCAATCTTCCAAATCCCGAGTTACTGATCAGCCCTTACGCTCATCGCGAGGCCGTTCTTTCATCAAAAATTGAAGGAACTCAGGCGAGCATTTCTGACTTGTTCGTTGACGAACTTTCACAGCCAACAGAAGTTCCCGATGATGTTCGAGAAGTTCGCAACTATCTTCGAGCGCAACGGGTGGGATTGGAGAATCTTGCCAAGCTACCAATTGCATCGGGCCTGATCCTAAAGCTCCATGCCGAGTTGATGCGTGGAGTGCGCGGTGAAAACAAAACGCCCGGCGAATTTCGCCGGTCGCAGAATTGGATAGGCCCCGCGGGGAGCACTCCGACAACCGCGCCATTTGTTCCGCCGCCGCCGGAGCAGATGCTTGATGCAATTGCGGATTGGGAGCGTTTCGTCAACGCTCGAGGCAAGATGCCGGATTTGGTGCAGTGCGCTTTAATGCACGAGCGTTTCGAGGCGATCCACCCCTTTCTGGACGGAAACGGTCGCGTTGGCCGGTTGCTCATCACGATGTTTCTGACAGAACGCAACCGTCTCGCCAGACCGCTACTCTATGTGTCAGGATACATTGAGCGCAATCGACAGGAGTACTACGACTTATTGCAACGCGTCCGCACGCACGATGATCGCCTTGGCTGGGTCAAATTCTTCCTGCGCGCAATAGCATTCACGGCTAGGCAGGCCATCGATCACGCCGACCAACTCCTGAAACTTCAGAAAGAGCATCACGCGCGGCTGAAGGGGCGGCATCGCGAAGTGGCATTGATCGACTCCCTGTTTCAGAACTATTATACTACGGTCTCCCGCGCGGCCGACGTGCTAAAAGTCTCAACCCCGACCGCATCGCGCATCATTCAAAAGCTTGAATCTGGTCAAATACTGCAGGAAGTTACCGGCCGATCGTGGGGCCGCATCTACGTTGCCACCAGCATTCGAAATGCGGTTGATCATCCACCGGAAGTTGACGAGGCTCAGCTTGGCTTATAAGCGAGCCAACTCTCTCAAATACTCAAACGAATAAATCCCGCTGCCGTGATCGTCGCTCCATTCCAGGCGGATGGCGTAGTTGCCCACCAGTTCGGCCGAAACGACTGTGAGGTCGCCGGTAAATTCCCCCAGCACGTTCAGCCTGCGCGGTTTGGACGCCTGCTGCTCGCGCATAACGCGGCAGGACGCGCACGGGCAACTGGTGCGGAGTTTGGTGAGCGAAAACGTCGCCACCTTGCCGTCGGCAAATTCGACCGTTAGTTTTTCGGTCTTCTTCAGATCGATCGTGATGGGTGTGGTTTGGAGCGACATCGGAGATAATTCTGCGGTGTGATCGGCAAGACACAAGTGAAGTGGGGCAGATATTCGCGAGCGGAACCCCATGGAATGGCGTGACCGACAAGAATGTCTGCCCCGCCGTGGATCACTATTACTTCAGCAGCAACGCATAAAAAATCCACGCCAAGCCCAACCCGCAGGCCAGCAGCCCGATGACCGTAATCACCTGCCCGCGCCGCCGCCCGCCGCCGGGCATTTTCCGCAGCTCGCGATAATCTCCCCCGTCCGGCCGAACACTCCGCCGGCGGGCAGTTTTGCTGATGTATTTGGCGCGCATGTTCTGTGGCGTGTAATTCTACGCGCGATTGGCAATCTTCACTATCGCGGGTTGCCGACGGCGGCGAGATTCGGCGATTCTTCAGACGCCGTCTGAAGAATCTGTTTGAGTGGCGTTCAGGCTCCTACCTTCTCCACGCTGCTGAAACGCACAAAGCGTACAAAGCGACAAGCCATGGAGACAAGGCAATTAACGAAGCCATGCCGAGAAGTAACGTGCGTACTCGCGACGTATCCCCGTCGTCGGCAAAGATAAACGTGTATGCGAGGCCGATTACGCCGAACACGAACCCGCAAATCCCCGATATGATGGCAATGATAGCGCAAAAAATTGGCGCAAAACCGTTGTCGTTGACTTGTGATAAACCAAGCCACGTCGAGAGGCCGGCTATCGTGTTAATGCAAATGAGAATTACAGATCCGCGATCATATTGCCACCATTGCGGCCGTTTGGGGCTTTCGTAATTGAGCGGCTCGTCAGGCATTCGTCACCCTAGCTTCTCCCTCAACCGCTCCTGCACCAGCTTCGGGTTCAGCCCCTTCGCGCTCTTCATCACCATCCCCACCAGCGACCCCAGCGCCGCCTGTTTTCCGGCTTTATAGTCTTGCAGCGATTTTGGATTTTGCGCAATCAGCGCATCGATTGCGGCGTCGATCGGGGCGGTGTCGGTGGATTGGATCAACCCCAGATCAGCAGCTACCCCTGCAGCGTGGGCGGTTGTGCCGCAAAGCTTTTCGAAAAGGGCAAGCGCGCTGCTTGCGCCGATCTTGTTTTCATCGATCAATCTGGCCACTTCCGCAACCTGGGACGACGCCAGTCCAACGATTGCGATGGAAATGGATCGATCGTTAGCAATCTTTTGCACGACGTTGATCAGCAGATTCGCCACGCGCTTCGGATCGCCGCCGAGCTTGACGGCACTTTCATAGAAGTCACCCGTCGTTCGATCCGCGGCTAACGCCGTGGCGTCAGCCGCGGATAGGCCCAGCGCCGTTGAATATCGCTCGCGCCGTTGAACTGGCGATTCTCCAACCTGTGATTTCAACTCCGCCAGCCACGCTTCATCCACAATCACCGGCGGCAGGTCGGGATCGGGAAAGTATCGATAATCGTTCGCCTCTTCTTTATCGCGCTGGTGAAACGTGGATTGCGTCGATTCATCCCAGCCGTAGGTGCTTTTTCTGCCGAGTGAACCGGTTTCTTCCCACGCGCGCAACTGCCGCGCGATTTCGTAGTCAGTCGCGCGCTCCAGCACGCTGAAGCTGTTGAGATTCTTGATCTCGGTAATCGCCGTCTTATGCATCTGCCCGTCGGCGTCGGTGATATGCAGGTTGATGTTGGGCTCGAACCGCATTTGGCCAAGCTGCATCTGCGCGTGGCTCACGCCCAGGAATTGCACGAGCTTTTGCAGCTCCTGCGCGAAAACCACCACCTGCTTGGCGTTGGAAAAATCCGGCTCGGTCACGATCTCCAGCAGCGGCGTGCCGGCGCGGTTGAGGTCGACAATGCTGTGATCGATCGGAAACCCACCGGGCGCTTCGTGTAGCAGCTTTCCCGCATCTTCTTCCAGGTGCGCCCGACGAATCCGGATTCTTGCCGGCACTCCCGATTCATCGGGCACCGTCATCTCCCCTTCATGACAAAGCGGCAGATCATATTGGCTGATCTGATAGTTCTTGGGCAGGTCGGGGTAGTAGTACGACTTGCGATCCCACTTGGTAAACCGATTGATCTTGCACCCCAGCGCCAGCCCCGTCTTGATCGAATATTCCACCGCCACCTTGTTCAGCACCGGAAGCGTGCCCGGCAGGCCGAGGATCTGCTCATCCACCGCGCTATTAGGCTCCGGCGGGGTTTGCCCGGGCCGCAGGTTCCCGCTGGCGTTGGCCACGCCGGTGAACATTTTGGTGTTCGTGGCCAGTTGGACATGAATCTCCAGGCCGATGAGGACGCGGTATGATTGGGCGGTTCGGGAAGGCATATCTGGCGGCAGATTAACGCAGATGGACGCGGATGGGGAAGCGACTGTGGTATAATCATACAAGGTATATTGTATGCAGACGCCTGTTGACGACTTGTGGACCTATGTGAAACGGCAACGGTGGTTGTCTGCCCGCGAGTTGTTTAACCGTGTAAGTCTGGCGGCGGCATGCGGAGACGAATTCGATCTCGACTACCGCTCTCGCCTGCTGATCCGAGATTCGCTCGACGCTCTGGCTCGCTATTTTGGACGAGCGTATGTGAAGAGCCGCGTCGCACGTATGCCCACAGCTTCCGCGCTGGCAGCAACATGGGAATCAAAATTCGACGGCGAAACGGGATTTCCCTCATTGAAACATCGCCTTATGGAACCAATAACCCACGATGACGTTCTAAGGTATCTTCGGGATCTAGGTGGCGAGGTCCGCGAACCAACTCAGGCAACCATCGGCGGGTCGATCGCGCTGATCATGCGCGACCTGATTGTTCGCGCAACCGAAGACATTGATGTCGTAAATGACATACCGCATTCTATTCGCGAATTGCATGGAGCGCTCCAGCGAATGCAAGAGCGGCACGAATTAATGCTCGGACATTTCGCTTCGCACTACCTTCCCGCCGGCTGGGAACATCGCACAACGTCGCTGGGAATTTTTGGTCAACTCAATGTACGACTCATTGATGCGGTGGACGTGCTTATCGACAAGCTGTTCAGCCTGCGAGCAAGAGATTTTGTCGATATCCGCGCGGCTTGGAATTTGATCGACATTGAAGATTTTCGCAGACGTCTGGCTCGCGACACCGCCGGCTTGCGTTCAAAAGACTATCTGGCCCAGGCTTCAAAAAGAAATTGGTACGTCCTCACCGGCGAAGAAGACCTGCCGCCGCTCGTTGCCGACCAATCTTAGTTGCACAACGATGGCAGCGAACCGTCCCAACGCCTGGCAGGTTGTCAAACGCGGCGGCGCGGTGCGCGCGGTCGACTTGCTTCGTGCCATCGCCGATCCTGCAACCGCCAACTCGGCCGAATACCGCACCGGCCTGCTTCTTCGCGACGCGACGCGCGCATTGGCCAATCTCTGGAGCGAGCCGGTCCTTCGCCGGCGGTTGGAAAACCTCAAAGCCCCGCCAAGCGTCATCGCTCGGCTCAACGACCCGATCACCGATGAAGTCGGGTTCCCCAGCCTGGAGTTTCGAACGATGGAAACCACCAATCCGGATGATGTGCGTTCAATGCTGAGAGAACTTGGTGGGAAAATTCATCAGCCGTCTCAACTGATTGTCGGCGGATCGATCGCATTGATTATGGATGCGTTGATCATCCATGAAACCGAAGACATCGATGTCGTCGATGAAGTCCCCGAACCCATTCGTCGCGAGCACGACCTGCTGGCAGAGTATGTAAAACGTTATGGATTGAAGATCACGCACTTTCAGTCACATTACCTGCCCGATGGCTGGCGCGCGCGTGTTAAGTCGTTGGATCGATTCGGCGCGATCGATGTGTTTCTGGTCGATTCCTACGACATCCTCACGGGCAAGCTGTTCTCCCGCCGGAGCAAAGATCTCGACCACATCCGCCACGCACTGAAGCTGCTGGATGTGTCGACATTTCGCGACCGAATAGCGCGAACCACCGCGGCCTATCGACGCGACGCGCTGTTGCTGGAGGCCGGGAAACAGAACTGGTACATCCTCACCGGCGAAGAAGACTTGCCGGCGCAGCAATCAGACTGATTCGGCGGCCTGATTTTGCGCGTGATTATGGCAGCACCCCGTCCGGCAATTGCGGATGTTGATGATGTGCCCGGTGATCATCAGCGCACTGCCGATGATCGTCATAATCGTGCCGGCGGGGAGGTGGAAGTGGTCGTGGTCATGGGTTTGGTGCGGAACGAACAGCGCGCCCCAGATCATCAGCACGCCGGCGGCGCCGATGATCAGCGGCAGCAGGTGTTTGTGTCGGCGGTAGCCGCGCCACAGCGCGAAGGCTGCGATTGAGGTAACACCCATGGCGATGAGCCGGTGCACCATCGGGTTGTGAAACGCTTCGCCAACGCTCGGAAGCGCCAGCAGCAAGATTGGCGTGAGCAGGCAATGAATGCCGCACGCGATAGACAACGCAACCCCCGCGGCGTCGGCGGGGTTGGATTCCGGGCGAGCGTTCGGTTGTTCACTCATCGATATCACGGCGTCGGCCCTCATCGGTCTAAGAGTCTAGTGCAATCTATTTGCATTTACAAGGCGATTGTGTTGCAGGTGCGCTCGGAATCGCGATATTTTTACAACCCCTTATTTATTCTATAGTTGCGCTGCCAGCCGGGCTTCGAACTTTAACGCACACCCGGATTTAAGACCCGATTTGGTTCCGATCCGGGCCTTCGCTTAGGCTCAGTACCGGCTTGAGGGTGCGTCGCGCTCGAACATTCGGGTGGATAGGTTGGCGCTCGTTTCACGTTAGGATTTGATGAGTCGCTTGACGCACCGCTGCAACCCGATTGCGATAGTGGCCCGTCGGGTCGATCGTGCAGGCTTAGTCCGGTTTTGCATCGACCGATTCGCACGGCTCGCCACGGAGTACGGAGCATGATGGTAATGAGCAAGACGCAAGATTCTTCCCGATCCAACGCCTGGCAGTCCACCGCCGCCACCGCGCGCAAGAACAGGAAGCGTGTGCTGGTGGTGGATGATGAGAAAGACATTGTCGATCTCATTCGCTTCAACCTCGAGCGCAACGGCTACGACGTCCTCACCGCCGGCGACGGCATTACGGCGCTGGAACTGGCGGCGAAGGAAATCCCCGATTTAATCGTGCTCGACTTGATGCTGCCCGGGGTTAACGGGACCGAAGTCGCCCGCCGGCTCAAGGCCGATCCTGCGACCGCCAACGTGCCCATTGTCATGCTCACCGCCAAGAGCGAGGAAACCGATGTGATTGTGGGCCTGACGCTGGGCGCCGAAGATTATGTCACCAAACCCTTCAGCATAAAAATTCTGCTGGCCCGGTTGAACACCGTTCTGCGGCGCAGCGAAGCGCCGGTGTTATCACCCAACGGCGACGGCGCCATCCTCCGCGCCGGCCCGCTGGCGATCGATACCAGCAAGCACGAAGTGACCGTGGAAGGGCAATCGGTCAAACTCACGCTCACCGAGTTCAAACTGATTACTGCCCTAGTAACGGCCCGCGGGCGTGTGTTGTCGCGAGATCAGTTGATGGATAAGGCGATGGGCGCAGAAGTCTTCGTGACCGATCGCGCGATTGATGTACACGTCACCGCCATCCGCAAAAAACTCGGCAGCGCGAGCTACCTCATCCACACCGTTCGCGGGGTGGGCTATCGATTGCAGGAATCAGGCACCGAACCCGAATAACGCCCGGGTGCCACTACTTGACTCTCAGGTCAAGTAATGCGTGGATCGCGTTAGTTACGATTGGCGCACTCCGACACCGCACGACTTGGCCTGAGAGCCAAGGTCGTGGCACCCAGACCCCGGCGGCCAGTATACTGAATGCAAATGCCCTCCCGGCCCTCATTCTTCAGATTGCTCCTGCCACTGTTTGTGAGCGTCGCCGTCGCGATGGTAGCGTGCGCGATTACGTTCAAGCTGATTCGGCCTGACCTGCCCGTGTGGATGCTCGTCACGCCGGCGGTACTCGCGAGCGGGCTGGTGCTGGCGTGGCTGATGATCGTGCTCAAGAAGCGCTGGGTCGGGCCGGTGCGGCATCTGGCCGATGTCGCCGATAAAATGGCCGCCGGCGATTGGGCGGCGCGGGCTGACATCGCCGGCGCCGACGACCCGCGATTCCTCGCCGGCCGACTCAACCTGCTTGCGGCTGCGGCGGCGAAGCAGATGTCGGACCTCGACCACCAGCGCTCCGACCTTCAACAACTCGTCGATTCGCTCCCTGACCCCGTCCTGCTTTCCGACCCGCTGCAACGCGTGATCCTCATCAACGCGCCCGCCGCCCGAATGCTGCAGGTGCGGCCGGTCGAAGTGCTCGGCAAAAAGTTCGTGCATGTGGTCAACGACGCGCAAATTCTCGACCTGTTTGAATCGCTCGACAACGCGCCCATGCAGCAGCGTGAAATCCGCATCTCGCGCGGCGGACAACGCAACATTTATCAGGGTGTCGGCACGCGCACCAAGGCCGGCGGGGTGCTCATCGTGCTGCGCAACGTCAGTACGATGGCATCGGCCATCCAGATGAAGACTGATTTCGTCGCCAACGCCAGCCACGAGTTGCGCACACCCGTGGCGGCGATCAAGATTGCGTTTGAAACGCTCAATGAGGTTTATCAGGAAGACCCCGAAACCACGCGCAAGTGCGTCGGCATTATCGAGGGTCACCTCATTCGCCTCGAAGAGCTTTTACGCGATCTGCTCGACCTCTCTCGCGTCGAAACGTCTGACCTCAAGGCGCAATTAAGCGAAGTGATGGTGGTGCAGTTGTTCACCATCATCCGACAGTCGCTGGGGACGATGGCCCGTCAGAAGCAGATCGTCATGGTTTTTGAAGGCGATGAAAGCACGACCTTCGGCAGCGACGCGCGCCTGCTCGACCTGCTGCTGAAGAATCTGGTCGAAAATGCCATCAAGTTCACACCCGCCGGCGGAAAGGTGACCCTCTCGATCCTCCGGCGGCACAACGCCGACTCGCGCTCAATTGAGTTAAAGGTGACCGACACCGGCGTAGGCATTCCGCAGGAGCATCTCGATCGCGTGTTTGAGCGGTTTTACCAGGTCGAAGCCTCGCGCACCGGCGGCACCAGCCGCGGCACGGGGCTGGGGTTGGCGATCGTGAAGCACGCCATTCATGCGTTGGAAGGAACGATTGATCTGGAAAGCACCGTTGGTGCGGGAACGACCGTCACGTGCGTGGTGCCTGATCGAGCGGCCGTTACTGCGTCGTCGACACGCTCGTGAGCGTTGCGCCGCGAGCGGTCATTGTCGTGCCGCAAGCACTTTTTTCGAAAATTCTGCATTGGCGCCGAGAAGTGGCGGCTCGCACGGCTGATTATACCGCGCGGTGATGTCATGGCGGCCGTTGCGGTACGTATCATTCACGAGGTATTGCAAATCCAGCGATGCGTCGAGATCGTTCGTACGGAGAGGTATGCCGATGACCGGCAACCGTTGCTCTAATTTGATCGGAAACAGTTCGCATTGGCTGGGCATCGCAGCCCGCCAAATAGAAGCGGCGTAAGCGGTTTCGAGCTGTGGGGGCATCGTCCAGTAACGATGAACAAGTAGGTTGCGTTGCCCGGCGCGCGTCAAATCAATTTCGACGAGGTTCACGCCGGCGTCGTAACATTCTTGCTGTTTGCGGGCGTACTTACGCAGCCCGTCGCCGGGCAGTTTATTGCCGGGCGAAAGGAACTCGACAACAGTCACGACGCGTCCCCCACTCGCGGGGTCGAAAATCTCGATAAATCGTTCGACCGCCGGATCAACATCGCGATGGAGCACTACCGGCTCGGCGACCGCCGTTGCGCCCGAACCAATGTCGACTAAACCGGGCACGCGACCGGGCTCCTTAGAGTACTCTACGATCCGCACATCCGGATAAATTGCCCGACCACCCGACGGCTCTTCGACAATCAAACGCTCTTCCGGTCGCGCAACCAGACTCTCACCGAGTTGACTTTGAAGCTGGCTGCAGGCGTAGACAATCAGCATCGCGTGCACACTTCGCCAGTGCCGCTCAAGGTACGGGTCCATTCCTGGAAAAGGACTGAGGTTCATCGAATCGCCATCATACCATAACAAGGCACGATTTATCTGTCTGCTTGAATCGTTATACTCGCCTCATGCCCGCGACGATCATCGACGGCACCGCCATCGCCGCACGCATCAAAGCCGATGTGAAAGCCCACACCGCGCGCTTCGCCGCCGAAGGCAAGCGCGTGCACCTCACCGCCATCATCGTCGGCTCCACCCCCGCCGCCGAGGTGTATGCGAATCGGCAGGGCGAGGCCTGTCGCGCTGTCGGCATTCATTACACGCTGCACACGCTGCCCGACGACATCAGCCAGCGGCAACTGCGCGATGAAATCCGCAAGCTGAACAAAGAGAAGTCGGTAACAGGGATCATGCTCCACGCTCCCGTTCCGCCGCACATTGATCTGGCGCGCATGCAATTTGAAATCGATGTGACAAAAGACGTTGAAGGCGTAAACCCCGCCAACATCGGCTACGTGGTCTACGGCCACACCCTCATCGCCCCCTGCACCGCGGGCGCGGTGGTGGAATTGATTCATTCGACGGGCGTCGATCTCTACGGCAAGGAAGCCGTGATCGTCGGCGCGAGCGAAATCGCCGGCAAACCGATCGCGCTGCTTCTGCTCGGCGAAGGCGCTACGCCCACGCTGTGCCACATCGGCACGCGTGATCTGATCAGCCACACGAAACGGGCTGAAATTCTCGTGGTCGCCGTCGGCAAGCCGGGATTGATTGGTCGCGAGCATGTGCGCGACGGCGCGATCGTGATCGATGTCGGCATCAACCGAGTGAAACAGCCCGATGGTTCAAGCAAAACTGTTGGCGACGTGCAATTCGATGCAGTCCAACCCATCGCGGCCCACCTCACCCCCGTCCCCGGCGGAGTGGGGCCGATGACCGTCGCCATGCTCCTCAAAAACACCCTCCGCGCGGCGGAGATTGTGCTGGGAAAATAGAACCCACACGACTACGGTGCGGGCTCAGATGACACATCGACCCCTGCGGTGAAGTCGAGCACTTCTCCGGCCAGTCGTTCGAATTGTGCGAATGAGTCCGCACCACTGCCGCCGGTGATCAAATCCGCGCCGTCACCGCCGTTCAGGGTGTCGTTGCCGCGGTTGCCAAAAAGTTGGTCGGTTCCGTTGCCACCGAATAGTTGATCATTGCCCCCGCCGCCGTTCAGGGTGTCGTTGCCGGCGTCGCCAGAGAGGATGTCAGATCGTGGGCCGCCGTGCAGAAAGTCATTTCCGCTTCCGCCGTAGAGGAATCTTCGACCAAAGATCGGGTCGCCGTCGTAAACGCCTGCGGAGTCGTCTCCGGCTTCGCCGTAGAAACGCAGCGTTCCCGCGATGGCTTCAGTCGCAACAACATCGTCGCCGCCGCCGCCATATATCGTTGTGCTAACGGACTCGGGTAACACAAACACATCGATGTCGTCGTCGCCCGCCATGGCGAATACGCGAATGCTGTCCACGGCGTCGATGGGGAACTCGTACGGGTCGCTGACCCGCAATGTCTCGGTTGGGTTCTGATATCTCACGACAATCTTGTCTTCCAACCGGCGGAATTGCACTTGAAACTGCTCCGCAACCCTCGAACCCGAAATGGTGAGCGTTCGGCCCGAAACCGCGATTCTGGCACTGTTGTCGTCTTCGCCCGGAGTGAAATCGGTTACTTCTGCGGCATCGACCTCGTTTAATGAAAAGAAGTCCGCCCCAGCGCCGCCGGTGATTTGGTCGGCTTGATCGTTGCCGTTGATTGTATCATTGCCGTCGCCGCCATTGATGACGTCTTGGCGCGACCTCCCATCGATCGGACGATTAACTTGATCGCCCTGAATGATGTCATCGCCGTCCCCGCCGTCGATGGTGTCGGCACCCAGGCCGCCGATCAGCGAATCATCGCCGTCATCGCCCTGAATGCTGTCATCGCCTTCCTCGCCGTAGATGGTGTCGTTTCCGCTCCCGCCGCTGATCGTGCTGGTTCCGTTGCCGAGGAGGGTGTCGTTGCCCTCGTCACCATAGATCCTGTTGCGACCCGGTGTGGTATCGATCCTGTCGTTCCCCGCACCGCCATAACTGAACGTTCGAAGCGATTGCGGGCTGGTGGGCGTGGATCGGAACAACGACAGATAGTCGTCGCCGGCTTCGCCATAGAGACGCACGGTTTCGTCGAGCGCGAGAAAGTCGATGGTGTCGTTCCCCGCGCCACCGTAAACGGTCGCGGGGATGGATCGGCCGACGAGCGTGACGGTCAACGCGTCATTTCCACCGTCGAGGAAAATGCGCATCTGCTTTCCGCGCGCGACTTCGAGCGTCGATTCCACACCATTGTCGGTGACGGTGGCGGTTGTGCCGTTGAGTTCGACGGTGATGACGTCATTACCCGGTGTTCCGCGGATGCCGAATGTTTGCCCGTCGACTACCGCCGAGAGCAGCCGGCGATGCTCGAGGACATCGGTAAGCGCGCCGATTGCGGCGGAACGGATTCTGGTGGTTCGATCGTTCAGTATGGGGCTTGTCTCCGGTAAACATCGCAGCCGAATAATCGGCTGCAATCAAGTGCGCATTTTACAGCGTGGACTTGCTGTAAGGTAGACGCCACGCCCGGGCTGAAATTTCAGACTCTTTTGCAAAGGGGTTTGCCCCAACCGCGGTCGACGCTGATAGCATAGATTATTTAGCGCTCATACAAATTTCGACACTTTCAACTCACCGTCAACCGCGCCCCGCCGCCGGTAAACTCACGTGCCGCGAAGACACTCTGGGCCGAAGCGGTGTTGGTCATGTTCTTCAGCACCAGCGTTACAAACTGCCGACCGGCGGCTTTCTGCGCCTGGATGTACGCCGTCAGGTCCAGTTCGTAGGTTCGCCGCGCGGTGTCGCGCACTCTCACCGAGCCGATGGGCGTCGAGTTCTCGCGCGGGCGGTTGTTCCAGGTCAGACCCGTCTCCGTCCACGCATCGGGCGCGTTGTACACGCCGACCGAAAGGCCGTTGGTCACACTTTCACTGAGCCGGCCCGACAGCTTGAGGATCACGCTGGAAAAGCTGTTGATCGACGAGATATCAAACTTCAGATAGGCGCGCCGGTTGATGCCGCTGCCGCCTGATTGCACCGACATTTCCGTAGCCGTCCCGTAGTTGCTGTTGCCGGCGGCGTCACGGACGTAGGAATCGGCGGCGGTGTTAAGCTCCCGCTCCACCGGCGTGGTGGTCGAAGTGGTGCCGAAATTCTCACCCGTAGCAACCTGCGTTCCGCTGACAATGGCGTTGTTCCCAAAGTTATTTGCCGGACTGGTTTGATTGAAGCCCGACGGCAACACCTGGCGAATCTTGTAATCGCCGGCGGAGAGGTTTGTGAATGCGTACGCGCCGCTGACGTCCGTGGTGATTTGCGACTCGCTGGCATCGCGCACGGAATTGTTGTTGGCATCGAGATAGATCGTTCGCCCGGCGACGCCGGCTTCGCCGTTGTCAAAAACGCCGTCGCGGTCGCTATCCAGAAACACCGTTCCGCGAATCGTCGCGCCACCCGGTGGCGGCGGTGGCGGGGGTTCGATGACGCCGTCTTCGATGATGAAATCCTTGTTTTCGACGACTTGCGAACCGCTGACGGTTGCGTCGTTACTGGCGTTGTTCGCCGGGGCGACTTGCGTAAATCCGCTCGGCAGCACCAGGCGGAGTTTGTATGTGCCGGCCGCAAGCCCGCTGAACGAATATCTGCCGGTTAATTCATTGGTGATTTCGGAAGGCTCGCCAAAATCCGGCACCGAGTTGTTGTTGCGATCGATGTAGACCGTCACTCCGCCCACAAGGTCTTCGCCAATGTCATAAACGCCGTCGGAATCATCGTCCTGGAAAACCTTTCCTCGGACGGTTGCCGCGATGCTGGGGGGCGGGGGCGGCGGT
>CAZXLA010000019.1:0-19355 GCA_964641895.1 uncultured Tepidisphaeraceae bacterium
GGGTGGAGCGGCTCGGGTGGGTATGCGCCGATGACGGTCAGTATCTTCGATGACATTTTCGCTGACGTGCCCGGCGATGGCAGTTCTGCGAATTTGACGCAATCGCAATCGGTCACTACTCCGACCCCGACAGCGCCGGCCGGCGCGGGGCCGACTGTTTACACCGGCAACGTCGTATCGTTCGAATTCAACTTCACCAGCGGATCACACCAGGTCGACGTTTACCTGCCGCAAGGCCAAAACGCCGGCGGGCGGCGCGTTGAGGTGCTTGATGCGGTCACCAAGCGCGTCCTGGCGCGGCGCGATATCGCCGGCGTCGGCGCGGGCGGGCAAACGGTAAGCATCACCAACATTGCCGGCGGGATGAAGATCGCCGTGCGCGTCAGCGGCATCGGCGCCGCCGCGCCGGTAAGCGCTGCGGCGCGGGGGATTTGATTTAAATTGAGTTGCGAAGCGTCGACGGCCTCAATTTGGTGGTCGGCGTGTTTTTCAGCGGTCGTCAGCAAGGAACAGCTTAAGCCCCGGTGCTTTTGCGGGTGTGCCGCGTGTTTTGGAAAGTGCCGTTCTTCCGCTATCATTCCCCACGCTTATGCCCAAGATCACGGTTGACGGTAAAACCATCGAGTGCAAAGACCGCACGAACATTCTTCAAGCCTGCTTAGACGCGGGAGTTGAAGAGCCTTATTACTGCTACCACCCGGGTTTATCGGTGGTGGCGTCGTGCCGGATTTGTTTGTGCGAAGTCGAAGGCATTCCCAAGCTCGTTCCATCCTGCCAGACGCAGGTGCGCGACGGGATGGTCGTGCACTTCAACTCGTCCAAGTCCATCGCGAATCAGAAGCAGACGATGGAGTATCTGCTGATCAATCACCCGCTGGATTGCCCGGTGTGCGATCAGGCCGGCGAGTGTTTGCTGCAGGATTATTCCTACGAATACGGCCGGGCGCAGTCGCGGTTTGAGGAAGACAAGGCCAAGAAGCCCAAAAAAGATGTCGGACCTGACGTGCTGCTGTACAGCGATCGCTGCATCATGTGCACGCGCTGCGTGCGGTTCACGCGCGAAGTGAGCGGCACGAGCGAACTCTACGTCGATGGGCGGGGCTACAAAGAAGAGATCGATATTTTTCCCGGCCAGCCGCTCAACAACAAACTGTCGCTTAACGTCGTCGATTTGTGCCCGGTCGGGGCGCTGCTCGATAAAGATTTTCTGTTCCAGCAACGCGTATGGCTGCTCAAGCGCACCCCGAGCATCAGCCCGGTTGATGCCGGCGGCGAGAACATTTATCTGGAATGGAACGAGGGCAAGCTCTACCGCATCAAGCCGCGTTACAACGCCGAAGTGAACAAGTGGTGGATCAACGACGACACCCGGCATTCGTACAAGGCCGTGCATGCCGAAAATCGACTGCGACAAGCGATGAAAAAGGAGCTGGGCGCGCTCACCGCCTGCGGCTTCAACGATGCCGCCGAAACCGCCGTCAAGCAGCTTAAACAGATCGTGACCGATCACGGCCAGGGCAGTCTGTACGCGGTTCTTTCGCCGATGATGGCCTGCGAAGAAGCTTACTTGCTCGGGCAGCTCATCCGTTCGATCGACGCGCAGGCCACGCTGGTCCTGGGCCCGGTTCCGCGCAGCGACGATGACGTGTTCAAGCATTATCTCGACGGCAAAGAAACCTTCCGCATCCAGGGCGAAAAAGTTCCCAACCGCAAAGGCATTGAGCATGTAATGCAGAAACTGGGTGGGAGTGCGATCGATTTTGCAACGTTTAGCGGCAGCACCGCAGGTGCGGTTAAAGGTGGTTGGATCGTCGGCGGATACTTAAGCAACTGGATCGGCGCCGAAGTTCCCGCGGTCTTGCGCAGCGGGTTCCGGGTCGTGCAAGACATCCTCCCGAATGAACTGACGCGCCAATGCGATGTGCTGCTGCCCAGTGCCGCGTGGGCCGAAAAATCCGGTTGTTGGGAAAATTACCAGGGCAAGGTTCAGGCCTTCGACGCCGCCGTCGCGCCGCCGCCGGGCGCGCGGGTGGAAGGAAATGTGTATCACAAGCTACTGGGCAAATCGGGCATGTACGACGCCGAAGTATTGCGCAACGAACTGGGCGAGCCGTACAGCCAGGCGAAGTTGCCCACCGAGGCCGACCTCGCCGGCCAGCCCGCGTTCGAATTCGTAGAACTTTAACGATTGATTGTGGCACGGGCATCCTGCCCGTGATGAAGTGCGAATGAAGCTGGCATCGATCATTCTCGCAGTCGTTTTAGTTGGCACCACTGCCGCGCGCGCCGAAATGGTCGACTTCAAGTCCGACGAGCACCGCTTCACGATCAAACATCCCGCCGAGTGGAAGCCCGTCGAGGCCACGCAGGCCGCCGTTGTCGCGCGGTTCGTCACGCCGCTTGAAGGGGAATCGGATAAGTATCAGGAAGAATTCTCGATCAAAATAATCGAGATGAACACGCAGGCCGATGTGAATGAGCTGGTCGATTCCATCAAGCCCGGCATGGCCCAGCAACTAGCGGGTTATGTTGAAAAGACCGATGATAAACTCACCCTCGCCGGCCTGGCGGCGCGCAGGGTAGTCAGCGAAGTGGCGACACAGTTTTCGCCCATCCGCTCCACGCAGTGGTTCGTGGTCGATGGCACGAGGTTGCTCATCATCACCCTCAACACAACTCCCGCGACGGCGGAACAATACAAGCCACACGGCGATGCGATGATTGAATCTTTGACGATTGTAAAAGAGTAGAGCGATAAACGATGCCCGACATCCATCCTCATAAAATCATCGACTTCATCACCAGCACCGTGCCCGGCTGGTTGCCGCTTCTGGTGGTGATCCACTTTGCGGTGCTCGGCTTGGTGGCCTATCTCACGCTGATCGAACGCAAAGTGGCGTCGTACGCGCAAGATCGCCTCGGCCCCAACCGCGTGGGGTTTGATTTCGGGTTGCCGTTTCTCTCCTGGCTGAAAAACCTCAAGGGCCTTGGCCAACCGCTGGCCGACGGGTTGAAGTTCATTCTCAAAGAAGATTATCGCGCTAAAAATGTCGACAAAGTGCTCTTCACCCTGGCACCGATGATCATGATCATTGTGATCATCGTTTCGGTGGCCACCGTTCCCTTCGGCGGAACGAAGCAAAGCCGGGGCACGGTCGAAATCGCCGCCACCGTAAACGTGGACGACGCGCAGGCGATCAAAGAAGCCGCCGCGCGGCAGATTCCACTGGGCACGCGCCTCGTCAACGCCGGCGCGCCGTACATCAAGCCGGCGGAACTGGGCGCATCGGGCCAGGTGCTTGAACCGGCCAAAACAGTCACCGACGTCACCTACTGGTGGGATTTTCAGGTCGCAAGGCTTGATATCGGCGTGCTCTTCATCTTGGCGGCGCTGTCTCTGGCGGTGTACGGCGTCGTCATCGGCGGGTGGGCCAGCAACAACAAGTTTTCTTTCCTGGGTGGCCTGCGCGCCACCGCCAACATGATCAGCTACGAAGTGCCGCTGGGTTTGGCGGTGCTGGTGATCGTGGTGATGTATGGCTCGCTCGATCTGGCCGTCATCGTCGATAAACAGGCATGGATGTGGGGCGGCATCATCCCCGCGTGGAACGTGTTCGTTCACCCGCTGGCGTTCATTATGTTTCTCATCTGCATTCACGCCGAAGCCAATCGCGCCCCGTTTGATTTAGCCGAATGCGAAGCCGAACTGGTCGGCGGGTATCACACCGAATATTCATCGATGCGATTTGCGTTGTTCTTCCTCGCCGAATACGCCGGCATGGTCACCACCGCCGCCGTGTGTGTGGCATTGTTCTTCGGCGGGTGGCACCTGCCGTTTATCGATAAAATCTGGCCGGCGTTCTCCGGCGGGATCGATCCGGCGTTCCCCAGCCTTACCGATTCGCTCATCGTCTGCATCCTGCGCAGCATGGTGGTGATGGGAAAAGCGCTCTTCGTCCTCTTTTTATTCATGTGGGTACGCTGGAGCCTGCCGCGGTTTCGGTTTGATCAACTGATGAACTTAAGCTGGCGCGCGCTGATCCCGATTTCGCTGCTGCTGCTCGTCGCGACCGCCGTCGCCGTCTGGTGGTGGGGCCCGGCCGGCCGGGCACACATGCGCGTCAGCGGCAAGATGGCGCTGTTCCTGCTGGCGGTGAATGGAGTGACGCTGGTGCTGATCCTTCTCGGCAGCAAGCTCATCCCGGTGACCGACGACGCCAACCGCAAGATTCGCGTCGCCAACAGCCGTTTTGCCAATACGCCTTTGCCGGCCGGCGCGAATTGAATGCGCGCGACTTGATCCGAATCATCGCTTGACGCTCAGATTCGGCTTGGACTTGGATCTACTCGGATTGCTTGGGGAAGAAAGTCCGTCGGTTGTGGTCTGCGGGTGTGTCGTGATGCGGGACGATCGCTACACTCTTCGCCCATGCGAAAGCCTACCGGGAACTGGATTGCACTCCTGGCGTTTACCGCGGTGGCGGTTTATTTGTCGTGGCTGATCATCGCGCCTTTTATTAACGTGATCATCTGGGCGGGCGTGCTGGCGGTGGTGAGCTATCCGGTTTACCTGCGCTGGCGAACGAGGGGGCGCGGGCCGGCGTTGTCGGCGTTTCTCACGACCGTGTTTGTGGTGCTCGTGATTGTCGTCCCGCTGGCATTGGTCGGGACGATGCTCATCAAACAGATGCCGCAGGCTGTGGCGGGCGCGCAGGACGGGTTTCATCGGCTGCTTGATCCACAGAGCCGGGCCTTCAAGTTTATTGACGAACGCGTGTTTGACCTCGATCAGCTGCGCGATAAACAATATGTGGCCGAGCGCGTGAAGGGTTTCACGACGGCGGTGGCGGGGCGGACGCTAAACATCGTCGGCGGATTGCTCGGCACCATCGTGCAGATGTTTTTCGTGCTGTTCACGCTTTATTACCTGCTGAAAGACGCCGACAGGATCGTGCCCGCCATGCGCGATGCGCTGCCGCTGGAACGCGCGCAGGCGGATGAAGTGTTTAAGCGGTCGGGCGAGATCATTTCGGCGAGCCTGAACGGCGTGTTGGTGATCAGCGCCATCCAGGGCGTGCTGGGCGCGCTGTCGTTCTGGGTGCTGGGCTTGCCGTCGCCGGTGCTGTGGGGGGTGGTGATGTTCCTCTTTAG
The DNA here is from genome assembly GCA_964641895.1 of uncultured Tepidisphaeraceae bacterium. GTDB lineage: Bacteria > Planctomycetota > Phycisphaerae > Tepidisphaerales > Tepidisphaeraceae > UBA2421. The sequence continues at coordinate 5,152 of CAZXLA010000019.1, forward strand.
CATGATCCCCATGGCCGGCGCCGCCATCGTGTGGGTGCCGGCGGCGCTCTATTTCTTCATGACCGGCCACCCGGTCAAAGGCGTCATTCTGGTAATTTGGGGGGGTGGGGTGATTGGAATGATCGATAATGTATTGCGTCCGCGCCTGGTTGGAGAGCGAACTCGACTGCATGAGCTGGTCGTTTTCTTCAGCGTGCTGGGAGGGTTGCAGGTCTTCGGCGTGCTTGGATTAGTCGTCGGGCCGGTGGTGGTGGCGATCAGTTTATCCCTTCTGGAAGTTTTCAAGCGTTTAGAATGGGGCACTCCGCCATCGCCCAACTCCCCTATTTAGAGGTGCTCGTCACTCCCTGGTTTTCCAGTGCAATTCGGCCGGGGTGTTGGGGATACTTACCAAGCGTTGCTGCGACGACGGGCCGCGTGGTGTTTTTATCGAATTTATCAGTTTTGTCTTGCTTTGGGGGGGTTTGCGACGCAAGAATAGGGTGCTTATTGGCAAGGGGGCACTTCTCGTCGGAGATCGCCCGGTTCGATCGCACTCCGAATCCCGCCCTGTAAGTGGACGTTGCGCAGGATAGTCGTGCGTATGGAGGTCGTGGAGAAAGCATGAGGGGCAGAAAAGCAATAATGTTTGCCGCCGCGCTGGTGCTTGTCGCTGGCGGGACGGATGTGGTCTGTGCGCAAATTCAGACCGCGTCCGAACCGGTCGTCCGCACGGGACAGACCGCGCCGGGTACCGGTCTGTCGTTCCTTCGTTTTGAAACACCGGTCATCAATAACGCCGCGTACTCCGTATTTGCCGGCAAGCTGAGCGGGGCGACCAACACCACCGATCAGGGCATTTGGGCTGGTGCGGCTTCCACCCTGCAACTGGTGGCGCGCGAAGGGGGCAGCGCGCCCGATGCTTTGGGAACGGGGAGCGTTGGCACGTTCAATCGCTTCACGCTTGATCCGTTCGAAAACAACCCACTCGTTGAATCGCAATCGAACATCGCTTTCTTCGGCTGGATTGAAGGCCCCGGCATCACCGCCGGAACGAATGATACCGGCCTCTGGGTCGGCACGCCCGGGAACATGAAGCTGGCCGCCCGAACCGGCGCTAATACGCCGGGCGCGCCCGGCGAAACCCTTACGCTGATCAACCCGGCAGCGTTCATCTCCGAAGGCATACTGGCGTTCAACGGCTCCAGCAAAAACACGGCGAGCCTTTTTAACCCCACCCGCAGTGGCATCTGGGCCGGGCCGCAAGGCAACATTCAGAACTATTCCCTGCAAGGCGATCAAGCCGGGCAAGCCGGCGAGCTTCCGGACGGCGTGCTTTATGGATTTAGCAACGATACGCCCACCGTCAACAGCAGCGGCTTCGTATCGTTTCGGTCTGCGCTCACGGGCACGGGCGTAACGTCCTCCAATAACGCTGCGATCTTCCTGGGAAACAGCAAAGCCACCATGAAGCTGATCGCCCGAACCAATGCAGCAGTGCCGGGCGCGTCGGGCGACGTGCGGTTCGGATCCTTCGTTCGCCAACCGGCGGTTAACAGCGCCGGAACCATCGCATTCCACGCAGGGCTGACCGGTGTCGATGTCACTAATGGCAGCAACACGGCGATCCTCAAAGCCACAACCACCAACGCCACGCCGTCGCTCGTCGTCCGCGAGGGCGAGCAGGCCGGCGGCCTTTCGGCGGGGGCAAACTACGGCGAGATCAAACCGGCCGTCGTTATCAACAGCGTGGGCGCGCTGGCGTTCATCACCGACCTGACCGGAACCGGTGTGGATTCATCCAACAACCGCGCCATCTTCACAGGGACGACCAGCTTTGCACCCGTCGCGCGCAAGGGCGATCAGGCCCCCGGTACGGCAAGCGGCGTGAAGATCAATCTTGGCGATTTCACCTTCTCGGCTTCCATTAACGCCGGCGGGCAGGTGGCGTTCATCACCGACCTGACCGGCACCGGCGTGAACGTCAACAACCAATATGGCATTTGGGCCAACGACCCGTTCAACGTGCTCGCCAAAGTCGCGCGTGAAGGTGATACCATCGACCTGGGCGCAGGGGTAACCAAAACCATCGGCTTCGGCCTGGGCTTCCACGCCAGTTCCGGCGGCGGCGAAGGGCGGCAGACCAGCTTCAATAATTCCAGCCAACTCTCGTTCACCGCGCCGTTCACCGACGGCACCTCTGCAGTCGTCAACGCGCGCGTGGGTGGCGCGGCACGCATCAACGCCAGCGCGCCCACGCTGGGCGCAGCGCCCGGCAATAGTTTCTTTACCCTTTCTCCGCTGCCGGTTGCAACCTACGGCACGGTGAGCGGCGACATCGGATACTTAAAGTTCGTTGGCTTCTCCGGCGGGCAACTTACCGTCTACCTTGATTTTTCGGGCAGCAACGTCGCCGGCGCCGTGACCGAACTTGACCGGCACGCGGGCATTTATGGCTACACCGTGACCACCACCGGCATCGGCACCTTCGATGCACTGATCACCTACGCCAACGCCAACGAAGAGTTCTTCTATTGGAACTTCGCGAACATCAACAACGTGAGCCTCGTCGGCGTGCAGATCACACCCGAACCCGGCTCGATCAGCATCGGCCTGCTGGGATGCTTTCTGCTGGCGCGCCGCCGTCGCTGAGTGGCGCGCGCTCAAACGATCCGGCGGGTTAACGTCGGAGATGTTTTACCACCAAGGCACGAAGGCACTAAGGAAAAGAAGCGCATGCGACCAGGGTAGAAATTAAGTCGGTCATTGAACTAAACTGGCGCGTGCAGGCGAAAGGGAACAGGCAGCATCCGCAAACTGTCTGTTTCTTTCTTCGTGCCTTCGTACCTTGGTGGTCACTTCGAATTCGAACCAGATACAAGCCGCGCCACTTCCAGCGCGCAGCCCCATGAAACCGTGTACCCCGCGCCGCCGTGGCCGTAGTTGTGGATGATCGATCCGCCCGGGCAAAGCTCTCGCTCGAGCCGGACGCTGGTTCGGAACGGGCGCAGGCACACCACGTCTTCAAGAATTTTGGCGTCGGCCAGACGGGCGTCGAGTTGCAGGTTGACATCCAGCAGACGCTGGCGGCTCGCCGGGTCGATCGTTTCATCAAACACGTGCGCGTCGGCGGTTCCGCCGAGAATGCAATCCTGCGACCGCGCGATCACGTACGCGATTCCAAGCGGGTGCAGCTCGTCGGCAGTGCAGCGGTCGATGCCGGGGTTGGTCGTCCGAAGCAGTTGTCCGCGGATGGGATACAGCTCGGTGTCGTTGCACAACTGCCGCGCGCCAAGGCCGGTGCAGTTGATGATGAGTTTCGATTCGCCGAATAACGAATCGATCGATTCGGTAGCGCGCCCGGTAATTTCCACCATCCCCCCCGCGGCGCCGAAGCGGCGCTCGAGATACGGCATGTAGAACGGCACATCCATTACCGGCACACGCGCCGCATACCCGTCGCGATAACCCGCAGGCAACTCGCACGCGCCAAGTCGGCGATGATCCGGCACCGCGCTCAGCCACCAGATGTGCTCGGCTGGCGTGATGTCTCGATACAACTCCACCTGATCACGCATCAGCACGCCCGTTGACCCGTCGGCGGACAGGTCGGTGAGAATGTCGAACGTCAGCTTGCTCCATGCAAGCACTCGATCGCGCGGCTCGATGCGATAGGGCAGCCAAAGCCCGCCGGCTTTTCCGCTGGCGGTCGCGCGCCAACTTTTCTCGGCGACGATGCGAACGCGCACGCCGCGCTCGGCGAGCACCACCCCGCACGTGAGGCCGGCAACCCCGGCGCCGAGAATAATGACTCCCTCCCCCGGTACGCCGGGAGAGGGCCGGGGTGAGGGTTCTTGTGGTGAACGGTGTGCCATGATTGCGTAGCGATTGTAGCGGAACCAATTGGCGAACGGCGCAGTACGCTGAATGAAAGAAGAACCCTCACCCTAACCCTCTCCCGGGTACCGGGAGAGGGAACAGTCTTCATACACCGCCGCATTGATCGCCCGTTGCCGGCGGGCGTGGGCTTCGTCGCCGGGCATGCCGTTGCAGATCCACGCCACCACCAACCCGTGCTTCGGATCGGCGAACGCGCAGCTGCACTGGTTCCCGCTGTGGCCGAACGTTTCCGGCGACGCGTGAATGCCATAACCATAGGGATGCTCGCCGGCGTATTGCTTTGAATCGACCATGAATCCCAGGCTCCAGTCGAGCGTGCATTTGAACGTGTGATCGAACATGCCGGTGCGCTGTCTGGAGGTGAACAATTCGATGGTGTCGTGTGACAGTCGAAGCCCATGGTCACTGAAGTGACCACGCCGCAGAAGAGTTTCGTACAATTTTGCTAACGCTTTGATCGGTCCGCGCGCGTTCGCGCCCGGTCGTGGCAATTCGCAAATGTCCGCATCATTCATCTTCGTGGCGACGTTTTTCTGTAGCGGGTCGGTGACGAACGTCGGCGCAATGCGATCGCCATAGTTTTTCCACGTTTGCGGCGGCATACCCACCCACACATCGGGTTGATCCAGCGGAAGGAAGATCTCATCGCGCACATATTTGTCATAAGGCTGCCCGCTCAGGCGGCGCACCAGCTCGCCGAGGATGAACCAGCTTGATCCGGGGTGATACCCCGCCTTCTCGCCGGGAACCCAATGTGGTTCGAGCCGGAGGCTGCACGCTTTTGCGATCTGCGCTTCCCACGGCCCCGGCTCAAAGCTTCCCATCGGCCCGCGGAATCCGCCGGTGTGGGTGAGCAGGTGGCGGACCGTAATCGATTCCTTTCCGTGCCGCCCGAACTCGGGAATGTGCTTCGTAACCCGATCATCCAGCAGCAACTTGCCCTGCTCGAAAAGCTGCGCAATGGCGATGGCGGCGATCGGTTTGCCGGCGCTCATCCAGAGCGTGAGCGAGTCGGTCGTCATCGGCACGCCAACCGCCGCCTCGCCAAAAGCGCGGTCGATGAGCGCCTGCCCATTGATCGAAATGTACAACTGCGCGCCGCGACTTTCGCCGGCGGCTATGCCGCGTTCAATGGTCGCAATTGTTTGAGGGCAGTTTGCCATAAGGCCCGGTCAACCTCCAAGGCTCCAAGGCTCCAAGTGGAAGACGAGAGTAAGAGTACGATGAAAGTGACGAAGAAGTGATCTCTTCATCGTACTCATCTTCCTACTCTTCTTCGTGGTACCTTGGTGCCTTCGTGCCTTGGTGGTTAACCTTCTTCACTCAACGCGCTTTAAAATATCCTCAATCGCGACGTTGAGTTGTTCATCGGCATCGCGCACCTCGGCTTGCGGGGTTTGGGGAACGAGCAAGTCGGGCATCGCGCCGTTGAGTTCCATGTTTTTTCCGTCCGGCGTCCACCAGCCGCGGCCGGGCATTCTTACGGTGGTGCCGTCGATGAGCGCGACGCCCCCAGTGCTGATCACCCCGCCGGCGGTTTGCTGGCCCACGAGCGTGCCGCGTTTCAGGTTCTTGAATGCGTGGCTGATGATCTCGGCGTTGCTGAAGCTTTTTTCATTGCAGAGCATGTTGATCGGCAGATCATACTTTGCGATGAACAGCCGATCGTTGGGGTACGCGCCTTTCACGTCTTCGCCCACGCCGCGCGGGCGGGTGTAGGCGTGGCGGGGATAGATGATCGACGTGAGCAGCCGGTCGGCGGTCCATCCGCCGCCGTTGTTGCGGACGTCGATGATCAGCCCCTTCTTACCATCGGCGGCGGCGTAGAGGTCGCGCTCGAACACGTCGAGTGAGTTCTGATCCATCCCGCGAATGTGAATGTAGCCCACCTTTCCGCCTGACTTTTCCGCCACTTTCCCCGCCGTGCGCGTGCGCCAGGTGTTGTAGAATAGCGCAGTCTCGGCTTCGGGGCTGATGGGGGTGAGCAGGAGATTCACGTCCTTCACTTGATCATCAATCTTCCGGCGGACGGTGAAGAGCGTTTCTTTGCCCACCTTTCCCTGCAAAGCGATTTCAAGCGTTTCACTATCCTTGAGCGGTGCGCCGTCGATCGCCGTGATCACGTCGCCGACTTCAAGCTTCATCGGCCCCTTAGCGGCGGGGCCTTGTTCGAACACGTCGGTGACTTCACACCCGCCTTCGACGCGTTTACGTGTGATGCCCAGCCGGCCCATGGGCTGCTGCAATTCGTTCCGTTCGGCCGGCGAGTTCACGCCCTGGTGTGAGCTGTTGAACTCGCCCACGAATTTGTCGGCCACATGATCGAACTCGCTGGGTGTGACGGCTTTGGCGGCCAGGTCGGCGTAGCGCGCGGTGATGGCGGGGTAGTCCAGGCCGTTGAGCTTCGGATCGTAAAATCCCGCGCCGAGCATGCGAGCGGCTTCGATAAACTTCTGCCGCGATTGGGCGGCCAGATCGATCTGGAACTTGTCGGCGATATCCAGCGGTTCAAGCTCGCCGGCAGGCAGCTTGACGAGTACCGCGCGGCCGGCGTCGATCGCCAGCAGTCTCTCGCCGTTGAACGTGAGCGATTGCAGGTTGAGGTTGCCCGCCAGGCGCTTGGGCTCGCCGGCGTCTTTATCGACGACAAACGTGGCGCGATTGCTTGCGGGCGCTGCGGCGCCGGCGGCGGGTGGGGGAACGGGCGCGCCGCTGGTTTGCGCGGTGAAAAAATGCTTGTCGCCCGCGGGGGAGAGTTCTAAATCGCCTTCGTTGCCGGGCATTGTTGTCACGCGTTTGAGGCGCAGATAGGCATCGTCTAAATCCAACGTCAACTGCGCCGAATCATCCGGGGCTGAAGCACCCGGCTTGCTGGTTGGGCTGGTTGCCGGTTCGGTGCTGGGTTGGGTTGACGACTTTTTCGGCTTGATCGGCTCGCGCTTCTTCACACTCGCGGCGGCTTCTTCGTAATACTTCTCCAACTCCACCGCCGTATAGTTTTCCAGCGACTTATCGAGATAAACCATCCAGACATCCGACTCGTTGTTCACGCGAGTGGACGTGAACGCCAGAATCTTTCCATCGGCGCTGAACCGCGGGTTGGATTCGTTATCCGGGTGCCGCGAGATGTTCACCGCGGGCGTTGCGCCGTCGGCATTGATGATCCACACGTCGGCATTGTTGTTCACATCTTCGGTGACGTAAGCGATGCGTTTGCTGTCGCTGCTCCAGCGCCATTCGAGCGATGGGCTCCAGCCGTCGACCAGCTTGCGTTCGGTGCCGTCGGTGAGATTGTGCAGCCACAGTTGGCCCACGCCGCGTATGAAGGCCAGCCATTTGCCGTCGGGCGACGGGCTGGGCGAAGAGTTCATATCGCTAGTCTTAATCAGCGGCTTGATATCAAAACGGATTGCGTCGGGCCAACGGGAATCGTCCTTTTTGCGTTTCTTCTCTTTTGCATCCTTCGCGCTGTCGGGCGACTCTTCTTCGACGTCGTTTTTCGTGTTCGATGCTTCTTCTGCTTTCACGTCATCCGGGGCTGAAGCCTCCGGTTTGTCGGTCGCATCATCACTGGGCAGGGTTGTGGGCTGCGAGGTTGATTTATTCTTCATCAGCTCGGTCATCTGCTTTTTCACATCCGACCGCGTGAGTTTGACGGCGGCGGAGTAGATGGCTTCCACCCCGGTTTCGTCGCTTACGAAGTAGAGCGTCTGCCCGTCGGCGCTGAATGCTGCATCGCTGTGCCGCGCCGGTGGTTGGGTGAGCCGCCGCGGGGGGGCTTTGGCGTCGGTGCCGCGGATGTAAACTTGTCCGTAGTTGATCGTTGCGATCGCCTTGCCGTCGGGGCTGACGGCGGCCTGGGAGCTCAGCCGATCCACACTTTTAAGCTGCACGCGGTCGGCGGTGTCTTCATCGGCGCGGATGTCGATGGCGATCGGGCCTTCTTTGGCGCGCTTGAGATCGAGGCGATACAGCCGATCCCACATCGAGAGCACGATCATCGTGCCGTCGGCGGAGACGTCGAAATCGTCGACGTCGCTGGCGGCGAAATGGGTGAGCCGCTCGGCCTGCGCTTCATCGGCGCCGACCGTGAGGCGGTACAGGTTCAGGCCGTTGTCGTTCCGATCAGAAAGAAAAACGAACGTGCGATCATCAAGCCAGCGGGCTTTGGCATCGTTACCGTTGAACTTCGTGATCTGCTTATATTTTTTGGTGTTGCGGTCGAATAGCCACACGTCGCGGGCATCGGGTCCGCGGTAGCCGCGACGGTTGAGGTCGGCCCCGCCACGGGTGAAGAGAATTTTCGAGCCGTCGGGGCTGATGGACGCGGTGCTGCCGAAAGCATCAAACAACCGCGTGGGCTCGCCGCCGTTCAGGCCGATGGTGTACGACCGCACGGCGGGAAATTCATCGGCTTCAAGTCGGGCGGAGAAAACAATTGTTGGGTTGCTTTGGTCGACCCCGAAGCTCCAAAGGCCGACGGGTTTATCGATATTGAGGACGTGCTTGAGGTCGGTGCCGTCGGCGTTCATGGCATAAATATTTTGATAGCCATTGCGCGTGCTGGTGAACGCGATTTGCCGGCCGTTACGGCTGAAGGCGCTGTTAAGTTCGTCGGCCGGGTGCGCAGTAAGCCGGCGCGCGTCGCCGCCGGCGGTGGGGACGAGCCAGAGATCGCCGCGCCACGAAAACGCCACGCGCAGGCCGTCGGGCGAAATGGAAGGAAACCGCGGCAGCGTGACGTTCGTCGCGGCCCATGCGGTGGAAGCAAACGACCATCCTGCGATTACGAGCAAACCTGTTCGATTCATGGAAATTCTATCCTTCGTTTAGACCGCCCAAATGAACCACTGAGATGCCAATAACAACGGCCACCGATTGTTTAGTTGCATCGCCGGGGTTTCAAGTAAACTCGACGGACGACGGTCTGGCAACCAAGCGGTTTAACAACCCGGCGCGCGTGACTACTCCACAGAGCCCAATCACATTCCGTTTCGCCATGCCCGCCGACGCGCCCGGGCTGCTGGAACTGGCGCTGCGCACGACCATCGAGACGTTTGCGCATCACAACGATCCGATCAACTTCCAGAAATACTTAGACGAAACGCACCGCCTCGACGTTTTCCTCAAAGAAATCGCCGACGAAAATGCCCGCTACCTGCTCGGCGATCGCGATGGCAAGCCGGCGGCATACGCCCGGCTGCGGTGGGGCCGCGCACCCGATTGCATCGATGACCCGGCGGCGATGGAGATCGAAAAATTCTACGTCGACAAGCCCTTCCACGGCCAAGGCGTTGCGGCGGCAATGATGCAGCAATGTCTCGATTTCGCCCGCGAACGCAATCACCGCACGATCTTCCTGGGCGTGTGGGAACACAACCATCGGGCGATCGCGTTTTACACTAAAAAGTGGGGTTTTGAACGCTGCGGCGAGCATGTGTTCATGGTGGGGGATGATCCGACGATTGACTGGTGGATGAAGCTGGCGGCATCACGGCCGTCTCGCCCGTGAAGCCGGTACGCCGGCTTATAGCGATGGCGAGTACGCCTTCACGGGGAAGCGCCCGTGGTACGTCAAAGTGTTTCAGCGAGCGCTCGCGACAGCCGATCGATCTCCTCAACCGTATTAAACCACGCGGTGCTCACCCGCAGGAAGACCTTGCCCGCGGAAAAAGTCGTCGGGCATTCGATGCGGTGCTTGTCCCACAGCCGCCGTTGAAGCTGCTGGGCGGGCGAGTGGGTGGGGGTGGCGATGAAGCCCCCGGCGGTCTGGTACTGTTCGGGGAGGATGAATGTGGTCATCGTGCCGACGAGGCGATCATCGTGCGGCAGGAAAGGTACTAATTCGATGCCGCGAAGCCGCAAGCGGAGTTCGGTCGCGAGATGGCGAACGCGCGCGAAGACCGCGTCGTTGCCACCAATCTCATTGCGGAACTTCACCACTTCCTCCAGCACCATCTGCGGGCTGCGGTCGGTGGTGCCGTGGAATTCCAGGTCGTATTGCCATTTGCTTGTGCCGGGGAATGCCTCATCCTCGGCCTGCTCCGGCGCGTAGCCGTGCCCCCAACTGCTCACAACCGAATGCGCCAAATGTTTCAACCGCGGGCCGGCGTGGAGGAAGCCGACGCTCGCCGGGGCCATCATCCATTTGTGGCAGTTGGCGGTGTAGAAATCAGCGTCGATTTTCTTAAGGTCAACATCAACCTGTCCGGGCGCATGCGCGCCGTCGATGACCGTGATCAGGCCGCGTTCACGGGCCAGCGCGCACAGCGCCTCGGCGGGAAAGATCAACCCGCTGGGGCTGCTGATGTGGCTGAACGTCAGCACCTTTGTGTGCCGCGAGATGGCTTGCGAAAACGCATCAACTATCTGTTGCGGGTCTTCGATTGTTCCGGGCAGTTCGACAGTTCTGAACGTCCACCCACGATCGTTCGCCAAACGGCGAAACAACGCGACGATCGACCCGTATTCATGGTCGCTCGTCAGCACTTCCGCACCCGCCGGAAGTTGGAGCGATTGCGCCGCGATGTTGAGTGCGACGGTGACGTTTTCCAGAAGTGCAAAGTCGCGCTCATTGCCGTTGAGATACGCGCCGAGAGCCCGGCGGCTCCGCCGCAGGTGTTGCCACGCGTCGCGCCACTGAAATTCGGTGGGTGATTGGGCTTGCTTGCGCCGCAGCTCGCTCACGCGATCAAAAACCGGCTTCGGCGTGGGCGAACAAGTGCCGGCGTTGAGCTGGGTCACTGTCGGATCGAGCATCACCTTGGCGCGATGGCTTTGCCACAATGTTTCGGTTGGATTCACATCCGGCATTATTTTCAACCGGCGCGAGTCTGCAAACCGATGTAACAACGTGAGCGCCGAGGGTGCGCGCACGGCTTCTACAAAGGCATGGCACGATGCTGTCGCGATTTGTCCGTCGTCTTTCCGTTCTGTTCGTCGTGATCGTCGTGTTTCAATACGACTCTACTGCCGGCGCGCAAGACACCGCTGATTCCGCGAAACCGCAAGCGTCCGCCGGCGCGGCAACCCAACCCGTCGGCGCTTCGGACCTCATCGAACTCAGCCAGAAGCGCTTCAGCGCCATGAAGGTTGATGACATCTGGAACGTCAATTTCTGGACCGGCTATATTCAAGATGCCATCGTCTGGGCGATCGGCTTCGTTCCGCGCCTGCTGGTGGCGGCATTTCTGTTGTTCTTTTTCTGGCTCGTCTATCGCGCTATCCGCAAAGTGTTGCTCGGCGGGATGAAGGCGGCGGGGGTGGATGAATCCATTGGCGACATGCTGGGGATGCTCCTCAAATGGTTCATCCTCGGCTTCGCGTTCATCATCGCCGGCAACCAGGTGGGCATTGAGATCGCGGCACTGCTCACCGGCGTGAGCATTATCGGGCTGGCGCTGGGTTTTGCGGCGCAGGACAGCATCAGCAACTTCATCGCCGGCATCATGATCTTCTGGGATAAACCGTTCAAAATCGGCGATTGGATTCTGGTCGACGGCCATCTCGGCCAGGTGCGGCGGGTCACGTTTCGCTCAACACGGCTGCAAGACCTTGATGGCGATATCGTCATTCTGCCCAACGTGCGAATGCTGAATGACAAAGTAATCAACAAAAGCAGCAACCTCATCACGCGGTGCAACGTGATGATTGGTATTGCGTACAAAGAATCGATCGAAAGGGCACGCGGCGTGCTGCTAAAGATGGTCGCTACCGACGCGCGCATCGAGGCCCGGCCGGAGCCGGAAGTGATCGTAAAAAATCTGGGCGCGAGCAGCGTCGATCTCATGCTGCACTTCTGGATCAAAGAAGAACGCTACGAAGACGCGATGCAGTACGAATATATGGAGCGCGCCAAGGTCGCGCTCGATGAGGCGGGCATCGAAATCCCGTTCCCGCACATGCAGGTGCTGCTGGAATCCACGCCGGCGATCGACGCGCTGGCGGGGCGGGCTATCAAACCAAAGTAGAATTGTCCTCTATTTCTCCAAAGCAGCGCTGTCCGGTTCAGGCCGCCTTCGGGTCGCTCGGATTGGATCGGGATTTTGTTTGAAAAGTGTGATGCCGTCTCATAGCATAATCACATAATGCGGTTATTCGGCGAGGATGTACTACGCCGGGCATGCCGAAAGCACCCGGGTCTCGCCGCTCGTCTCGACGAGTGGGCGATCGTCGTTTACCAATCCGACTGGAGAAGCCTCGCCGAGGTGCGGCGGGTGTATCCATCGGCGGACGGCGTGAAGTCGCGCCGCGACTTGATTGTGACGGTGTTCAATGTCAAGGGAAACACTTATCGGATGCTCGCACTTATTAACTATGCCGTGCAAGCGCTTGAAGTATTGGATGTTTTGACGCATGCCGAATATTCCAAGGGCGCATGGAAGGAGAAGTATTGAGGTGTCGCAACTCCGTACTCGCGTGAAATCTGTCGACCGCTACTTGCAGCTTGTTACGGAGTTTCCGCTGCGCCGAATTCGAAACGAGCGTGAACACCAGCAAGCAAAGCGTATGTTCCGGCGGTTGTCGGCCGGAAAGGCCGATTCGGCGACGCACGATTTCCTTGAAATACTCGTTGATCTGATCGTTGCATACGAAGACCGCGTGGGCCTGCGTCCGGATCGCTCTCACATTTCGGCCGCTGATATCGTGCGCCATTTGCTCGCCGAACGGGGCTTGAGCGTTAACGCCTGCGCCAAAACGATCGGCGCTCAGCAGAGCGATCTCAGCAACATGCTCAACGGTCGGCGAGATTGGAGCAAGGCCATGATGCTGAAGCTCGCCGACTTTCTTGGCTTGGAGCCGGGATTATTTCTGAAACGGCCGTAGCACTGCTGATAGGATGTTGCCATGAACTGGACCATTTCATTGCTTACGCTCCTCCTCGCCCCCACCACCCAACCCAGCGCGCAACCTCCGATCTATCAGATGCGCACCGCGCAGGTTGCCGAGCAACTGCCGCGGTGGCAGAAGGACGTGCCGGCGCTGAATGAGCGCGTCGTCGCCGTCGCCCGGCGGAACCTGGGGCAGCCTTACGAACTCTATCTGCTCGGCGAAGCGCCCTTTGAAACCATCGACGCGCAGCCAGTGTATTGCATTGGCAAGAGCGATTGCGTGGTCTTCGTCGAGCACACGTTAGCGATGGCGCTGTGCGACAGCTTCTCGCAGTTCATGGCGATGCTGCAGCGGATTCGGTACGCCGACGGACACATCGGCGTGCAGACGCGCAACCATTACACCGAGGCCGATTGGAACGTGAACAACCGCTGGCTGCTGCGCGAAATCACCACCGACCTTGCCGGGGCGAACGCGGGCACGTTTTCGCAGAAGGTGGATCGGCAGAAATTTTTCAAGGATCGTTACAAGCTGGACACTACAATGGCGGTGCAGGCGATTGTCGAGCCGTACATTCCCTATGCGAAAATCGACGGCCTGAAATCGCAGCTGCGCAGCGGCGATGTGGTGAACTTTGTCACCGGCGCAGGCGGCGCGGCGTGGGTGGGGCACGTGGGGCTGGTGGCGATCGACTCGAATACGGGTGGGGTGAATCTCATCCACTCGACGCCGCCATGTGTGCGCGAGGAACCGATCGAACAGTACATCGCCCGCGCCAGCGAAAACGCCGCCGAAAAAGATGCCGCCGCCAAGCCGCGGTTCATCGGGTTTAAGTTTCTGCGGCTCACCGAAGACCCTTGGGCAAATTTGCGCAAAATCGACGGCCCGGCTGCACCGCGTGTGACCGTGCCGGAGGGGTCGACCATCAGGTGGGAACAATTCATCCAGGGTTTGAAATCTTAATCAGACCGCCTCAAACCGTGCCGTGAAATGCCTCAGTTGCGGCGCTTGATAGGTGATCTTCAGCCCGCGGATTTCCTTCGCGTGCTGCGCCACGTACACCAGCGCCTCGGCCAGATAATCCACATGGCTTTGCGTGTAAACCCGCCGCGGGAAGGTGAGGCGGACCAGTTCCAGCGCCGCCGGTTCTTCGCCGCCGCCCCCTGAGCCTTGGGCACGCGGTTTGCCGAACATCACGCTGCCGATCTCCACGGCGCGCACGCCGGCGGTTTCATACAGCGCGACACACAGCGCCTGGGCCGGATACTGCGAAGCCGGAATATGGGGCAGCATCGCCGCGGCATCAATGTACACCGCGTGCCCGCCGGTGGGTTTAACGATGGGAATGCCGGCGGCGCTGAGTTTGTCACCCAGGTATTCGATCGTGCGGATGCGGTAACGCAGGTAATCTTCCTGCAGCACTTCATGTAAGCCTATTGCGATCGCTTCCATGTCGTAGCCCGCCAGCCCGCCGTAGGTGGGGAAACCTTCGG
>CAZXLA010000019.1:19455-23944 GCA_964641895.1 uncultured Tepidisphaeraceae bacterium
GCGATCGCTTCCATGTCGTAGCCCGCCAGCCCGCCGTAGGTGGGGAAACCTTCGGTGAGAATCAGCAGGTTTTTGCATTGCTCCGACCACGCATCGTCATTAAGTGCCAGGAAGCCGCCGATGTTGGCCAGGCCGTCTTTCTTAGCGCTCATCGTGCAGCCGTCCGCGAGGCTGAACATTTCTTGCGCGATCTGCAGCGGCGACTTATCGGCGTAACCTTCTTCTCGCTGTTTGATGAACCAGGCGTTTTCGGCAAATCGGCACGCGTCGAGGAAGAAAGGAATCTTGTGCTGCCGACATAGTTGCGAGACCGACCGAATGTTCGCCATGCTCACCGGCTGCCCGCCGCCGGAGTTATTGGTGACGGTGAGCATGACGACTGGAATGCGCTCACGGCCGACGCGCTCGATCGTCTGCTTCAGCGCATCGATATCCATGTTCCCCTTGAACGGATGAATCAGGTTTGGTTTACGGCCTTCGGCAATCAACTGATCGCGCGCTTCAGCGCCTTTGAATTCGATGTTGGCGCGGGTGGTATCAAAGTGCGTGTTGGAAGGAACGACATCGCCCGCTTTGCACACCACGCCGAACAATATTCGTTCCGCCGCCCGGCCTTGGTGGGTGGGGATGACGTGCTTGAAATGGGTAATGTCGCGCACGGCCTTTTCCAGTCGATAGAACGATCGCGCGCCCGCGTAGCTTTCATCGCCTTGCAGCATGCCGCCCCATTGCGCCGCCGACATCGCGCCGGTGCCGCTGTCGGTGAGCAGATCAATCAGCACGTCTTCTGCCCGCAACAGAAACAGGTTGCCGCCGGCTTCCTTGAGTTTTCGTTTACGTTCGGATTCAGAAATTTCGTGAATCGGCTCGACGCTTTTGATGCGAAATGGCTCGATGATAGTTTTGGGGGCGAATGGCATGTTGGTTCTCCGTTCCGCTATCGTACCGTTTTACTTCCGCGAAACCGCAAGCGGGGGCAAATGTCGCTTGCGGCTCAGTCGCATTTAATCAACGTCAAGCGAACGGGATGAACAGCTCAATCGCGGCTTGCGCGACGGGCGTGAACTGAGTGCGATCTCGCAACGCATCACCAAGCGCGTTCAGTGGGCAGCCCCACGCCGCCGTGTGTTCGTGGCCGAGAAGGTTGGATTCGATTTGCGATTTCGTTTTTGTGGTCCGGGCGTACAGGATTGTCTCGGGGTGACGCAATCGCAGGTCTTCCACGATACCGATGCAGGCGATCTCGGTGATATCGGCGGATGTCAGACCGAGCTCTTCGTTTAATTCGCGCATCGCTTCGTCGAACAGATCAAGCCGGCGCGTGGAGGGCGAGGCTCCTGCCGAAACGTCGCGCGCATGGCGTGGTTCGACTAACGGCTCGGCGGGAGCCTCGCCCTCCACATGCGCCTCGCTCTCCACATTGGACTCTCCTGGCTCGAGCGATCCGGCGAACGGGTGCAGCATCCGCGGGTAATAGGCTACGTTGTCACTGCGCCGGCCGAGCATGAGGAAGTTGTCGGCGGTGATCAGCGTTGTTGAAACGCCGACCGTGTTCGCCATCACGTGGGGTCCGAGGGTGTCGCACAATTCCGGGTGTTTCATGTTGGTGCCGACGAAAATGCGGTAGCTGGTGCGGGAGACCGAAAGGATGAGTGTGGAGTGTCGAATGTCGAGCGACGATCGCGCGGGGTGCTGCAGTTGGGCATTCGGCGTTCGACACTCGAAACGTTCGAAGCGGCACATCGGGCCGTCGAACAGTTTATCGCCGAGGCGCGCTTTCGAATCGCGCCAGGCCGATTCGATCAGCGCATCAACTTCCGGCGTCGATCGATAGGAAGACGGGGTCTCCCGCAGCAGAACCTGCCCGGGCAGCCATCGACCGCGCATGTGAAATTTGATCATCGCGGCTAATTTTATCAGCAAGCCGCCCGCCGAGTTACGATTCTCGATATGGAAAACTCAATTCTTCCGTCGATGCCGTTTTACTGGCTTATCGCCCGCGCCGTGATCGTGTATGGCGTTCTGTACATCGCGCTTCGCCTGGCGGGCAAGCGGCAAGTGTCGCAGATGGGCGCCGCCGAGTTGATGGCGCTGCTCATGCTCAGCGACGCGGTGCAGAGCAGCATGGTCGGCTCCGACACATCGCTCACCGGTGGGCTGATCTGCGCGCTGACATTGCTGGGTTTGAGCATGCTGCTGGAGTACACCGGGTTCAAGTTCAAGCGCGTGGAAGAATTGATCGAGGGCACACCGACCATCATTATCTATCGCGGAAAGATTCGCGAAGATGCCCTCAGCCGCGAATGGATGGGCCGGCACGATCTGCGATCAATGCTCCGCAAGCAGGGCGTGCAAACCCCGGCCGAGGTGGACTTGGCGGTGCTGGAAAGCGACGGCTCGCTGAGCATCATCAAGCACGCAAAGCGCGATGAACACGAAAAGAAAGGTGATCCGCAGATTAACGCAGATTAACGCAGATTTTTTGAACTTGCATTCGAGGAATGCTTCGCTCATCGCGTGATTGGCAACGCGAGGTCTCGGGTCCAACATTTCTTCATCTGCGATAATCTGCGTGAATCTGCGGACAAAAACGCTGCGACAATCACACATCAAAATACTTCGCCTGTGGATGATGCACCACCAGCGCGTCGGTGCTTTGTTCGGGCACCAGCATATAGTTCTCGCTCAGCACGACGCCGATTTCTTCGGGCTTGAGCAGTTCGGTGATGAACGTGCGGTCTTCTAAGTTTGGGCACGCCGGGTAGCCAAAACTATAGCGGCTGCCGCGGTATTGTTGCTGGAAGAGCTTGGCGACGGAAGGATCGTCTTCGCTGCCGAAGCCCAGTTCCTGCCGCATGCGTTTGTGCCAGAACTCGGCCAGGCCTTCGGCGCTTTCTACGCCGAAGCCGTGCAGGTAAAGATATTCCTGATAGGCGTTGCGCTCACGAAGCTGGTTGGCCAATTCGGTGGCACGGTCGCCGACGGTGACGAGTTGAATGCCGAGCACGTCGTATTGGCCGGAGTCGATCGATCGGAAAAAATCGGTGATGCAAAGGTTTCTTCGACCCTGTTGGCGTGGGAGCTTAAGTTTCATCCATTCGCGCGGGGCGCCGACCGGAGTGATCCGGGCGTTCGCTTCGCTCACATTCGGCTTGGAGTGTGCGCCACAATTGCAACCGGGTTGGTGGAATGCATCGGTGTGGTAGACGACCAGTGCATCGCCTTGTGATTGCACGGGGAAATAGCCGTAGACCACCTTGGGCTGGATGAAGCCTTCATCGAGCGCCTGCTTTTGCAATCGTTCGAACACGGGCTTGGCGACCTCGCTCAACGAACGCTCGTAGTCTTCATCGCTGAGCTTCCCTTTCTTCAAACCCCACTGCCCGAGGAACAGCGCGTTGGTGTTGATGAACGGGAAGATGTGGCGCGGGTTGATATCGGTGACGACTCTTCGGCCCCAGAAGGGTGGAACAGGAACGGGATTATCTTTTGCGATGACGGGGATGTTTGCGGCTAAGCCGGCGAGCGGCTTCACCGCATTCGCGCGAAGTATTTTTCGTTTTTCGGATCGTTCATGGGCCTCGACCACCATCGTGTCGAGCTTTTTGCCGTTGATGGCGTCCATCACGTGCAGGCCGTCGAAGGCGTCTTTGCAGTAGAGCAGCGGAGCCTTGTACAGATTCGCCAAATCTTCCTCGGCATACTCGCGCGTCAGCGCCGCCCCGCCGAGAAGGACGGGCACGTTTACTCCGCGGGCGTTCAGCTCGACTAAGTTTTCTTTCATCACGCCCACGCTCTTCACGAGCAGGCCGCTCATGCCGATGGCGTCGGCTTTATACTTTTCCGCCGCGGCCAGAATGTCGGCGATCGGCTGCTTGATGCCGAGGTTGTAAACCGTGTAGCCGTTGTTGGTCAGGATGATGTCGACTAAGTTTTTGCCAATGTCGTGCACATCGCCTTTGACCGTCGCCAGCACGATTTTGCCCTTGCTCTGGCCTTCCACCTTCTCCATGAACGGCTGTAGAAACGCCACGGCGGCCTTCATGGTTTCGGCGCTTTGCAGGACGAACGGCAACTGCATCTGCCCGCTGCCGAATAAGTCGCCGACGACCTTCATGCCGTCGAGCAAATGGTTGTTGATGATATCCAGCGGCGGATGGATCTTCATCGCTTCTTCCAGCCGCTTGGTGAGGTCGCGTTTCTCGCCGTCGATAATGTGTTGCTTGAGCGCTTCTTCGATCGACAGCAGATCGTATTTATCTCTTCTCGTGGTCGATGAATCGACCACGCCGCCGGGTGTGTCAGGAAAAAGGTTCACAAAGTGCGTGAGTGGGTCGAAGCCCTCTGTACGTCGATCATGAATCAGATCGAGCGCGGCAGACCACTGTTCCTTGGGGATGCGGTTTTGTGGCAGCAATTTGCTGGCATGCACGATCGCGCCGGTCAACCCCGCTTCGCGCAGTTCGTGCAGAAATACGCTGTTGAGCAC
>CAZXLA010000019.1:24044-33604 GCA_964641895.1 uncultured Tepidisphaeraceae bacterium
TCGCGCCGGTCAACCCCGCTTCGCGCAGTTCGTGCAGAAATACGCTGTTGAGCACGATCCGCGCCGCCGGCTTTAGCCCGAAGCCGACGTTGCTCAACCCCACGACCGTGTGGCACTTGGGCAATTGCTGGCTGATCAGCCGGGTGCCTTCGATGGTTTCCAGGGCGTTTTTGCGATCTTCTTCGATTCCCGTGCTGATCGGCAACACCAGCGGATCGAACATTAAATCTTCATCGCGCAGGCCGAAGCGGTCCACGGCCAGGTCGCGGATGCGCGTTGCGATCGCAAGTTTTCGTTGCCGCGTGCGCGCCATGGCATTTTCTTTATCTTCGTCAATGCACCCGGCCACGACGGCGGCGCCGTATTTCACGGCCAGGGCGCAAATGTTCCCCAGCTTTTCCTCGCCGTCTTCCAGGTTCATGCTGTTAAGCACGCATCGTCCGCCGGCGAGCTTCAGGCCTGCTTCCATCACTTTAGGGTCGGTGCTGTCGAGCATGAGCGGGGCGGCCAGGGAATTAACGTACCGCCGAACCACCTCGTCCATATCGCGCACGCCGTCGCGGCCCACGAAATCGACGCACACATCGAGCATGTGCGAGCCGTCTTTCATTTCGTCGCGCGCCATGCTCACCAGGCCGTCGAAATCATCCACCTTGAGCAGTTCACGAAACTTCTTGCTGCCGTTGGTGTTGGTCCGCTCGGCGATGATGAGATAGCTCTGATCCTGGCGGATATCCTCGGCGTTGACCAGTGAACTAATTTGTGGACTGAGCGTTGGTTCTCGCTTCGCAGAAGAACGTCTCGGTGGCACAGACATTGCTGTTTGTGTTTCCGATTTTGAGCCGTTCGCCGGAGACACAGACAGGAATGTCTGTGCCACCGAAGATTGATTTAATCCCACCGCCTCACACAGCAGGGCAAGGTGTTCAGGCATCGTTCCGCAGCATCCACCCACGATGTTCACGCCGAACTCGTTCACGAAGCGCATCATCGCTTTCACAAAATCCGGCGGGGTCATGGGGAATTTGCTCTTGCCGTCGACCATGATCGGCAGGCCGGCATTGGGCAGGCAACTCACCAGCCTCGGCCAGTGGTTGCAGATGTAATGGATGCTTTCGGTCAGCTCGATCGGGCCGAAGGCGCAGTTGAGCCCCAGCACGTCTACATCGCGAAACGCGATCATCGCGGCCACGAATGTTTCCGGGTCGCTGCCGGTGAGCATGTTCGCGCCGTTGTTCAGATCAAAACTTGCCTGCACCATCAAGGGCACCTGCCGGCCGGCTTCTTTCATCGCCAGGCGGGCGGCGTTGATGGCGCACTTGATGCACAGCAGATCCTGCATCGTTTCGATCAGGATGACATCGGCCCCGCCGGCGAGCAGGCCGCGCATTTGCTCGGCGTAACTGTCGAGCATCACGTCCCACGACACGTGCCCGAGGCTGATGAGTTTTGTTCCCGGGCCGACCGATCCGATCACATAGCGCGGGCGGTCGGGCGTTTCAAACTTGTCGCAGGCGCGCCGGGCAAGCTCGGCGGCGATGCGGTTTACTTCGAAGCACTTGTCGCGCAGATCAGCTTCGGCAAGCACCAGTTTCATTCCGCCGAACGTGTTGGTTTCGACGGCATCGCAACCTACTTCGAGAAATGCTTCATGAATCTCCTGAATCACGTCCGGCCGGGTGAGGTTGATGACTTCGCTGATATTTTCGTGGCCGAGCCAGTCGCGCTGCAGGTCGAAGGTGCGTGTCTGCAGGTTGGCGCCCATAGCGCCGTCGAGCACCACGACGCGTTCTTGAGCGAGCTGGATAAAGGGTTTACGCACGAAAAAGTCGTCCTGAGTTAGACGGAGTATCGACCAAAAACGCCGGGCGGATGGATCATCCGTATATCCGGATATAGTAATGAATGCCTGCAACGAATGCAATTGTGTCGCAACGGCTCGATCACATCTTCAGCCGCCGGCATTACCGGTCGATGCATCTGCGGATGAGGGAGCAAATGCACAGCGAGGGGATTGACCTTTGTCGGCTCGCGCCGATCACATGGTTTTGCACGCTGGTGTTCGCATTCGCGGCCAATCACATCGCCGCCGCGGGGTATGGTTTTTCGCATGTGCGGCTGCAAAGCGTGTTCGTGGTGACAATCTTCACCGGCTGGCTGGCGCTGGCCGGCACGACGCAGTTGGTACACCGCTTCGGCGAATCGGGCCGGCATGCCCGGGCGTGGGCGCTGGCGGGGTTTATCCTTTTGATTGCCACATTCATCTTCAAGTACGGGTTGCAGTGCTACACCACTGCCTAAGAAACAGTTCGTCGCAACAAAACCAGCCGTCCCGCCGGGCCGTCGCGCCATACGGGCGTGTAGTGCTGCTTGATCCAGTCCGCCAGCGTTTTGCCGTAATCCACATCAAAGCCGGCTGAGCCGTATTCTGCTGGATCGACCGTAAGATTAATCACCACAAAATCCGGCGGCGATTGTTGATAAGCGCGCGTGATCCGCTCGCCGCCGAACATCAAATACTCCGGCGGTTGCAGTGTGATGAACGGCGTGGGGTTGGATCGCCCGGTGAGAAAGTTAATCATCGCCCCTTCCGGCACAACGGCGAGCGTGGCGGCAGAGGCGACGCGCGCCTCAACCTGTTCGAGCAAAGCCGCAAGCGATTCTCCGCGCGACGGTTGTCCTGTCGTACCCGCGCTGGCGAAAAAAGCGTTGGGGCCGGCGGCGATGTGGACGGGTTTGTCGGCGAAGCGTCGATGATAAAACGACAGATGGACCGCGATGAACGTGGCGACGACGGATAAGCCAAACCAAGACAGTTTGAACCACAGAGACACAGAGGACACAGAGTTGCGACTCGCCCTACCTGAGTACATGGAGGGGGAGATCGCATCGGAACCAGATATTGGCCGTCGCACCAATGTCGCCACCACCGCAAGCGTCGCCGGCATCGCGAGGGCGAAGCCGTAGTGCTGCAGTTGCACCGCCAGGATAATTTTCGCCAGAAGTGCGAGTGAGAAAACGAGAAACATCAATCGCGTCAAGGATGAAACGCTCGCGCCGCCACGCCGGATGCGAACGCTTTCGATAATCAGCAGCACCACAATCACCAATGGCAAGCTACGAAGTGCCAGGTGCCAGGGAAACCACGGCCCGACTGAAAATGCGACGGCCGGCGGGAGCACAATCGCGATGATGATCGACGGGCGGGGGTTCTTCCCGCGGGTGGCTGGCAGTTCCATGAGATAGCGCATGCCCAAGAGCAGCGCGATGGCCGCGGCGCTGACAACTGCAACCGCGGCGTTCTGAGCGATGGCATCAATTCCTGCGATGCGCCGATAAAAGGGCAACGACGTCAATCCTGAATCCGTGAGGTAATACGCACTTCCCATCACGCCGCGCAGTGCATCCCCAGCAGATAGTTGTGTCAGCAGGAGCAGAAACGCGACCGCGATCACGACCAACATCGCGCCCATCGTGAGCAGCGTGGATTGGAATGATGGTGGCACAGACATTCCTGTCTGTGTCTCCGATTCTGCGCCGCCCACCGAAGACACAGACAAGACTGTCTGTGCCACCGGTTTGGATAACAGCAATCCAACGCCCACCGCAGCGGCGGCGGCGAGGAAAATTTCCAGCTTGGTCAGCCAAGCCAGTCCGAGCAGTGCGCCTGAAGTGAGGGCGAATCGCAGCTTGTGTGTTTCGTATAGCCGTACCACGCACCACATCGCCGCCAGTGCCAGCAGCATCCCGTGCGTCACTTCATGCGAATACGGCGTGATCAAGTTGTAGTTGCCCGTGTCAACAAACTGCACGCAAGCAAAGAGCGCAACGAACGTGATGCCGCAGGCCGTCGCGGTGATATCGTCGGCGGCTTTGCGGACGATCGCGTAGATGAAGCTCACGATCGCGCCGGCGATGAGAATGTTGGCATAAGCCAGCGTTTGAATGCTGGCACCGAACAATCGAAACAACAACGCATTGAAGTAAACCGACAGCGGGCCGTTGAAGTGTTCGACATCGCGGTAGAGCGTTTTGCCCTGCGCAACCTGCCACGCGAGATATAATTCTCGTCCGAAGTCGATCAGCGGGTCGGGCCACTTGAACCAAGTCCACGCGAGCATCGCCACGAACGAAATCGCAACCACCACCGGCCCGGTGAGCCTTGGCGGGGTCAGTTTACTGACCCTGTCTGCGCGAGCGGCCTTTGTCACGCCGTACTCTCCAGCATCACCGGCGCAGTTTCCGTCATAGTCATCGCGCCGCGCCGGCGAATGAGCACAATCATCCAAGTGCCCACCGCGAGCAGAATTGCGCCCGCGAACACGAAAGGCCCCGAGACGTACCGCGCGTAAATCGCGCCGGCGATCAGCGGGCCGAACACGCGCGACAGCGACAACAGCGCATGAAACACGCCAAACGTCACGCCCTGTATGTCGCGGCCACCCGATTGGCTGATGAGCGCGTTGAGCGAGGGAAACCACATCGATCGTCCGACCGCGTTGAACAGCGCGGCCAGGATTAGCAGAACAAGCATGGGCCGGTACGCCGTCGCGGTGTATAGCGCCATCGAAACGACGGCGATCAGGATGCCGGCGATGTTCACCCGCCATTCCCCAAACGCGCGCACCAGCGGCCCGATCAGCCCGGCCTGCACCACCAGAATCACAACGCCCACCAGTGCAAACAGCCAGTTCACGGCGGTCTGGCCGTAGTGGAAAACGTCTTTGAGATAAAGCGCAAAAACCACTTCGAGCATGACAAACGCCATCATCGCAAAGAACCCGCCGAACAGTAGTTGGCCCAATACTGGGTTGCGCAACACGGGCATAAATCGCGATGGATGGAGCCAGCTTTCGCTCGTCTGGTTCTGCCCCGGCCGGCGCGATTCAGGGAGCGCGGCGATCGTGATGCCGCAGGCGACGGCGGTAAACGCGGCGGCCCCGAACGCCGGTGCCGATGCGTGCCAAAGCGAAAGTAGTGCTCCCAGCGCCGGCCCGGCCGAAAAGCCGATACCGAACGCCGCGCCCAGCAGCCCCATGCGTGCTGCGCGATTCTGTGGGGTGGAGATATCACCGATGTAAGCATGCGCGGTAGAAATGTTTCCGCCGGAAATGCCGTCGATAATGCGTGATAGATACATCAGCCCGATCGCAATCGACAGGTTCTGCCACGATACCAGCATCGTCCAGCCGAGCAGCACATAACCGCTCACCGTGCCCATCTGCGAAAGCACCAGTACCGGTCGGCGGCCGAAGCGATCGCTCATCAGGCCCAGCACCGGCGAGGCGAGAAACTGACACAGCGAAAATAAACTGAACAGCAGCGCAATCTGAACCGGCGACGCATTGTATTGATCGGCATACAACGGCAGCGACGGCACGATCAGCCCGAAGCCCATCATGTCGGCGAATACCACCAGCCACAAAATGGTCATCGCCGACTTGGTAGAAGGAGGCGGCGGGGCGGCGTATTCAAGCGGGGCGACGGATGACATCAGTTTTGGAAGTCTATTCATCTCGCGCGATTCTGTCATGCGTTTGACGAAGCGACGGCGGGGGAAGTTCACGAACCCGCAAGGAGCGCGACCGGGCGCAAAGGAAAGGAAGAAAATGCCAACCCCTGTCACCGAAGCGCGGCCGCGAGGAAACTGTTTGGCGGTGTTCGCACTGGGTAACGTTGTGCGTAGAATCGCCGGTCTTGGTTGATGGCCCATTCGCAATTGCCCCGCCGGTTTCCCCGCCGCGACTTTCGTGGTGGGGACAGTTGCTGCGCGGGCTTCGCTTCGGCATTACCTCTACGATTGTGGCGGCCATCGTTGTCTTGGTGGGCGCTCAGATTATTCGTGATCGCGCGCTGTGGCTGTTCTATTGCATGTATGTGCCGATGTGGGCGATCGCCATTGCCGCCGTCGCTTGGGATTTGCTGCTGATTGGCCGGGCCTTGCCGTTGCGCTTTCTGATGCTGTGCATCGGCGCGGCTACCGGCATGCTGGCCGTTGGCATGATGTGGGCGCCAGCCCGGGTGGCCGAAGGGGATGCCTCGCAGCCGACGCTCACGGTGCTGCAGTGGAATGTGCAATGGGGCGGGCTGTCGGGGCCGGTGTCGCTGGAAAAAATTGTCGGCGAGATCGTCGCGCGGCGGCCGCAGATCATTTGTCTAAGCGAAGCGCCGCCTCAGCAATATTTCGATCATTACTGGAAATTGCAGGCGGGGCCTGATTGGCACATCGCAAGTGCGAACGGCAACTCGCATAGTTTCAGCTGGTATCGCCTCACCGTGCTGAGCCGTGCGCCGGTGCGCCAGAACGGCTTCTGGCCTCTTGAGACTGGTGTGGCTGCGCTGTTCGAAGTCGCCGTGCCGGAATCTCCCTTGCGGCCGCTTCGGGTGCTGATGGTCGATCTTGAAAGCGAGCCGAGTGTGCCGCGCACTCCGAGCCTGCTGCAAGTGGCGGCGCTCGTCGATAAGCATGCGGCACGCGGCACGCCGATTGATTTTGTCCTGGGCGATTTCAACACACCCAGTCGCTTCCGCGGGTTTGATGCGATCAGCGCCGCCGGCGAAGGGTATGAGCGTGCGGCGCTGTGGTCGGGGCAATGGCGGGCGACGTGGCCGAGCCGGTTGGTGCTCCCCTTTCGCGGGCGCGATCGCGAATTTCGCAACACCTGGCGGCTGAGCACGCTGGATATTGATCACATCTGGGTGCGCAGCAAGCTCGATGTCGTCGCGGCGGCGATCTTCACAAACTTTGCAGTCGACCACCGCGGGCAGACCGTTACCGTGCGTTTGCCGCGGCCGCACCACGCCACGCCTTGACTCGCCGACCACTTGCCGGGAACGTGGCACTGTGACGCTGTTTCAGCAACTGCTTCTCGTCCCTGTGCTGATCGCCATAAACGCATTTTTTGTGGCGGCGGAGTACGCGCTGATTGCCATCCGGCCTGCACAGATCGAGGCGCTGCGAACACGAAAAAAGCTTCGTCTGGTCGCGGCGATCGAATCACTCAAGGCCAACCCTGCCAGCTCGATCGGCACGATTCAAATCTGCATCACGATGACCAATCTGATGCTCGGTTGGATCGGCGAGCCGGCCATGACCGCCGTGTTGCAGAAACTGTTCGCGCCGCTCGTTGCACTCTCGCCTGGGGTGATGACGGTGGTGAGCACGACCCTGGGCTTCATCGTTGTGACGCTGCTGACGGTGGTGTTCAGCGAGCTGCTGCCCAAGGCGCTCACGCTACGTTTCGCTTCGTTTGCGGCGCAGCTCACGGCCCGGCCAATCATGATCATACAAGTGTGCCTTCGCCCGTTGGTGTGGGTGATGAAAGGGCTGGCCAACATCGTCATCAAGCCGCTGGGCTTGGGCAACGTCGATGATCTGGAAACAGAGCAGGTGAGCGTCGACGAGCTGCGGTTGCTCGCCGATCAGGCGGTGCAATCGGGCGTGTTATCGCAGCGGGAGCGATCGGTGATCCTCAGCGGCCTAACCCTGGGCCGGCGGACGGCCAACGAGATCATGGTGCACCGTACACGGGTGCAGTGGATCGACTTAGGCAAATCGATGGACGAGAACAAGGACCTGGTCGACCAACTTCTGCATTCACGTTTGCCGCTGTGTGAAGGCGACTTTGATCACTGTGTGGGGGTCGTTAAGGTAAAGGAATTCCTTACCGCATTCGATGCCGATGGCGATACATCCATGCTTCGCTTGATCGCCGAACCGGCGGTGTTTGTGCCGCAGATGGTGACGCTCGA
Organism: uncultured Tepidisphaeraceae bacterium; assembly: GCA_964641895.1. Classification (GTDB taxonomy): domain Bacteria; phylum Planctomycetota; class Phycisphaerae; order Tepidisphaerales; family Tepidisphaeraceae; genus UBA2421. The sequence goes on from CAZXLA010000019.1 coordinate 31,797, forward strand.
TCAACTGCTTAAAACATTCTACGAGCAGGACACTGAAATGGTTTTTTTGGTGACCGAATATGGTTCGACGGAAGGCATTGTCACGTTGCGCGACGTGATGAATGAGTTACTGGCCGACGCGGAGCTTACCGACCCGGTACCGAAAAAATCATCGTGAAGCCTGTCTATCGTTGTGGTATCATTCAGTGTCGATGGACGCTTCAACCCGCACGCTTCCCGATGTTTCGCGCAGCCCCACGATTGATAAAGTCGGCGTGGAAGAACGCATCGATCGGCTGACCAAACGCAGCATCAAGAAGTCGAGCAAGGTTCACGCGCTCAAGCTCGCGCTGAGCATGATCGATCTCACCACGCTGGAAGGTGCCGATACGCCCGGCAAGGTGCGGCAACTGTGCTACAAGGCCGCCCACTTGCATGATGCGATGGAGGGATTGCCGCACGTCGCCGCCATCTGTGTGTATCCCACGCTGGCCGCAGTCGCGAAAGACGCGCTCAAGGGCACGGGCATTCACGTAGCGGCGGTGGCGACGGGGTTTCCATCGGGCCAATACGATATTAAAGACCGCATGAACGATACGCGTTACGCGGTGGAGCAGGGTGCCGATGAAATCGACATGGTGATTTCCCGCGGCCGATTTTTAGCTGGCGACTACAACTACGTGTTCGACGAAATCGCCTCCTGCAAGGACGCTTGCGGCTCAGCGCACCTGAAGGTGATTTTAGAAACCGGCGAGCTCGGAACGTACGACGATGTAAGAAAGGCCAGCGACTTAGCCATGCACGCTGGTGCCGACTTTATTAAAACGAGTACCGGAAAGGTTCAGCCCGCCGCCACGCTGCCGGTAACACTGGTGATGCTGGAAGCCATCCGCGATTTTTATTATGCGACCGGAAAAAAAATCGGCATGAAGCCCGCCGGCGGAATCGGCACGGCCAAAATCGCCATCCAATACCTCGTCGTCCTGCGCGAAACACTGGGCGAAGACTGGATGACGCCCGACCTGTTCCGTCTTGGCGCGTCGCGGCTGGCGAATGATATTCTGATGCAGCTTGTGAAGGAGAAGACGGGGGCGTATCAGTCGCTGGATTATTTTTCGAAGGATTGAATAGGCTGCCCACGAATTCGCACAGAAAAGAACACGAATCAGATAGGCGGTTTGGCTCGATCAATTATTCGGGTTGATTCGTGAGCCTTCGTGGGCGATCTTTCCAGCTATGGCCAAAAAACGGGAAATCTCTGCCGATCGCCCTTACGTCCTCAAAGGCAAGCTCATCGGTCTCAAGACGCTGCGCAAGGAAGACGCCGACATCGCTACGCCCATGTTTCAGAACATGGAACTCATCACCTACCTGAGCACGCGCCGCCGGCCGGAGACGGTGGAATCGGAGGCGGCATTTTTCGACCGTGTATTGAAAAACGAAGAAGGCGAAATTCACTTCGGCATCTTTGAACTCAAGGGCGATCGCTACGTCGGCGGGGTGAGCCTGATGCACATCAACCCGAACAATCACGCCACACTGGGCGTGGCGATCAACGACCCGGCGTGCTGGAACAAAGGCTACGGCACCGAGGCGGTGCAGTTGATGGTGGAGTACGGCATGTTCTTCATGAACCTGCACAACATCCGCCTCGGTTTCTTCGGCTACAACGCGCGGGCACGCCGGGCGTATGAAAAAGCGGGCTTCAAGGAAGTCGGCCGGTTCCGCGGGACGGTCATGCTGGCGGGCAAACGGTACGACGATGTGTGGATGGACATCACGCGGGATGAAGTGGATTTGGCGCGGATGTGGAAGATGGTGCCGATGAT
>CAZXLA010000020.1:0-14514 GCA_964641895.1 uncultured Tepidisphaeraceae bacterium
CCGACTCGAAGGCGGGACAACCAGTCGGTGCCCAAACCGACAACCCGATGAATCACCTCGAGTTGCGACACGTTGACCGACGAATCGCCAATGTCGCGTCGCCCCGCCAGCGAGAACGGCCGGCGCAGCACCGCCGTCGGTGCCAGGAGGTCGAGACCCGCAAACGTCGGCGGCTGGCCGTCGTTCCAGTCGACCTCACGATCGACACTCGCCCCGTCTTCCACCGGCCGGCACAAGAGCTGCACGAACTGCCCCGCCCGCGTGGGTGGGAAAGCTGTGAGTTGAATCACAAGCCGAAAGTGGTCGCGGCACAGCGGAACGTTGTGGATAACCGTCGCAAGAAATTGTCCGCGCGACTGATTCATGAATTTATTTTAGGAATCGCGCCCGGGATAAGAAAGCGACCGTGTTCGAGCGGGCACTCGTTCACCAAATACAGGGCGGCGACAGGGGCGTGGGTAAAAAAAAACTTCCGGAGGGGTGGCTCCTGTCCACCTCCGGAAGTGCGCCACGGCAAGAAGCCGTAAGACCGTGTCAGACGCGGCGTTTAATCGCTGCATCGCTGGGGCGACTATACTTTCGGCCAAACCCCAAGTCAATCGACCAAACCGGCGACGCGAAGTATCTTTTTAATTGCGTAACATCATATATATCCTATATTTGCGCCATCGATCCCCGGGCCGAATAGTGCAGCTTTCTCCAGTTTTATCGGGCGTGATCGGCTGGAACGAATCCTTCGTCACGCGACGCCTTATGGACGAGCAAAAGACCATCGTGAAAGTCGGGGTGGGTATCGTGGTTTCCGACGACCGGACGCGCGTTCTGACCTGCCTTCGGCGCGCCGGCGACTACTACGGCGGCTACTGGGAATTCCCCGGGGGCAAGTGCGAACCGAACGAGTCACCCGCCGACTGCATCGTTCGCGAATTGCAGGAAGAACTGGGCATCACCGTTCGCCCCGTCGAAGAACTTCCGCTGCTCCAACATTACTACGCCGACCGCGATCGCCACGTCGAACTTCACCCGTGGCTGTGTGAACTCGTCGCCGGTGCGCCGCGGGCGATCGAAGTGGCTGATTTTCGCTGGTGTATTCCCGCCGAACTCCTGCAACTCAAGTTCCTCCCCGCCAACGGGCCACTGTTCAGCGAAATTTCGAACCGTCTGCAGTGACGGCCCGAATTGGCCGTGAACAATGCCACTCGGATATCATGAGCAATACCGACGGCCGGTGTACTACGATTCGCAGTGGGAGCAGAAATGGCAGGTTGGGGTATCGGCCGGCAAGTCGGACTCCGGCGCTCTGACAACCTTCTACCGGCTGGCGTGTCTATGGTAACGAGGAAAACGATGATCCGAAACTGTGTGTTGATCGCGGCATTCGCGTGGCCGTCGCTTGCGGCGTCGCGGAACCAATGGTGTCTCTCCGCCGACACGTACGCCGACAAGAGCGCACCAACAACCCAACAAGCCCTCGACCACCTCTTGGAAGGTCTAGACGCCCGCGGCAGGAATCTAAGCACACTCGAAGCCACCCTCGCCAAAAGCGAGGTCGACCTTTCGCTTGGCGAAGACACCGAGACGCGTACCGGCCGCATCATATACGACCGCAACGCCGACGGCGCCGTGCGCATCCGCGTGAGCCTCGATAAGTTGAAGATCGGCGAAAAGATACAGGAGGCCCGCATCGAATATGTGCTGCTCGACGGCGTGCTCATCGATAGAAACTATCGCAGCAAGGTGGAAATGCAGCGAATCGTTCAAAAACCGGGGCAAAAGCTCGACCTGTTCAAGCTCGGGCAAGGCCCGTTCCCGCTGCCGATCGGCCAGCCCAAGGAAGCGGTCTATGAGCAGTTTGAAGTAAGCGAACAGCCCGCCGGCCAGGATGCTCCGCCGAACACCGCGCATCTGAAACTGGTTCCCAAACCTGGCACTGAATTGGCGCGAAAGTTTGCGTCGATCGACGTGTGGGTGGAACGCAGCGATTTTCTTCCGCGCCGGATCGAAACCATGAACGCCGCGCGGACCATCCTGACGCGCACGCAGTTGGACGATGTAAAACTCAACGCGCAGCTGGATGCCAAAGCGTTTGCCTTGGAAAAGGTGAGTGAGAAGGAGTGGAATATTAAGATCGAGGCGGATTAGTCGCGTGGACGGAGAAGCTGGTCCTCGACGATGGTGCCGTCATCCATCCGCACCAGCCGCCGCGCCCGGTTGGCCAGCGTCATTTCGTGGGTGACGATCACGATGCTTTGCCCTCCGGCGGCGAGTTCGTCGAAAATGTCGGCGACGAGGTCGCTGTTCTTCTTATCAAGGTTTCCGGTCGGTTCGTCGGCAAGCAGGACCGCCGGCTCGTTGGCCAGCGCCCGCGCGATGGCGACACGCTGCTGCTCTCCTCCGGAAAGCCGATTTGCCCGGCGTTTGAGCTTCTCACCCAGCCCCAGCCGTTTCAGCAGCGCCGCGCCACGTGCCATCGCATCGCCGCGGCTGAGGCGGCCGAGCTTGAACATCGGTAGGCACACATTTTCCTGGGCAGTGAATTCCTTTAGCAGATAATGGAACTGGAAAACGAAGCCGACTTTTTCGTTCCGCACCTCGGCCAATTGCTGGTCGGTGAGCACAGACGTGTCTTCTCCATCAATCACGATTGTGCTGCTGGGTGAAAACGCCCGGCCTTCCTGATCGACCCTGCTCGGCCGATCAAGCCCCCCGAGCAGATAAAGCAGGGTACTCTTGCCTGACCCGGATGCGCCGACAATCGACAGGTATTCGCCGCGGTCGATGGAAATATCGACGCCTTTGAGAATGTGCGATTGCGCGTCCGACGCGCCGAGCAGTCGATGGACGTTCTGTGCCTCCAGAAGCGGGGTGCGATGCTTTGCCTTATTTTCTAACAGCGTTCGGCCATCTGCTGTCGGCTGCTCATCAATGCGCGCCACGGATGACCTCCACCGGGTCGTACTTCGCGGCGCGGCGCGCGGGGTACACCGCCGCAAGCAGTACGACGATCATCGCGCCGCAAAACGCCTGCATGTACATCACCCCGCTTTCGCTCATCAGCAGGCCGTCGGATTTCACGAGGCCTTCCATCTGAATGGGTAGCTTGCGAAGACCTTCAATGCCGATCTTGCCCAGCAACACACCGAGCGAAGAACCAATGAACCCGATCACCAGACCCTGGACGATATAGATGTGGGTGATGTCGGATCGGCTCAGCCCGAAGCTCTTGAGAATGGCGATGTCGTTCACCCGTTCCAGCACCGCCATGATGAGGATGTTCAATACACCGAACGCCGCCACCACCAACAGCGCGCCGGTGATGAAGTAGGTGATGATGCCCTGGATTTTGAATATCTTCAGAAAGTTGGCGTTCGCTTCCTGCCAGGCTTCGGCCTTGTATCCGCTGATCGCCTCGACTTGCGCTGCCAGCCCGCGCGCCTGGCTGTAATCGCTCGTGCGCAGGACAATTTCGTTGATGATGTTCTTCTTATCAAGCAGCGTCTGGGCATCGCCCATCAACATGTACGCCCGACCGTAGTCGACAGGCGTGACACCGGTTTCAAAGATGCCAACAACCTTCGCATACGCCCTGCCCCCGCCGGGGGTGGAAAGGGTGATGTTATCGCCGAGGCGCGCCCCCAGGTTTGCGGCGACGCCCCATCCCAGCATCACGCCGTCGGCGGTGCTCTTCAGCTTTTGGAAGCTCCCCTGGGTGACCTTTTCGCCAATGGTGGTGGCGCGAATGTGCTGATCGGGATCGACACCTTGCACCGCCAGCCCGTAGGTCTTGGTGCCGTAGGTCGCGATTGCATCGCCGCTGACGATGGGGGATGCCGACACGATTCCCGGCATCTGCCTCAGCTTGCCGATCAGCCCGGTTGGATTCTTAATCTTCTTCACTTGTTCGCGTGGCTTCACGCCTTCGACGATCAATATGGCGTTGGGGTCTTTGTACACCCTGCCAAGAATCTGTGTTTCGGTCTCCCGCGGCTCGTCGTGAACGATGATGTGGCCCGACGATTCGACGGTCTCGATGATGAACTTATCCTGAAACCCCTGCATCATCGAGCTCATGGTGAGAAACATCATCACGCTGATCGTCACGCCGGCGATGCAGACCACCGATTGCCTCAGGTGGCTGAGCAAATAGCGGATTGAAATGAAGGTGTTCATCGGATTCCCTTGAACGACTGCCCTTCGGGCGGCGGCTCTTTCTTGCTCATTCCCGTTGCGGCGAGGGGGTCAATAAACTTCGTACTCACATGGCTTCCTTGTTGAAGCGTGCCCACGGGGCTGATCACCACGCGATCGCCGGCGGCGATGCCCCTGATAATCTCGGCTCGCTCGACGCTGCGCAGGCCGATTGTCACGTTGCGGCGTGCGAGGGCGCCGTCGGCGTCGATCACCCACACCGCGCCATTCTGCACCGCCTGGCTGGGAACGACGACCGTTTTCGCGCGCTCAGCGATGATGAACGCGAGTTCGCCTGTCATGCCCGGCTGCAGGCGTTCATTGGTTTGATCCAGCTTCACGTCGACTTCAAACGTGCGGCGGGCCGCATCGGCTTGGTCGTAAATCTTGATTACCTTGCCGACAAACACTTCGTCGGCAAACGAATAGAGCGTGAGTCGCACAAGTTGATCGACGTTGACCTTCGCCACGTCTTCTTCATCGACCGCGGCGCGCATGACGAGGTTGGCGGGCGTCACATCGGCGACGCGCATGACGGTGTCGTTGACCGCGACGCGCGTTCCCTGGCTGGTCGGCCGATCGAGAACGACGCCGTCAATCGGCGCTCGAAGCGTTTGCTGCTGCAAATTCCACTTCGCAGTGTTGACGGCGGCGCGGGCGACTTGGGTTTCTCGCGCCAATTCAAGCTGTTTGGCGGCGCGTTGGGCGCGCGTCGCTTCCAGATCCATCGTCATCAGCCGCACGCGATCCATCGCGCGATCGAGGTCGGCCTGCGAGCCGGCTTTGGCTTCCAGTGCCTGCGTCTGGCGCGCCTGTTCGCGGGCGGCGATTTCGAGCATGCCGGTCATGGCGTCAAGGCGACGATCGAATTCCATCAAGACCGGAGATCGTGCCGCATCGGCGCGAGCGACCTTCTCATCAAGTTCTGCCTGCGCCTTTTCCTGCGCAAACTGTAGCGCCGGTTCGAACACAACCGCCAGCTCGTCGCCGGCCCTCACCCGGTCGCCTTTATCCGCCTTCACTCGTTCAAGAACGCCGGCGATATTGGCCCGAATCGGGAATTCGCGCACCGGCGAGATGGTGCCGGTGGAGTAAAACGCCTGAACCACAGGACCTTCGACCGCGTCGGTAACATCCACGGTTGTCCGCACGGCACGAAGCACCGCCCATCCACCCAAGAGCGACACGACCACCGCGCCGGCAATCCACGCCAGCGTTCGAAACGGAGATTGTGCTCGTCTTGTGGCCATGACGTTCGATGGTGGTATGGTCGATCATAGGCGTTCCCGTCCGACCGCGCAAAATCCGATTTGCCTTGACACAACTCCGCCGGACTCTTACGGTCGAAACTATAATCAGGAGTATGCCGTATGTCTGTGCAGATGGAGCTTCACAAGATCATCATCAACGAGGTCGCCGAGCAGCAGATTATCGTGCTCCGCGAGGTGGACGGCGAGCGGCAGTTTCCGATCGTCATCGGCAACAACGAAGCCTTCGCGATCGACCGCCGGCTCAAGGGCCTTTCCGCCCCCCGGCCGCTGACGCATGACCTGCTCGCCAACGTGATCGAGCAAATGGGCGGCACGGTGCAATCAATTGAGATCACCAACCTTGAGCTGCACACGTTCTACGCGAAGATCCACATCCGCCAGAACAGCCACACCGTGAGCATCGACAGCCGGCCAAGCGATGCCATCGCGCTGGGGATTGCGACCACCGTGCCGATCTATGTCGCCGATAAAGTGCTTGACGAAGTCTGCTAAGGCGCGCTCGCCGGAATCAACTGCACGAGACGCGCGGCCAGCGCGTGGCGTGGAACGCGCTCGCACACTTCATCGCCGAGCAGCCATGCCCCGGCGTTTTCGCCGGCGACCATCTCCAGCGTGTTGGCGACAATGTAATCGGCATGGCTTGCCCGGCGACTCACTTGGGCGACTGCGATTAGCTGGTCCTCCGACAAGCCCACCTCCAGCTTGAACTTCACCAGCAGGCCGCGGTAGTTCCAGTCGGTGCGGAACAGGTCGACCAGCTTTTGCGTGCGCGAACCGAGCACGGCAATCGAATCAAAATTGCTCTTTATTTTTCCCGCCGACACGTTCTGCACCACCCATGCCTCGCGACCGTCGGCCAGTGGATGCTGCTCTAGCACACTATATACAGCGGTCGGCACGTAATCAGCCACGGCGGCGGTCATGAAGATTGCGTCGTAATGGGGGGCCGCTGTCACTTTTTCCGCGAGCAACCTCCGCAGGTCGGTGTGGCTTCGGAACACCGTAACCTCGATGTGACGTGTGGCCAACAGTTGGTCGGCGTGCTGGGCGTTGCTCGTCAGCAGATCGACGCGGCCGAGCGACGTCAGGGCTTCGGCGATCGATCGGCCCGTGTTGCCTGTGAAAATGTTGCCCCAATCGCGCACGCGATCAATCATCTCACGCGTGTTGCCGGCGGTTACCAGAAACCTCATGTTCGCACCTTCTTAATGATCGCCCCTGCGATCAGATTGTACTTCTCCCGCCGATTAGTACGCTCTTGGTGCAATTTTTGATTGATTTCGGCACGCGCGAACGCCCGTTGATGGTGTGTACGCTGAATCCTCAACTGAGTTAGTGTAATCTAACCAGAAGACGCCAACGATGCAGCCCGGCCCGTACAGCCTCCAAAATCGCTTCACCAACCCGTTCGCCCGCCCGCTGGTCAACGCGGCGATTGGGTTGGTCGAACGCGCCCTGGCGCTGCGACACCTGAACAGTGTCTACTTCGCCGGGGCGGCGGCAGCGCCCAGCGCGCACTTTTCAGACGGCGCTCTGGGATTTCTAAACGCCTCGTATGACGCCAACGATGCAAGACTCGCCGGAATTCCCGCGACCGGACCGCTGATCGTCGTCGCCAACCATCCGTTCGGTGGCGTTGATGGACTGGTGCTCAATTCGCTCCTCCGGCGGGTGCGGAGCGATGTAAAGCTCTTTGGTTCGATCATGCTCCAGCGCATGGAAGCGTATCGGCACGATTTCTTCTTCGTCGACAACTTTGGCGCGCCCGATGCGCCGGCACGCAATCTCTCGGCAACCAAGGCGGCGATTCGCTGGTTGAAAGCCGGTGGATGCCTTGGCGTCTTCCCGGCCGGCGAAGTGTCCCACCTTACGATTCGTCGGCGACACGTGACCGACGGCCCGTGGAGTACCGCCATCGCACGGCTGGCACAAGCCAGCGGTGCTGCGGTGCTGCCGCTTTTTTTTGACGGGCACAACTCGGCGTTATTCCAACTCGCGGGTCTTATCCATCCGAAGCTACGCACGATTTTGCTGGCGCGCGAGGTGAAGAAGCGACGCAACACCGAGATGCGGTTTGCCGTCGGGAGCGTGATTCCCGGGCGCCGCATCTGCAAGTTCGAGTCGGCCGCATCGCTCACTGAATATCTCCGTCTTCGCACCTACATTCTCCGCGCGCGCATGCACGCCAGTTGTGATGCTGGGACGCCACGCCACGCCGGCGATGCGCGCATCCGCCGGCGCCACGATCAACCGATCGCCGATGCGCCCGCGGTTGAATTATTGGAGCGGGAGATTGCCGCCCTGCCTCCGGCTCATTTCCTCGGTGACGTGCATGAATACGCCGTTCACTACGCCGCAGCGGGCGAGATTCCATCGGTGCTGCATGAAATCGGCCGGTTACGCGAGCACACCTTCCGCCGCGTGGGCGAGGGCACCGGCCGTGCCGTTGATTTGGATGAGTTTGACGCCGACTACCTGCATCTGTTCGTCTGGAACCGCGAACGGAAGCAGATTGTCGGCGCGTACCGGCTGGGCCTGAGCGACGAAATCATCGACCGCCGTGGGATCAGCGGGCTTTATACCAGCACGCTGTTCAAATACCGGCGTGCACTGCTCGACGAGATGGGTCCGGCCATCGAGCTGGGCCGCTCGTTCGTTCGGCCGGAGTATCAGAAGGAGTATGCGCCGCTGATGCTGCTGTGGCGCGGCATCAGCCGATTCATCGCCGCCCACCCTCGCTATAAGATCATGTTCGGCCCGGTGAGCATCAGCAACGACTATCAATCGTTGAGCAAGCATTTGTTAATGGAGTTCCTGAAAGAAAACGGCGCCGCGCCCGATCTGCAGAAGCTCGTCACACCCCGCAACCCGCCGAAGTTCGGGCATTTCCGTGAGATCGAGCGGGAACTTGCCGGCACTTCGGTGAAGCGTATTGAGGACGTCGATGAGCTGGTCAGCGAAATCGAATCCGACCGCGCCGCGATGCCGATCTTGCTGCGGCAGTATTTGAAACTCAACGCAAAGCTGCTCGCATTTAACGTCGACCCGGATTTTGGCGATGTGCTCGACGGGCTGATGCTGGCCGACTTAACCAAGGTCGATCGGCCGATGCTGATGCGCTACATGGGGCGCGAAAACGCCGAGGCTTTCCTAAAGTATTGGCAGGAACGAGAACATTGAATCGCGCACCGCACAGCACCATCGCATCCTGCAGAACATCGGCGGCATCGGCGTCGCTGCGGCACATGCGGTTGGCCGTGGCCAGCAACCTCGGACCAAACTCGCCAAGAAGCTGTTCGTACGCCCGCGCATCGCCGCCCTTGATGCGTGCGATCAGATCATGGCTGGCTGCGGCGGCGGTCATTTCGACCAATCCTCGTGTTCGATAAACCAAAGACCCGCGAAGACCTTGAAATCGATCAACCGATTACCCTTCGCCCGATCCGCCAGCCACTTTCCGGCGATGTTGAGCGGAACTTCATGAACAACGATGTCCTCAGTCGCATCGCCCCCGCCGGCTGATACCTTCTTCAGGTTGTACGCGCGATAGAGCACCACCGTTTCATCGGTCAGCCCCGCCGACGACGGGCCGCGCGACAGCAGTTCGAATCGATCCGCGTCGTAGCCGGTTTCTTCGAGCAATTCCCGTCGCGCGGCGACGGCCAACGCTTCATCTTGTGCATCGGCCCGATCACCAGCCAGGCCGGCGGGCAACTCGATCACATGGCGATCTACAGGCTTGCGGTATTGCTCCACAAGGAGCAGTTTGCGCTCCGGCGTAACGGCCAGAATGCCCACGACGCCGCTCGCGCCGACGCGCGTGGCGTACTCCCATCGATCGGCACGTACCAGGTTCAGGTGCTTGCCTTGATAAAGCGTTTCGATTCCCGAACGGTTCATGCCGAATGATCCCATGTTTCAGCCACCCGCGAAAGCCGGTCAGCGTATTCTATCTCTTCCATCCACTCGACCGGCCAGGCCTCGATACCGAGATGCGCGCCGGAAAACGCGCCGGTGATGGCTGCTATGGAATCGCTGTCGCCGCTGGTTAACGATGCCCGCCGAATCGCCGCTACGCCGTCGTGTGCGTGGGTGAGGAAGCACAGCAGCGCGCACGCCAAGGCTTCCTCGGCCACCCAGCCCTCGCCGGTGACCAGACACACATCGGCGGGAAGGCGGTCGCGCGACAGGCCGTCTTCGACCCATTCCAGTGCGGCAATACACTGCCGCCAGCCCTCGCGAATGTATGCCTGCGGACTTTCAATGCCCGGACGATCCCACAGGCGATCGAGCCAGCGACCATGATAAACATTTGATTGTGCGACGGCGTACTCGCGCAGGCGATCGAGAAGATCGGCCGGGTCGCCGTCGGCCAGCAAATCGGCGATCGCGGCCGCGGTTAAATCGGCGGCGGCCAGGGCGGTGGGATGGCCGTGCGTGAGGGCCGCCTGAAACTGCGCGATCTGGCTGCGCAGCCGTGCCGTGACGCCATCTCGATCAAAGTTCAGGAACGCGACTGGCGCCACCCGCATATTCGCGCCGCACCCCTTACTGTTGATGGCGGTGGCGTCGAGCCAGTCATACCCCTCGGCCAGGCTCAGGCAACTGCGCACGCAGCTTGTTCCGGGCGCGCGGTTGTTGTCGGGGCTTTCGTTCCAGCGAACGAACCACTTGCGCAGGGACTTTTCAAGCCCCGCCGGCGTGAACGGGCGGGCGCATTCGATCAACGCCTCGGCGACGGCCAGGGTCATCTGGGTATCGTCGGTCACTTGCGCGCCGGGCTTTTCCGGACCGGTCGGGCCGAACTGCTGCAGGATTTCATCAAACGGCAGAAACTCCGCCGCCGCGCCCATGGCGTCGCCCAGCGCGATGCCAAACAGCACTCCGGCCGCCGGTCTGGTTTTGGTTCGAGCGTCAGTCGACATGCATAAACCGAGTGCGTGAGCCTCGCATCCCGCGGTCAGGCTACCACCCCCGCCGCCGCGACTGCAACAATTGCCATCGGCCGACGCAAGATTGACGAAACACAATTGTTGCTTAGCCTCACCCGCTATGTCTTGCGTTCCAACCCCACCGCGCGGCTCACCGGCTACCGACGCGGTACAGCAAACACAGGCCGGCTACGACCGCTGGTCGCAACTTTACGATGCCGACGACAACCCGCTGGTTACGATCGAAGAGCCGGTGATGCGGCGGCTGATTGGCAACGTCGCCGGGTTGCACGCGCTGGACGTCGGCTGTGGGACGGGCAGGCACACGGCCTATCTCGCCGCCGCCGGCGCGACAGTGACAGCGATTGATTTCTCGCAGGGAATGCTCGATCAAGCCAAAGCCAAAGCAGCCTGCCGCGGAGTGACGTTTCAAACACACGACCTTGCGAAGCCGATGCCATTTGCTGAGGCGTCGTTCGACCGAATCGTGTGCGGCCTGGTGCTCGACCACATTCGTGATCCGGGATTGCTCTTCCGCGAAATGCGCCGTGTTTGCCGCCACGGGGGTTGGGCGGCGGTTTCGGTGATGCATCCGGCGATGTCGCTCATCGGCGTTCAGGCCCGGTTCACCGACCCTGTCACGGCTGACAAAGTTCACTGCGGTAGCGAAGAGAACACCACAAGCGACTACGTAATGGCGATCGTCCGCGCCGGCTGGCAGGTGCAGGAGATGATCGAGCGCAGCGTGGATGAACAACTCATCCGCCTCCGACCCCGTGCCCAGAAGTATGCCAACTGGCCGATGCTCATGGCGTTTCACCTGAAAGCGATTTAATCAACTCCCCATTCGAGACAATTTCCTTGCATCGGCAGCCTTGTTGGGTTCTGCTTGGTGGTGACACTGATGGCAAACGAAGTTCAAACCAAACCGCAGAAGAAATCGAAGCAAAAGCCCGCCGTGAAAACCACGCCGCGGGTGGAGAAGCTTCCGCCGTACAATGTTGTGCTGTTGGACGACAACGAACACACGTATGCCTATGTCATCGAAATGATGCGATCGCTGTTTGCCTACCCGTCGGAAAGAGGTTTTAAGATCGCCGACGAGGTGACAAACACGGGGCGGGTTATTGTTATCACCACCCATCGCGAGCTTGCCGAACTAAAACGTGATCAAATTCACGCCTACGGCGGCGATTGGCGCATCGCCGGCTGCCAGGGCGCCATGACTGCCACCGTGGAGCCGGCGCCGGCCTAAGACGCACTTCGTTTTTGTTTTCTTTTGTCACTTCGTCGAAGGCAAAACGACGGTCGACTATGGGGCATCGCTTGAACGAGCGGGACACGCAACCGGTCGCGTGGTTCTCACCGAAAAGGCTGCATTTTATGTGACGGCGAGCGGGTTAGAAGGCCTGCCGTCGAGCCTGCTGGAATGCATGGAACGCGGCACATGCGCGGTGGCAAGCGATATCCCCCCGCACCGGGAATTGCTGTGGCGCGTGCGCGGGTACGACCTGTTCTTTGATGTAGGCAACATCGATCTGCTGACGCGGCACTTGCAGTATTTGCTCGATCACCCTGATCACGCTGCTGCAATTGGAGGCGCGTCGCTCGAGTTTGTGCGTCGCGAGTACGCCTAGCCGGTGTTGGCAGAGAAAACCGAACGCTTTTATCAACAGGTGCTCGCGCGGCACGACCGCTGATTGTTTACGACATCACGCGATCGATTAGCGCCTGAAGCACTTTGTCGGAATTAAAGTGCTCTTCAGCAATCCGCCGAGCAGCTTTGCAATGACGTTGATGGTCGACGTGAATCGTCTCCAGCGCGGCCGCCGCCTCGTTGATGGTTTTGAACGCGAATAGCCCTTCCCCGGTCGGCAGCCAGTGTTCGAAGCCGGTGGATTGCGTCACCACAGGGCGGCCGCACATCAGGTAGCACGCGCTGCGGTCGCTGAACCATCCGCTGGGCAAATCGACGTAAATCTGCTTGGCGACCGTCAACTCCCCCGCCGACGACGCGATGTAGTTCTTGAACGCATCCGTATCGCGCGACGCCGTAAACGGATTCTCGAATTCCCAACCGTGTTCAACAAAAGCTTGTCGGGTGGCCGGTGGAAGTTTGTCTGTTGCCATCTCAAGCGTCCATTGAGTCCGCCCTGGCAGCTCGATGAGCTTCAGCCATTCGCTTGCTTTCGTGCTGGCGAACTGCCTTCCTTCGAACTCGACCGTGCGGTTGGATGCGTGCTCCCACTTGCCAATGGTGGTGAAGCGCCGGTCGTCGCCGGTTCCAGGCTGACTCGGCACCGCCGGCCAGAATCGTTGCACCACCGGCTGACAGGTGGGAATCCAATCAATCCCATGAGTGGGCAACGGCGAAAGCGAGGTACCGATCAGTTTCCCGAAAGTCGCCGCGTGCGTGAATGATTTGTAGTAATTTCGGAACGACTCGTCGCCGGCCATGCGCAATTGCGTAAAAACCGGATCGGTATCGATAACAAGCGTGCGTTTCGGGCGATCGTACCAATCCAACGGCGTCACGCCGCTGACGCAAATGAGTAAATCGGCCTCGCGCAGCCGATGATTCATCTCCGCGATCGTCAGGCCCTCGGCGACAGGACCGAACCGATAATGCCACGGAAGATCGGCGTGGCCGTAATTCTCTAGAGTGTGTTTCAGGTAATTCAGGCCGTAAGTAGCGATGCCCGTGGTCTCCGTCGTCGGGTCATACGGCGAGAAGTGCGCGCCGTCTTCGAGGTAGGTCACCTCATGCCCCATCGCCGACAGACCCAGAACGTAGTTCAGATGATGCCACGTCATCCCCCCCAGCGGATACCCGACAATATACCCCGCCACCACAATTTTCATGATTTTTATTCCCTCTCCCGGTACGCCAGGGGAGGGCCAGGGAGGGGGCTTTTGGACGGCGGAAGGTGTGCAGTATTTCGAATGGTCGAAAAAATGGTCTCAAGCATCGGCGGCAGAACGCGATCGGGCGCTAAGTACTCACGCGCGATGTCATAGGCCGCGGCGCGATGTTTTACCGGGTCAGCGGCGACGGCTTCAAGGCCGGCGACGGCTTCCTCCATCGTGGTAAACGCAAGCACGCCTTGGCCGGCGGGAACAAATTTGCTCCACCCCGTATCCTGCACCACCGCGGGCTTGCCGGCGGCCAGGTAGCACGCGGTGCGGCAACTGAACCAACCCGTGCGTGGGCCGACGTAGCAGTTTTTGGCGATCGACCATTCGCCCGCCGAATTTGCAATAAAGTCTAAATAATCCTGCGGTGTGAGCGAGGCCGCCTTGGCTTCCACCTGCAGCCACCCTGCGTCATCAATCGTCTTGGTCGGCTTATGATACCCCGCCGCCGCGACGGTGAGCGGAAGATTGACATGCTTGGGAAGGTCGATGAACCGTTCAAACTCCGGCGCTTTGGCGCCGTACTCCACGCCGTTCCAAATCAGCGGGCCCTTGAAGTACGTCCAGCTCATCACGGTGGTATATGGCGCGCTGGGCGGCAGCTTGCGATCGCGAAACTGCCGCCACGGTTCGAGCGTGACCACACAGCGCGTCGGTCGCCAATCGAAATCGAAACGGGGGATGAGGCAATCGTCGCCGTAAATATTCTCGGCATAAGTGAGGTGGCGGTCGTGATCGCGAACCTGCTGAATCCACCCTTCCACGTTCTTGCTCCACGACGGCTTGGTGGCCATGACGATCTGGTTGTAGCCTGGATCGGTATCCATAAAGACTTTGATGGCACGCGGATTGAGCTGATCCGGAATCATCGAAGCGCCGCTGACGTTTAAGAACACGTCGGCGGTTCGGGCGACTTCATCGAATTGCTCCTTAGTCATCCCAAAGTGCTGATCGTGCAGATGAAAGTAGTGCCAGCGATCCTTGAGATGCGGCGCGTGCTTGTCGAAGAAGTTTGTGAAGTAATCGACCGCGTACGGCGACGCATCGGTCGGATAACCGAGCACGGGATCGTTCACCCAGCACCACGTGTCTTCGTGGTAGTAGACGTCGTGACCAAGCTCGGCCAGCGCCAGCAGGTAATGGAAATAATCCCACGCCACCCCGCCCAGCGGGTGCGAGCCGACCATGCCGCAGGTGATGATTCGGAGTTT